>DAHUXL010000095.1 GCA_027307195.1 Rhodanobacter sp. | reverse complement strand
ACCGCGACACGGTCGAGACGCATCTGGCGCTGGGCAATTTGTTTCGTCGTCGCGGCGAGGTGGATAGGGCGATCCGCTTGCATCAGCACCTGGTCTCGCGACCGGGCCTGTCCGATGCCATGAAGACAGTTGCACTGCTTGAACTTGGCGAAGATTACATGCGCGCCGGTCTGCTCGACCGCGCCGAAGCCCTGTTCGCGGACCTGGTCGCGATGGATGCGCATGCGCCTTCGGCGTTGCGCCATCTGATCGCGATCTATCAACACGAACGCGACTGGCACAAGGCGATCGAACACGCCCGCCGGCTGGAAGTGATGACCGGCGAGGACGAGGCGCCGATGATCGCCCAGTTCTATTGCGAGCTGGCCGATCGTTCGCGTCAGCATGGCGCCCGTGCGGAAGCCCGCGATTATCTGCAGCAGGCATTCAAGTGCCAGCCTGATTGCGTACGCGCCTTCATGCTGACCGGCCGTCTGCAATCAGAGGATGGCCACCACGCCGAGGCGGTGACGGCGTATGAGGCAGCGGTGGACGCCGATATCGCGTTCACTCCGGAAATCCTGCCGCCGCTGCTCAACAGCTACGCCCATTCGCAGCAGATGGAACGAGCGGAAATATTCCTGCGCAACATGCTCGAGCGTTATCACGGCGTCTCGCCAGTATTGGCGCTGACCCACCTTTACCAACAGCGCGATGGCGAGCGTGCGGCGATCGACTTCCTGACGACCCAATTGCGCCTGCGGCCATCGGTGAGAGGGCTGATGGCATTGATCGATGCCACCATGGACAAGATCGAAGGCGAGGCGCGTGAAAACTTCCTGATCCTGCGCGACCTGACCAAGAAGCTGCTGGAAGGCCAGGCGATGTACCGTTGCAGCCGTTGCGGCTTCGGTGCCAAGGCACATCATTGGCAGTGTCCCAGCTGCAAGAGCTGGAGTACGATCCGGCCGATTCACGGCGTAGCCAGCGAGTGAGACGAACTTGAGGATGTACACGACCATGGGATGGTTGCTGACCAGTTTGCTGATCACGTTGCTGCTGGTGCGTGGCGCGATTGTTTATGCCCATCGCCGCGGCATGCTCGATCATCCCGGGCAGCGCCGCTCGCATCGTCTGCCTACGCCGCGCGGCGGCGGTATCGGTATCGTCGTGGCGATGCTGATCTGCCTGCCCGGCGCACTGCGGAGCCAGCCGGCCGCATGGCCGCTCAACGTGATTGCAGGTCTGCTCGCAGCGCTTTTGCTGGTGGCACTGGCTGGCTGGTGGGACGATCACCGGGCATTGCCGGTATTACCGCGACTGGGCGCCCAGGTGCTTGCAGTCGGAGTGTTTTCGCTCACCTTGTTGATGACCGGTTTGTCGTGGTGGTGGCTGCCACTGCTGCTGATCGGCGGTGTGTGGAGCATCAACCTGCACAACTTCATGGACGGCATCGACGGTTTGCTGGCGCAGCAGGCGGCATTTGTCGGCGGTGGCCTTGCACTGCTGGCGTGGGGTGCGGCGCAGCCGGCGCTGGCACTGGCTGCGGCTGCCCTGGCGATGGCAGCGCTTGGTTTCTGGTATTACAACCGACCACTGGCGCGGATTTTCATGGGCGATGTCGGCAGCGGCAGTGTGGGCCTGCTGATCTTTGCGTTCAGCGCGATGCTGTGGCGGCAGAATCATGCCCTGTTGTGGCCCGCGCTGATCCTGTCATCGGCGTTCGTGGTGGACGCCAGTCTGACCCTGTTGACGCGAATGTGGCGCGGACGGCGCTGGTACACTGCTCATCGCGAACATCTGTATCAGTGGCTGGTACGTCGAGGCGGAACACATGCACGGGCGGATGCCATTTATCTTGGCTGGAATCTGCTGATTGCCGCCCCCTTGGCCTGGTTGGCCTGGAGTCATCTGCGAATGGCGCTGCCGATTACCATGGCTGTTTATCTGGGAGCGGCAGCCGCATGGCTGGCGCTGAAACGTCGTTGTCTGCGACGCCACGTGTCAGGGGCATCCCATGTCGCTGCGTAAACTCATCGGCTTCATTCACCCGCGCATCGCGGTCGTGCTGCACGATCTGGCGATGGCGGCGCTGGCATGGTGGATCGCCAAACTGCTGCGGTATGCCTTGAAGCCGGATGAGATCGTCAGCTTTCAGCTGCTTGAAATTCCGATTGTGCTGCTGGTGCAGGGGCTGATTTTCCGCTGGACCGGGCTGTATCGAAGTGTCTGGCGTTTTGCCAGCCTGCCGGATCTGTGGAACATCCTGCGTGCAGCGGTGTTCGGTGCGGGAGGGATTTACGCAGCGCTGTTCCTGTATGACCGGCTCGAAAACGTGCCGCGCTCGGTGCTGCTGCTCTATCCGATCCTGCTGGCGGCAATGTTGGGTGCTCCGAGACTGCTCTATCGGTACTGGAAAGACAGCCGCAACGATCTGCTGCATAACCAGACGGTCAAACGGGTTCTGATCGTGGGTGCGGATCGGGCCGGTGAGGTGCTTTCGCGCGACCTGCATCACGACAGTCGCTATGAGGTGGTCGGTTTCGTCGATGACCAGGCCAGCCTGCGTGGCGCCAGCATCAATGGCCATCCGGTGCTGGGTCGTTTGGACCAGTTGTCCGAGGTGGCGCGCGAGGCGGCGGTCGACATGCTGCTGATCGCCTTGCCGGGAGCTTCCACCGTCGAGATGCGACGGGTGGTGTCGCTGTGCGACGAAACCGATCTGCCTTATCGGACCGTGCCACGACTGGAAGACGTGGTTGCGGGCCGGGCGCAATTCAACGAGATCAAGGAAGTGGCCATCGAGGACCTGCTCGGCCGCGATGCGGTGGAGCTGGACTGGACAGCGATCCGTGAAACCCTGAGCGCACGCCGCGTACTGGTGACCGGCGGTGGCGGTTCGATCGGCTCGGAGTTGTGCCGGCAGGTTGCACGGCTCGGCGCTCAGTCACTCACCGTGGTCGAGCAGAGCGAATACAACCTGTACCGGATCACCCAGGAACTTCGTGCGGATTTTCCCGAGCTTATCCTCGACGGCATCCTGGCCAATTGCGGTGATCATGCGGCGATGCAAAAGGCGTTTGCGAATGCCCAGCCGCAGGTGGTGTTCCACGCGGCGGCCTACAAGCATGTGCCGATGCTGCAGGGGCAATTGCGTGCGGCCTTCAGCAACAACGTGCTGGGCACGCGCACGGTGGCGGATGCGGCACGTGCGTTCGGGGTGGAGTGCTTCGTGCTGATTTCCACCGACAAGGCAGTCAACCCGACCAGCGTGATGGGCGCCTGCAAACGCGTCGCCGAGATCTATTGCCAGAACCTCGACGCGCATGCCGATACCCGCTTCATGACGGTGCGGTTCGGCAACGTGCTGGATTCGGCCGGATCGGTGGTGCCGCTGTTTCGTGAGCAGATCCGCGCTGGCGGTCCGGTCACCGTGACCCATCCGGAAATTTCGCGCTATTTCATGACGATCCCCGAAGCCTGCCAGTTGATCCTGCAGACCGCGAGCATCGGCAAGGGTGGCGAGATCTTTGCGCTGGACATGGGCGAGCCGGTGAAGATCCGCGACCTGGCCGAACAGATGATCCGCCTTGCCGGCAAGAAGCCGGGCAGCGAAATTCCGATCGTCTACACCGGCCTGCGCGCCGGCGAAAAACTGTTCGAGGAACTGTTCCATCCGCTGGAAAACTACAGCGCCACCGCACATGCCAAGATTTTCCTGGCGCAGCACCGCGAGGTATCGTGGGAACTGCTGCAGGCACTGTTGAACAAGGCTGCCGAGGCCGTCACCGTTTTCGATGAAGAAGAGCTTCGCCGCTGCGTGTCCAGCCTGCTGCCTTCGTTTCGCTGGAGCGAATCGGCGCAGCCGGACAACGTGGTGTCGATCCGCCGAACCAACCCGGAGATCAGTGAGTGAGCAAACCCCTGCGCAAAGTGGTATTTCCCGTCGCCGGACTCGGCATGCGCTTTCTGCCGGCGACCAAGGTCGTCGCCAAGGAAATGCTGCCCGTCCTCGACAAGCCACTGATCCAGTACGCCGTCGACGAAGCGGTGGATGCCGGCGCCGATACATTGATCTTCGTCACCAATCGTTACAAGCACGCGATTGCCGACTACTTCGACAAGGCCTACGAGCTGGAAGCGAAGCTGCAGGAAAAGGGCAAGGACGAATTGCTGGCGCTGGTGCAGGGCACCTTGCCGCGGCATGTCCGGGCGATCTTCGTGACCCAGCCCGAGGCACTCGGCCTTGGCCATGCGGTGTTGTGCGCCAAGCCGGTCGTCGGTGATGAACCGTTTGGCGTGGTGTTGCCGGATGATCTGATCTGGAATGGCGCGATCGGCACGGGCAAGGGTGCACTACGGCAGATGGCCGAACTGGCCGACGCCCAGCAGGCGGGCGTGATCGCGGTGGAAGAAGTGCCCCACAACGAAACCGACAAGTACGGCATCGTCGATGCCACGCCGGTGGACGAGCGCAGTGCCTTGATCCGCCACATGGTGGAGAAGCCCAAGCCGGCCGACGCGCCGTCGAACCTGGCGGTGGTCGGTCGTTACGTGTTGCCGGGCCGTATCTTCCAGCTGCTGGAGCAGACCACGCCGGGTGCCGGCGGCGAGATCCAGCTCACCGACGCGATCGAGGCATTGCTGAAAGAGCAGGGCAAAGTGCTGGCCTATCGTTTCGAAGGCACGCGTTTCGATTGCGGCAACAAGGCTGGTCTGGTGCGCGCCACCATGCACATGGCGATGCAGGATCCGAAGCTCGCGCCGACCGTGCGCGCCTTTCTCGGGCAACTCTGAACCATCCACGATGCATGCGGCCGGATCACTGCATGCATCGTGCATCCATCCATTGCCAGGCTTGAGGAATATGCTTGCTCGATCCCGGGCATCGGTGTGAACTTTCGCCGCAGCATGAATTCGTCCTCGTCCTATTACCGCGCAACGGCCACGCCGTATGCGTCTCACGCGCCACTGCTAGGCAGCAACCATGCACGGGTTGCCATCATCGGAGGCGGTTTTGCGGGGCTGAACACGGCGCTGGGGCTGGTCGAGCGCGGCGTGCGCGACGTGGTGCTGCTGGAGCGCGAACAGGTTGGCTTTGGTGCTTCCGGCCGCAACGGCGGCTTCGTGTTTGCCGGCTATTCGCTGGGCGAGCAATCGCTGCTCGATCAACTGGGCAAGGCGCGCGCGCAGGCCTTGTTCAAGCTCACCACCGACGCGGTGCAATGCATCCGCCAGCGGATCGCCGATTACGCCATTCCCTGTGATGCCGTCGACCATGGTGTGATCTGGGCCAACTGGTTCCGCGATCCGGCCGTGTTGCGCGAGCGCCAGCAACTGCTGGCCGAACATTACGGCATCCAGTGGCAGTGGCTACCCGAGACCGAACTGCGTGAGCGCGTTCGCAGCGAGCGCTACCACGATGGTCTGTACGAGCGTGACGCGCTGCACCTGCACCCCCTCAACTACGCGATCGGTCTCGCTGCCGCGGCGGCCGGGCAGGGCGTGCGCATCCATGAGAACAGCGGCGTCCGCAGCCTCACCCGCGAAGGCCTGCAGTGGCGTGTGCGTACCGCGCAGGGCGAGCTGCTGGTCGATCAGGTCGTGCTGGCGTGCGGTGGTTATCTGGCCGGCCTGCAGAAACCGATCGATCGCGCGATCCTGCCGATAGCGACATACGTGATAGTGACCGAGCCGCTGGGTCATCGGATGGATGAGTGCCTGCATACACGCGCCGCGGTTTACGACAGCCGCTTCGCGTTTGATTATTACCGCGCGCTGCCGGACACGCGGCTGTTGTGGGGCGGCCGCATCTCGATCCGCAACCGTTCGCCGCAGGCGGTGCAACGATTGTTGACGAAGGACCTGCTGCGGGTATTCCCGCAATTGCACGGCGTCAAGGTTGATTACGCGTGGTCGGGTCTGATGAGTTACGCACGCCACCAGATGCCGCAGATCGGCGGCAGCGACAACGGGCTGTGGTGGGCGCAGGCATTTGGCGGCCACGGCCTTGCGCCGACCTGTGCCGCAGGCGAACTGCTGGCAGCAGCGATTGCCGGTGGTGACAATCGCTGGAAACAGTTTGCCGATTACGGCTTGAGCAGCACGCACCGGCCGTTCGGTTATCTTGGTGCGCAGACGACCTACTGGTGGCAGCAGGGTCGCGACTGGTTGAAGACGAGGCTGGAAGGATGAGCGAAGCAGATCAGGGCGAAATCAGCTGGGCCGATTTCGAGAAGGTGCGGATTGTCGCCGGCACAGTGACGCGGGTGGAACCGTTTCCCGAAGCGCGCAAGCCGGCGTGGAAAGTGTGGGTGGACTTTGGCCCTTATGGCGAGAAGAAGACCAGTGCGCAGATCGCTTCGCTGTACAGCGCCGAGCAACTCGTCGGTCGCCAGATCGTGGGCGTGATCAACTTCCCCGAGAAGCAGATCGGCCCGTTCCGTTCGCAGTTCCTGCTTACCGGGTTTCACACCGACGAAGGCGTGGTGAT
>DAHUXL010000105.1 GCA_027307195.1 Rhodanobacter sp. | reverse complement strand
ACTTGGCGGCGAGGTCGGGCGATAACGGCAGCGCAGCAGCACCTCGTCGACGCCCTGCGCGTCGCCCAGGCCTTCGCGCCACTGCAGCGGTTTCTGGAAGTGCAGGCCGAGCGGCATGAACACCCGGTTGTACCACCACATCGCGCGCTCGCGCCGATGGGTCAGAAACCACTGGCCGAGGTCGAGCAGGCGCGAGGATTTCGGCTGCATGCCGTAGACCGCGCTGTGCTCGATGGTGAAACCGTGCCGGGCGAGTTTCGCGATGATCTGCGCCGGTTCGTAACGGCGGCAGTGACCGACGAAGTCGTCGAACGCGGTCCACGCTTCCGCATGCAGCGGCACCGACAGCAGCACGCTGGCACAGGGCGTCGCCACACGGGCCAGTTCGGCCAGTGCGCTGTCGTCGTCGGCGACGTGTTCGAGAATGTCGAGCGCGCAGACCAGCTCGAAGCTGTCGTCGGCGCAGGGCAGTGCGCCGATCATGCCGTGCACCGCCTGAGCGCCGCTTGCGTGCAACCAGTGCAGGGCGGCGTGGCTGAGGTCGACGAAGCAGGTGCCGTCCAGCGGCAGTCGCGGGCGCAGGCCTGGTGCCACTTCCAGCCGACGCGGCGCGGCAGCGGCCAGTTCGCGCAGCAGCGGCCAGGTGTTGAAGCGCTCGGGCCCGATCAGCCTGGCTGCGGCCCACAGCGATTCGTAGAAGCCGCGGTTGGCGCGGATCAGTTCGGCGTCGTTGCGGCTTTCGGCGGGGCGCGGTTGCGGCATCGTCGGATTGGACCTTGTGCGCGCTGAGGGAAGTGTGAAGCCGGCGAAGTGTTGCAGACATTCACCACGCCGCCATCATTCCAGCAGGCGAATCTCGGTATGCGCGGCGAAATCGTGCACGGCGCGGCGGCGCGGATCGAACAAGGCCGCCGCAAACCAGCCGGCCCATGCGATCAACAGCGTCCATAACGCTGCATGCAGTCCGAGCATCGGCTCCAGCATCAGCAAGACCAGTGGTGCCGCTGCGACCAGCGCGCGGATCAGCGCCTGTTGCAACGAGGGCGTGCCGCCATCGTCGCGGGTGACCCGGATGCGCCACGGTCGCATGCCGACGGTCTGGCCGCCGCGCCGCCACGAGCTGATGAAGTACGTCATCACCACCAGCGCCTGCAGCAGCTGGTACCAGATCGGCACCACCGTTTTTCCCGCGGTGTGGATCAGCTGGCCGCCAGTGGCCAGCTGACACAACAGGCCGACCACCATCACGATCGCCACCACGATCAGCAGGTCGTAGACCAGTGCGAACAGGCGGCGCCACAGTGGGCAGGGTAGATCGGTGGTGGCGAGGTTCGCGGGCATCGGTCGTCAGTCGCTTGCGTAGTGCGCGCGCAATGGCCAGCATCGTGCGCATGGAGAAGGAAGAAAACCGCACCAGTATCGCCGAAGCCGACCGACAGAGCATTGCTGCATTTGTGGAACGGGTGTGGTCGGAGGACGGGCTGGCCGATCGCACGCTGGAGGCCTACCGCCGCGATCTGGAAGCGTTGGCTGGTTGGCTGGCCGGTCGCGGCCGCAGCCTGCACACGGCGCGGCGCGAGGATATTTCCGCGTACCACGGCGCGCAGTCCGTCGCGGTGCGCTCGATCGCGCGACGGCAGTCGGCGTTTCGCCGCTACTACGCCTTCCTCGCCCGCAACGAGCCGGGCTTTGCCGATCCGACTCTGCTGATCGAGCGTCCGAAGATGCCGCGCAGCCTGCCCAAGGCACTCGCCGAACGCGAGATCGAAGGCCTGCTCGACGCGCCCGATACTGCCACCACGCTGGGCCTGCGCGATCGCGCGATGCTGGAGCTGATGTACGCCTCCGGCCTGCGCGTATCCGAACTGGTCGAGCTGCCGCTGACCGCGCTGAATACGCGCCAGGGCGTGCTGCGGGTCACCGGCAAGGGTGGCAAGGACCGGCTGGTGCCGGTCGGCGAGCTGGCGCTGGAGCGCATCGGCGCGTATCTGGCTGACGTGCGGCCGCAGCTGGCGAAAGGCCGCCAACCGGCAGCGCTGTTTCTCAGCAAGCGCGGCGAAGGCATGACCCGACAGATGTTCTGGACCCTGGTGAAACGCTACGCGCTGAAGGTCGGCATCAACCCGAAACGCATCTCGCCACACGTGCTGCGCCACTCGTTCGCCACGCATCTGCTCAACCACGGCGCCGACCTGCGCGCCCTGCAAATGCTGCTCGGCCACAGCTCGCTCAGCACTACGCAGATCTATACGCTGGTGGCGAAGGAGGGCCTGAAGCGGCTGCATGCGCAGCATCATCCGCGTGGGTGATAAGGCGCTAGCGAATGGTGTTGCTTGCCCGAGCGGGTGTTCTATACGTCTGCCCACATGCGCAGCAGGTTCGCATGTGACTTGCTGATGGCGTCGAACGTCGCGCTTTTGCCTTCGCGGCTGAAGATCTGCCGTTTGGCATTGTCCAGGTCCCACAGCAGTTCGCGTTTGCCGGCATCGCGTATCTGGCTTTGCACCCAGATGACCGCGGCATAACGTGCACCCTGGGTCACAGGGCTGACGTGGTGCAGGGAGTTGGCCGGGTAGGCGATGGCGGATCCGGCATCCAGCTTGAACCCGCATTCCATGCCATTGGCGTCCACGACCAGGTCGCCGCCGTCATAGGTTTTCGGGTCGGACAGAAACACGGTGATTGCGATATCGCTGCGCACCGCGCTGCCGAGGCCACCCATCACCGGCGCATCGACATGCGGGCCATAGGTCATGCCGACGTCATAGCGGTTGAACAGGACCTGGGTCGTTGCAGTCGGCAGGGTGGCCATTTGCAGCATGGCACTGCGCATGAAGGCAGTGCTGACGATTTCCTGCAACCTGGCGTAGCTCTCGGTGTTGATGGCGACCTGCAGGTTCTTCTTGACCTCACGCGCCGACCAGCCGGCCGTGCTGGCGCCGTCGACGAACGAGGCGTTGCGAAGTTCGCTGCGTATCGTGCTGAGTTCCTCGGCGGTCAGTACGTTGGGAGCGCAGATGATCACGATGATTCCGCCTTGCAGTTCAAGTTGTTGGATGAGGAGGCCGATGCGCCGCAAACCACGGCGATGAGCCGTCAGGGGCACTCGAATCTTGGAAATCTATCATTGAACGGCGGCCCGGATCGCGTTTGTGCGGATACAGGAGGCGACTTCTCGCCATCGTGATCGTCTGGCACCGCATGTTCTTTCGTGACGGTATCGCGCCCTGCAGGTGACTACCCACCGTGGCGTTCTGTGCGCCTGAAGCGCGTTCAGCTGCCTGTGCGAGAATGCCTGCTTGACCGCCGCCAGCCTGCGCGCGGAATGATCGGATGAGGTTGATGGTGATGTTGAAGAAACTTTTGCTGGCGCTGTGTATCGGCAGCTTTTCCCTGAGCGCCTGTGCGGCCGAAACCGGAGCAGCGCCGGTCGTCGCTCCGACGGTCACTCCGGCCGCGGCGCAGATGGTGCAGCAGGCGATCAAGGGTTTGTCGACGAATATCCAGGTCGACTCGATCGCGCCGGCGCCGATGCCGGGTTTCTATCAGGTGATCGCGGGCGGCCAGATGGTCTACGTCAGCACCGATGGCAAGTACCTGATGCACGGTGACCTGATCGACCTGGGCAAGCACCAGAACCTAGGCGATGCCGCCTGGTCGCGCTTTCGCAAGGACGAGCTGGCCAAGGTGCCGGCTTCCCAGCGCATCGTGTTTGCGCCAGAGCACCCGAAATACACGGTGACCGTGTTCACCGACGTCAATTGCGGTTTCTGCCGTGCGCTGCACGAACACGTGGCTGACTTCAACAAGGCCGGGATCGCGCTGGAGTATCTGGCGTGGCCGCGCGAAGGCGTGACCACCACGGCGGGGCGACCCACGCCGACCTATACCGAGATGGTTTCGGTGTGGTGCGCCAGCGATCGCAAGGCGGCGTTCACGGCGGCGAAGGAAGGGCACGCGCCGAAGGCGGCGACCTGCACCAATCCGGTCGAGGACCAGTTCAACCTCGGCCTGAAACTTGGCGTCAACGGCACTCCGACGATCATCGGCCCGAATGGCAGCACCCTGGGTGGCTTTGTCACCCCGGAACAGCTGCTGCAAGCGCTGCAAAAGGGCGGCTGAGGCTCCCGCCAGCCCGGAAAGGCCGTGTGGCGCGCCTTTCCCGCCCACGGCTATGCCGTATTGCAGCATCGGCTAGAATAGGCGTTTCCTTCGCATAGCAGCCGTTCCCCGCATGATCGCACTCGACGGGCAGAGCGCCCTCTCGCTGTTCCGCCTCGAACGTCTGAATACCCGCCTGGATGCCCTGCATCGTGGCGTGCGCGTGCAGGCGTCGTGGTTCGTCTATTTCATCGACGTGGATGCCGCGCCGGAAGGTGCGTTGCGCCAGCGCTTGCTGAGCGTGCTGGAAGCGAAGGACGCGCAGCCCGAGCCAGCCACGCTATGGGTGGTACCGCGACTGGGCACGATCTCGCCATGGTCGAGCAAGGCCACCGACATCCTGCACGGCGCCGGTTTCGATGTGCGCCGGGTTGAGCGCGGACTGGCCTGGCAGGTTGCCGGACTGCCGCCGGTCGAGGCGCCGGATCACGCGGCGATCATGGCCGTGCTGCATGACGCAATGACACAGTCGGTGCTGGAGCGGATCGAGGACGCGCAAGGCCTGTTCCTGGCCGGCTCGCCCGGCGATCTGGTGCACGTGGCGCTCGGTGGCGATCCGCAGGCGGCACTGGCCGAAGCGAATGCACGTCTGGGCCTGGCGCTGGCCGATGACGAGATCGAATACCTCGTTGCGCGCTACGCCGAACTGGGCCGCGACCCGACCGACGCCGAGCTTTTCATGTTCGCCCAGGCGAACTCCGAGCATTGCCGGCACAAGGTGTTCAACGCCAGCTGGACGGTCGATGGCGCCGAGCAGGACAAGACCCTGTTCGGCATGATCAAGAACACCCACCAGCATTCGCCGGCGCATACGCTGTCCGCGTATTCGGACAATGCGGCGGTGATCGAGGGCAGCGTCGGCAAACGCTTCTTCGCCGACCCCGCCGATGGCGTGTGGCGCGGCCACGAGGAGCGCATCGACTACGCGATCAAGGTGGAGACGCATAACCATCCGACTGCGATCGCACCATGGCCCGGCGCGGCCACCGGTGCCGGTGGCGAGATCCGCGACGAAGGCGCGACCGGTCGCGGCGGCAAGCCTAAAGCCGGCCTCACCGGTTTCTCGGTATCCGACCTGCGCATTCCCGGCCATCCGCAGCCGTGGGAGGTGAATCGTCCGCTGCCGCCGCGCATGGCCAGCGCGTTCGAGATCATGCGCGACGGTCCGCTAGGCGCCGCCGCGTTCAACAACGAATTCGGCCGGCCGTGTCTGGGCGGCTATTTCCGCAGCTACGAACATGAAACCGGTGAAGCCGGCCTGCGTCGCGGTTACGACAAGCCGATCATGCTGGCCGGTGGCCTGGCCAACCTGCGTGCCGGCCACGTGCTGAAGCGCGCGGTGCAGCCGGGCAACAAGGTGATCGTGCTGGGCGGCCCGGCAATGCTGATCGGACTTGGTGGCGGCGCGGCTTCGTCGGTGGCCGGCGGCGCATCCAGTGCCGAGCTCGACTTCGCCTCGGTGCAGCGCGACAACGCCGAGATGGAGCGGCGCTGCCAGGAAGTGATCGACGCCTGCTGCGCGCGCGGCGAGAACAATCCGATCGTCAGCGTGCATGACGTCGGCGCCGGCGGCCTGTCCAACGCGATCCCCGAACTGCTCAACGATGCCGGCGTCGGCGGCGTGATCGACCTGTCGAAGATTCCCTGCGACGACCCGTCGCTGTCGCCGATGCAGGTGTGGAGCAACGAGTCGCAGGAACGTTACGTGCTGGCGATCGGTCCGGAGAATCTGGCCGAGTTCGAGGCGATGTGCGTGCGCGAGCGCTGCCCGTATGCGGTGGTCGGCGATGCCACGGTCGAGCGCAAGCTCGTGCTGACCGATCCGCGCCGCGAGCTGACCGTGATCGACCTGCCGATGGACGTGCTGTTCGGCAAGCCGCCGCGGATGCATCGCGATGCGAAACGGATCAAGCCGCGCATCGATCTGCTGCCTGACCTCACCGGCATCGGCATGGACGAGGCACTCCTGCGCGTGCTTCGCCTGCCCACTGTGGGCAGCAAGAGTTTCCTGATCACCATCGGCGACCGCACCGTCGGCGGCCTGAACCATCGCGACCCGATGGTCGGCCCGTGGCAGGTGCCGGTGGCCGATTGCGCGGTGACCATTGCCGACTTCAACGGCTATGCCGGCGAGGCGATGGCGATGGCCGAGCGCGCGCCGGTGGCGCTGCTGAACAGTGCCGATGCGGCGCGATTGGCGGTTGGCGAGGCGATCACCAATCTGGCCGCTGCGGCGATTCCGAGCCTGGGCGAAATCCGTCTGTCGGCAAACTGGATGGCGGCCGTGAACCATCCCGGCGAAGACGCGGCGCTGTTCGATGCGGTCAAGGCGATCGGCATGGAGCTGTGCCCGCAGCTGGATATCTCGATCCCGGTCGGCAAGGACTCGTTGTCGATGCAGACCGTGTGGCAGGACGGCGATACGCCACAGCGCACGGTGTCGCCGGTGTCGCTGGTGATCACCGGCTTCGCCCGCGTCAGCGACGTGCGCCGCACGCTGACGCCGCAGATCAAGCTCGATCGCGGCAACTCCGCGTTGTGGCTGATCGATCTGGGCGCCGGACGCGATCGTCTCGGCGGCTCGGCGCTGACCCAGGTGTTCAACCGCTCGGGTGGTGTACCGCCGGATCTGGATGATGCCAAGCGACTTAAGGCCTTGTTCGAGCTGGTGCAGGAAGCGAATGCTGGCGGCCTGCTGCTGGCCTATCACGACCGTTCCGACGGCGGTGTCATCACCACCTTGCTGGAGATGGCGTTTGCCGGTCACTGCGGCCTGGAGATCCAGCTGGATGGCTGGGCCGAGGCGACGCTGCGCGCGCTGTTCAACGAGGAGCTCGGCGCAGTGATGCAGGTGGCCGAGGCGAACCGCGAGGCGTTCGAGGCACTGCTGATCAAATACAACCTGGCCGGTATCAGCTACCGCATCGGTCGGCCGAAGGAGAAGCTCGGCATCAAGCTGTTCCTCGGCGACGACACCTTGTTCAAGTGGAACTGGAGCACGTTGTTCAAGGCGTGGAACGAGACCAGCTACGCGATGCAGCGCCTGCGCGACAACCCGCAGAGCGCCGATGCCGAGCAGGAGTGGCGGCTCGACGATGCCGATCCGGGCATCACGCCGAAGCTCAGCTTCAATCCGGCAGAGGACGTGGCGGCGGCACTGATCGCCAGCGGCGCGCGTCCGCGCATCGCAGTCCTGCGCGAGCAGGGCGTCAATGGTCAGGTCGAGATGTCGGCGGCGTTCACCCGCGCCGGTTTCGATGCGGTCGACGTGCACATGTCCGATCTGGCCAGCGGCCGGATCAAGCTGGCTGACTTCCGCGGCTTCGCGGCCTGCGGCGGTTTCTCCTACGGCGATGTGCTCGGTGCCGGTCGCGGCTGGGCCACCTCGATCCTGTACAACGAGATGCTGCGCGCGCAGTTCGCCGCGTTCTTCGCTGACGAGACGAAGTTTGCGCTCGGCGTGTGCAACGGCTGCCAGATGCTGGCGCAGCTGAAGGAGATCATTCCCGGCGCACAGCACTGGCCGAAGTTCCTGCGCAATGCGTCGGAGCAGTACGAGTCGCGGCTGGTCACGCTGGAAATCCTCGATTCGCCGAGCCTGTTCTTCAAGGGCATGACCGGTTCGCGGATTCCGGTGGCCGTGGCGCACGGCGAAGGCCGAGTCAGCTTTCCGCAGGCGTGCAGTCCGTCGAAGTCGAGCGGTGCGGTGCGCTTCGTCGACAACCGCGGCAAGCCGACCGAGGACTTCCCGCTCAACACCAACGGTTCGCCCGGTGGCCTGGCCGGCTTTACCGCCGCCGATGGCCGCGTGACGATCATGATGCCGCACCCCGAGCGCGTGTTCCGCAGCGTGCAGCTGAGCTGGCATCCGGAACAGTGGGGCGAGGATTCACCGTGGATGCGCATGTTCCGCAACGCACGCGTGTGGTGCGGCTGATCGCGCTTCGCGCGACACACGACTGAGCGATGGCCGCCTCGCGCTGGCCTGGTTGGTACATCGTGCTGCCGGCGCTGGCCTGGATGGTGGCGCTGGCGCTGCTGCCGTGGTGGCTGGGTCTGCCGCTGCTGTTTGCGTTGGTGGCTGTGGTGCTGTTGTTGCAGCATCGACTGGCCGGCGAGCACGCCGCGTTGATCCGGCGCGGGCTGCGCTGGGGTCTGCCCGGCGTGTTGTTCGCGCTGCAACGAGCGCTTGGCGGTGATGCGTTTGCCTGGGGTGCGGCCCTGCTTGGTGCGCTGGCCGGTTACACGCTGCTGGCCGGACTTGAGGCGTGGCTGGATCGGGAACAACGTCGCGATCCGGCCGCTGCGGTGTCCGCCGAATGGCCCGAGCTGGCGATGGCGCCGATCGGTCCGGTCGCGGAAATCATCGAGCTGCAGTTGCCGATCTGGCAATCGGCAGATGACGGGCTGACCGATCCGCTCGCCCATCGTGTGGACTATCGCGATGGAAGCTTCCTGTTTGCCGACGGCAGCGGCGTCGATCGTGTCGGCCCGCACGCGGCGTTCAGTCCGGCAGGGCGCTGGTTCGTGGCACGCATGTCGAACGACCGCGGCATCGTGCTGTGGGATCGTGAACGCCAGCGTCGACATCGCCTGCGCGGCTGGCAATTGTGCGGCTGGTATCGCGAGCAACCGTGGTTGAACCGGCGCGAGGGTGACATGCCGCTGGCATTGCCGGCCGTGCTGGGCCAGGACGACGAGGACTGAGCGCCAGCCGTCGTCCATGCACGACCACCCTGATTATTTTGCGACAAGCGGTGTTCCCGCCGTGCGTCTCCGCGCATAATTGCGCAGTGGATACTTCGGCCAAACATCGCTCGCCGTTTTCGCTGGCGCTCAGCGTGATCGTGGTGTCCGCCGACAGCGGCCCGGCATTGCGCGAGTGCGTGCGCAGCGTGCTGGCCAGCTCGTTGTCGCTGGAGCTGATCCTGATCGACAACGCCTCGCATGATGGTGTGCCGTCGGCGATCGAGCGCGCGCATGCGCATGATCCGCGGCTGAAGGTGATCTACAACCACAAGAACCTCGGGTTTGGCCCGGCGGTGAACCTCGCAGCGAGGCAGGCCCACGGCTACGCGCTGCTGATACTCAACCCCGATTGCCTGCTGCGCGACGACGACCTGCACCGCTTGCTTGCGCTGCAGGCCAGCAAGCCGAAAGCGGGCCTGATCGGCACGGTGGTGTGCGATGCGGACGGCCATCCCGACCCCGCATCATGGCGACGCGATCCATTGCTGCAGCGTTCGCTCAACAGCCTGCTCGGCCGCTCCGGCGAGAAGGTCAATGTGGAGCAGGAGATCCCCGCCGAAGTGATCGAGGTGGAGGCGGTGTCCGGTGCGGTGATGTTGATGACGCGTGCGATGTTCCAGCGTCTCGGCGGTTTCGACGAAGAGTATTTCCTGCATTGCGAGGATCTGGATCTGTGCCGTCGCGTGCGCGACATCGGCTATCAGGTGCTGCTGGCCGGCGATATCCGCGTGCTGCACGGCAAGGGCAGTTCCAGTCGGCACCGGCCGGTGTTCGTCAGCCGCTACAAGCATCGCGGCATGTGGCGCTGGTTCCGCAAGCACGACCCGGCCGCGCGCAATCCGCTGGTGGCGGCGGCGGTGTGGCTCGGTATCTGGGCGCACTTCCTGTTGCAGATTCCCGGCCAGCTGTGGCGGCGGTTGCTGCGTCGATGACGGCGTCGCGGCGGATCACCGCGCTGGCGACGTTCGGTCTGCTGGCGATGACGGCGGTATGGGGCTCGACCTTCGTGCTGATCAAGGACGTGGTCGCGCGCATGCCGGTGGCGGATTTTCTGGCCGTGCGTTTCGCGATCGCCGCGCTGGTGATGCTGGCGCTGTTCGGGCGGCCGGTATGGCAGCTTGGCCGCAGGCAGGTCATCCGAGGCCTGCTGCTTGGTGTCGTCTACGGTGCCGGTCAGCTGCTGCAGACTTGGGGGTTGTCCCTGATCGCGCCCAGCGTCAGCGGCTTCGCCACCGGCATGTATGTGGTGTTCACGCCGATCCTGGCGATGTTGCTGCTGCGTCAGCGCATGGCCGGTATCGTCTGGCTGGCGGTGCTGCTGTCCACTGCCGGGCTGGCGCTGTTGTCGCTCAATGGCGTCTCGGTGGATCTCGGCGTGTGGCTGACGCTGGCCTCGGCCGCGCTGTATGCGCTGCACATCGTCGGGCTCGGTCAGTGGTCGCGCCAGGGCGAGGCGTTCGGCATGTCGGCGGTACAGATGGTGGCGATCGCCGCGGTCTGCCTGCTCGCCACCGCACCACACGGACCGATGTTGCCGCCCGATCGCAGCGCATGGTTGGCCGTGCTGTACATGGCGCTGGTCGCCGGCGCCGGTGCGATGCTGATGCAGACCTGGGCGCAGTCGCACCTGCCGGCCGCCCGCGCCGCGATCGTGATGACGACCGAGCCGGTGTTCGCCGCGGCGTTCGCGGTGGCACTGGGCAGCGACGTGCTGAGCTGGCGCATGCTGCTCGGTGGCGGACTGATCCTGGCGGCGATGTATCTGGTCGAGCTGATGCCGAGGCGCGACGACGTCACCGGCACGCTGTCCGCCGAGGCCGTGCATCACGAGGTGTGACGACTCAGTGCTTCGTGCGTGGCTGCAGCGCGATGCGCACCAGGTAGACGATGATCACCACGTTGCCGACCAGGGTGGCCAGCTTGAGCCAGCCGAAGTGATACAGCGTCTCGTACAGCTCCAGCGGAATCAGCGAGCCGGTGGCAATCACCGTGAACCATTCGGCCCAGTGCTTGCCCAGCCACAGGCCGATCCCCTCGATGCCGAACAGCACCGCATAGGCCAGCGCCACGATGCCGATCGCGACGAACTTGCTCGGCCCCATCTCCTGCAGCAGGTTGACCAGCTTCCAGCGCAAACCGTCGGTATCGGCCAGCGACAGGTGCTCCAGCCAGTGCACCAGGTGATTGAAGTTCTGCGTGCGGTCCAGATGGAACGCCGCGAGCGCCACCAGGATCAGGCCGAGCGTCTTGACCGCCTCGTAGATCGCGATCACACGCAGGCCGACATGCCGGGGTTCGCGCTGGGGCATCGACGTCATGGGGAGATCGCCGGAGTGGTGGGCAACACGGATGATCGAATGCTCATGGCCCATTGTCGCTGCTGTGGAAGCATTTGGTCGAGATGGCATCCGGCATGGCTTGACGGCGCTGCGGAGGGTCGTCACGCTTCATCGATGAATCTCTTGCTGCTCCGCAATGCGCAGGTCCATGCGCCCGAACCACTCGGGCTGCAGCATCTGCTGCTGGGCGGAGGCCACATCCTGTGGATGGGCGCGACGCTGTCCGAACTGCCCGCAACGCTGGCGGTGCAGACCATCGACCTGCACGGACGTCGGCTGATTCCCGGGCTGATCGACGCCCATGTGCATGTGACCGGTGGCGGTGGCGAGGCGGGTTTTCGCACGCGTGTACCGTCGCTGGGCGTGTCGCGCTTCACCCGTGCCGGGATCACCACGGTGGTCGGCTTGCTCGGCACCGATGATGTGGCGCGTGGGCCACGCGACCTGCTGGCGACGGTGTATGCGCTGCGCGAGGAAGGACTCACGGCGCTGGCTTTCACCGGTGGTTACCACGTACCGCCACGGACATTGACCGGTACGGTGCGCGGCGACCTGGTGTTCATCGAGGCCTTGATTGGTATCGGCGAAGTGGCGATCAGCGATCACCGCTCCAGCCAGCCGACCCTGGACGAACTGCTGCGGCTGGCCTCCGACGCGCATGTCGCCGGGCTGATGACCGGCAAGGCTGGCGTGTTGCATCTGCATCTGGGCGATGGTCCGCGCGGACTCGATCTTGTGCGTCGTGCGCTGAGCGAAAGTGAACTGCCGCCGCGCGTGTTCCATCCGACCCACGTGAACCGGCGCAAGGCGCTGTTCAACGAGGCGCTGGAGCTTGCCGGGCGCGGCTGCACGATCGACCTCACCGCGTTTCCGGTCGAGGAGGGCGAGGATGCCTGGAGCGCTGCCGATGCGCTGATGCGCTACCTCGACAGCGGTGCACCAGCCGAGCGCATCACGATCAGTTCGGATGCCGGTGGTTGTCTGCCGGTGTTCGACGCCGAGGGTCATGTCTGTCGCATGGGCGTCGGTGAATCCGGCGCATTGCTGGAAACCCTGCATGAAGTGCTGCAGCGCGGCGTGCCGCTGGAGCGCGCGCTGCCGGCGTTCACCAGCAACCCGGCACGGCTGTTGCGATTGCCGGGCAAGGGGCGGATCCAGGTCGGCGCCGATGCGGATCTGGTCGCGCTGGACGCTGCCGGCGCCGCGCATGATGTAATAGCCGGCGGCGTCGTGCACGTGCGCGATGGCCATATCGAACATCGCGGCACGTTCGAGCACACCACCTAGACGTTCGATGCGCCAGCATGGATCAGATGATCCTGCGGACTCAGAGAACTGCATGAAATCGAAACAAGACGGGAACGAAACAGATGAGGGAAGGATGAGTCCCAGCAGGGTGGTGGAGGGGGAACAGCGCGGCTGGATCGTACCGATCGGTGGCGCCGAGGAAAAAGAGAACGATCCACGCATTCTCGAGCGGTTCGTCCAGCTGTGTGGCGGCAGTGACGCGAACATCGTGGTGATTCCGACGGCGAGTCAGCTGGCCGATACCGGACCGCGTTACGAAAAACTGTTCACCGGCCTGGGTGCCGGCGAGGTCGGCGTGCTCGATTTCGACATGCGCCGCGATGCAGTGGAAAAGAACCGTCTTGATCGGCTCGATCAGGCCACCGGCATCTTCTTCACCGGCGGCAACCAGCTGCGCCTGTCGACGATGCTCGGTGGCACGCCGGTGGCGCAGCGCATCCGCGCGCTGAATGCGCGCGGCGTGCACGTGGGCGGCACCAGCGCGGGTGCCAGCATCCTCAGCGAGCACATGATCGCGTTCGGCAAGGAAGGCCTGTCGCCTACCGCCGGCAGCGTGCGACTGGCGCCGGGGCTGGGCCTGACCAACCGCTTCATCATCGATCAGCATTTCAGCCAGCGTGACCGGCTGGGGCGGCTGATGGCCGCGCTGGCGTACAACCCGTATGCGGTAGGCATCGGCCTGGACGAGGACACCGCCGCCTTCATCCGTCCGGACAACACCGTTGAAGTGGAGGGCAGTGGTGCGGTCACTGTGCTGGACGCCGGCAATCTGCAGTTCTCCTCGATGGCCGAGGCCGGCGAGCACGACACCGTGTGCATGCTGGGCATGACCATCCATGTGCTGATCGCCGGGGCCACGTTCAACATGCAGACGCGCCACGCCTCGGCGGGTACGCTGGCGATACCAAAACAGATTTCATAGCACGAGTCCCCGATTCGACGGGACTCGATCACGGCTCGACCAAGGCTCAAGGAGCTGCGTATGCGCATTCTGGAACGTTCCGTTTTCGTCGGTCCGTCGTTGTATGCGCACTTCCCGGTGATCCGCCTGGAGCTGGATCTGGGCGAGCTGGAGCAGTGGCCGACGGGAACACTCGGGGCAACCTTCGTCGATGGTCTGGTCGCCGCCTTGCCGGGGCTGGCCGAGCACGGTTGCTCGTATCGTGAGCCAGGCGGCTTCATCCGCCGCATGCGCGAAGGCGAAGGCACCTGGCTCGGTCATGTGCTCGAACACGTGGCGATCGAGCTGCAGAACGTCGCGGGTGAAGACGTCACCTTCGGCAAGACGCGCAGCGCCGACAAGCCGGGCGTGTATTCGGTGGTCTACGAATACGTGCAGAAGGAAGAAGGCATCGCCGCCGGTGAACTGGCGCTGCGCCTGCTGTCCTCGTTGTTGCCGGCAGAGCTGCGGCCACGCGGCAGCGTGCCGGAGGGCTGGGAGTGGTCGACCGCGCGCGACGAGTTCATCCGTTACGCCCAACGCCGTGCGCTTGGGCCCTCCACCGCTTCGCTGGTGCGTGCGGCGGAGGAGCGCGACATACCGTGGCTGCGCCTCAACGACCAGTCGCTGGTGCAACTGGGTCACGGCAAGTACCAGCAGCGCATCCAGGCCACGGTAACCGGCCGCACGCCACACATCGCGGTCGAGCTGGCCGGCGACAAGGAGGAGACCAACAAGATCCTCGCCTCGCTCGGTCTGCCGGTGCCGAAGCAGGAACTGGTGCAAAGTGAAGACGGCGCGTTGCGCGCGGCACGCCGGCTCGGTGTGCCGGTGGTGACCAAGCCGTTCAATGGCAACCACGGTCGTGGCATCTCGATCCATCTGGTGACCGACGAGGAAATCGTCGAGGGCTTCAAGGCCGCGCGCGAGCACTCGCGCTCGGTGATCGTGGAGAATTTCTTGAGCGGCGACGACCATCGCCTGCTGGTGGTCAACGGTGAACTGGTCGCGGCCACGCGGCGCACGCCGGGTCACGTGGTCGGCGACGGCAACAGCACGATCGCGCAGCTTGTGGACATCGTGAACCAGGATCCGCGCCGTGGCATCGGTCACGAGAAAGTGCTGACCCGGCTGGTGCTCGACGCGCAGGCCGAGATGATGATGGAACGCGTCGGCTATACCGCCGAATCGGTACCGTTGGAAGGCGAAACCGTGTTCCTGCGTTCCACCGCGAATTTGTCCACCGGCGGCACCGCCACCGATGTCACCGACATCATCCATCCGGACAACCGCGACATGGCCGTGCGCGCGATCCGCGCGATCGGGCTGGACGTGGGCGGCGTCGATTTCCTGTCGACCAATATCGCCGAGAGCTACAAGAGCATCGGTGGGGGCATCTGCGAGGTGAATGCCGCGCCGGGCTTCCGCATGCATGTGAGTCCGAGTGAGGGAACGCCGCGCGATGCGGCCGGCCCGGTGATCGACATGCTGTTTCCGCCCGGCTCGCCGGCGCGGGTGCCGATTGCGGCGCTCACCGGCACCAACGGCAAGACCACCACCGCGCGCATGCTGGCGCACATCACCAAGATGGCCGGCTATACGCCGGGCCTCACCACCACCGACGGCGTCTACATCGACGGCCAGCGCACGGTCGAGGGCGACATGACCGGGCCGGTGTCGGCACGCATGGTGCTGTCCGATCCGCAGATCGACATCGCCGTGCTGGAGACCGCGCGCGGCGGCCTGTTGCGCGCCGGCATGGGTGTGGCCAAGGTCAACGTCGGCGCGGTGCTCAACGTGCAGTCCGATCATCTGGGGCTCAAGGGCATCGATACGCTGGAGCAACTCGCCGAGGTCAAGCGCATCGTGGTCGAGGTGGCCACCGATTGCGCGGTGCTGAATGCCGATGATCCGCTGGTGCTGAAGATGTCCGGCTACACCGACGCCAAGGTGATCTGCTACGTCACCATGAACCCGTCGCATGCGCTGGTGCGCGAGCACGTGCGTGCGGGTGGCCGCGCCTGTGCGCTCGAGGCCGGCGTCAACGGCGCGATGATCACCTTGTACGACAAGGGCAGCCATATCCCGCTGCTGTGGACGCACCTGATCCCGGCCACACTGGAAGGGCGTGCGCTGCACAACGTGCAGAACGCGATGGTCGCCGCGTCGATGGCGTTCTCGCTCGGCATCAAGCTCGACGCGATCCGCCAGGGTCTGCGCACGTTCGACACCACGTTCTTCCAGGCGCCCGGACGCATGAACGTGTACAGCGAGCATCCGTTCAAGGTGCTGTTCGATTACGGTCACAACGCGCACGCGGTGGCGGTGATGGCCGACCTGGCCGGGCGCCTCGACACAACCGGTCGACGCATCGTGGTGCTGGCCGGTCCCGGCGATCGCCGCAACGAGGATCTGGTCGCGATCGCCGACGCGGTGGCCGGGCGCTTCGATCACTACATCTGTCGCCGCGACGACGCCCTGCGCGGACGCGATGGTGACGAGGTGCCGGGCATCCTGGCGCGCGCGCTGCGCGCGGCCGGCGTGACGGACGATGCGATCTCGATCATTCCGGACGAGCAGAAGGCGATCGACGCCGCACTGGGCATGGGCCGCTCCGGCGACCTGCTGCTGGTGTTCGCCGATGCGCTGGTGCGCTCGTGGAAGCAGATCATCAAGTTCCGTCCCGAAGGCGCGCCCGAGGCTCGTGCGGAAGCCGGCGCGACACCGATCACACCGCCAGTGACCGAGGCGGCGTTCGACGAGGCCAGCTTTGCCGATCTGGGCGACGTGGTGCGCGACGAACGCGGCGTGCGTTTCTCACGCGAGAGTGACGATTGAGCATTCTTCCCGCTGTCTTGCCCTTCGACGATTCGCGCCGTCTCACCGGTTGCAACCTGTACTTCGATGGCGCTGGTGCCGTGCTGGAAACCATCGGTGTCGTCATCGACGACGCGTTGCTGGCTGGCTGGCGCACGCGCACGCAGCTTGCCTGTCGCGCACTCGGCTGGGGTGACCCGCCGCTCGTCGTGCGCCGGCATGCCGGAGGCGCAGCGCTCGCTTTCCAAGCGCCGATCGATCAGTTGTTCAGCGCGACCGAAGTGAATGAATGGGCGTGGCTGGCGACGTTGGCTACCGCACATGGCGTGGATGCGGGTATGCATGCGCCGGGGCACCCCGCGGCTTGGGACGACGCTTCCGCGCTGCATACGCTGCGCGCGTTCGCTGCTGCCGAACGACAGCCCGAACTGCCGGTTCTGGTGCGAGCCGCCCAGGCGCGCGGGCTTGCCGTATTGATCGACGACGAGGTGTTCTCGATCGGCGAGGGAACGGGCGTCTGCAGCTGGCCGCTGAAAAATCTTCCCGCCATCGACGCCGTGCCGTGGGCTGCGTTGCACGACATTCCGGTGGCGCTGGTGACAGGCTCCAACGGCAAGACCACAACGGTACGCCTGCTCGCTGTGATGGCGCAGGCGCATGGCTGGCATGCCGGGCACAGCTGCACCGATGGCGTGTTCGTCGATGGCCGTGTGATCGACTCCGGCGACTTCTCCGGCCCGGCCGGTGCGCGCGAGGTGTTGCGCCAGCCGCAGGTCGAGGCCGCGGTGCTGGAGACGGCGCGTGGTGGCATCCTGCGTCGTGGCCTCGCCGTGCAGCGTGCGAACGTGGCCGTGGTCACCAACGTCAGCGACGATCATTTCGGCGAATACGGCATCCACGACCTGGACGGGCTGGCGACGGTGAAGCTCACCGTCGCGCGTGTGCTCGGTACCGATGGCCTGCTGGTGGTGAATGCCGACGACGCCGTGCTGGTCAGGCAGGCCGGTGCCTTGGCGGTGCCACTCGGCTGGTTCGCGCTCGACGATGCGCATCCGTTGCTGCGCGCACGGCGCGAACAGCATGGCAGCACTTGTGGCCTGCGCAATGGTCATTTGCATCTGTTCCACCAGGGCGTCGATCACGACCTGGGCGTGGTCGCGCAGATGCCATTGAGCTTCGCCGGCAGCGCCGGCTACAACATCGCGAATATCGCGGCGGCTGCGCTGGCTGCCGCAGCGCTCGGCATTCCGGCAGAGACCATCGCCGACGTGCTGGCGCGTTTCGGCAGCGCGCATGCCGACAACCCCGGCCGCCTGCAGCACTGGCGCTTCGGCGCGCTGCAGGTGTTCGTCGACTACGCGCACAACCCGGAAGGCCTGCGCGGCCTGCTCGGCGTCGCGACGACATCGCTGGGCCGCGGACGTCTTGGCTTGGTGCTGGGCCAGGCTGGCAACCGTGAGGACACCGATATCCGCGAGCTCGCCGCGATCGCCGCCAGCTTCCATCCGCGGCGCGTGGTGCTGAAGGACATCGAGGGTTTCATGCGTGGCCGCGTGGCTGGCGA
>DAHUXL010000086.1 GCA_027307195.1 Rhodanobacter sp. | reverse complement strand
TCCGCGATCGCCAGCCAGCGCTCGCCCGCCGAGCTCCATGCCTCGGACACGCCGTGGCAGAAGTAGAACAGGCTGAGGATGCCGACCCAGAGCAGGGCGCGGCGCACGTCGCGCAGGGCGAACAGGGGCAGCAGCAGCGGGACGACGGTGATCGCCAGCAGCAGGGTCAGCGGCATGCTCTGTGGCGGCACCAGCCAGGCATGCCAGGCGAGTTGCAGCACGACCAGCAAGGCCCAGGCGGCCAGGCCGACGCGATAGACGGGCAGGATCGGTGCGCGCATGGCGGCGGTCATGGCGTGTCCGCCAGGCGGCGGGCCACGTCGGCCAGGCGCCGGCCCAGCGCGCGGGCCAGTTCGCGTTCGTGCTCGCTGATCGGGTTGTCGCCCTTGGCGCCGGCGACGTGGCTGGCGCCGTACGGCGTGCCGCCGCTCTGCGTGGCGGTCAGTGCCGGCTCGGTGTACGGCACGCCGAGCAGCAGCATGCCGTGATGCAGCAGCGGCAGCGCCATCGAGAGCAGGGTGGATTCCTGGCCGCCGTGCATGGTGCTGGTCGAGGTGAACAGCGCCGCCGGCTTGCCGACCAGCGCGCCGCTGGCCCATTCGGCGCCGGTGGTGTCGAGGAAATATTTCAGCGGCGCCGCCATGTTGCCGAAGCGGGTGGGGCTGCCCATGGCGAGTGCGACGCAGTCGAGCAGATCCTGCTTCTGCACGTACGGCGCGCCGTCCTCGGGCTCGGGTGGCTGCGCGATTTCGGTCACCGGCGCCACCGGCGGCACCTGGCGCAGGCGCGCGCGCATGCCGGGCACTTCCTCGATGCCGCGGGCGATCAGGCGCGCCAGCTGGGCGGTGTGGCCGCTGCGGCTGTAATACAGGACCAGGATCTCGTGGCTCATGCGCGGGAGCTCATAGGGAGGGGCTCATGTGTTTGGGACATTCATCGGTGGTGCGCTAGTGTAGCGACCGATACCCACGATGGTTGGCTGCGGCACTGTGCCGCCACGCAAGGATACCGATGGCCCGGCGTTTCAATCGCGATCGCACGGCGAGTTTCAGCCGCTTCATCTGGCAACGCTTTGTCGATGACAAGTGTTTCGAGACGGCGGGTGCGCTGTCGTACACCACGCTGGTGTCGCTGGTGCCGCTGACGGTGGCGGTGTTCGCGATGTTCTCGGTGTTTCCGGTGTTCCAGCCGGCGCGCGACACGCTGGTCAACTTCGTGTTCAACAACTTCGTGCCGTCGGCGGGCGAGGCGGTGCAGAACACCATGCTGGGCTTCGCGGCCAATGCCAGCAAGCTCACCGGGATCAGCATCCTGGTCATGCTGTTCAGTGCGGTGTCGATGATGATCAGCATCGAGGATCGCTTGAACCGGATCTGGCGCGTGCATCAGCCGCGCAACTGGGGCTCGCGTCTGCTGCTGTACTGGGCGGCGTTGACGCTGGGGCCGATCCTGATCGTCGGCGGCATCGCGGTGACGTCCTACGTGACGGCGATGCCGCTGCTGCACACGGCGGCCGACCAGCTCGGCGGCATCACCCGCAGTCTGTTGAGCACACTGCCGTTCCTGGTGACGTTTTTCACGCTGTGGCTGATGTATTCGGTGATCCCGAACTGCAAGGTGTCGCGCCGCGACGCGGCGATCGGCGCGCTGCTCGGCGCGGTGCTGTTCGAGATCGCGCGCTGGGGCTTCACCGTGTTCGTGAAGCACGCGCAGACCTACCAGCAGATCTACGGTGTGCTGGCGGCGATCCCGATCTTCCTGCTGTGGATCTACCTGTCGTGGGTGATCGTGATCCTGGCCGCGTCGATCGCCGCCTCGGCGTCGGCGTTCGAATATCACCCGCCGATGGAGACGCTGCCCGAAGGTGCCGAGTTCCTCGGCCTGCTGGTGGTGTTGAGACATTTCGTGGAAGCCCAGCGGGTTGGCGGCTGCGTGGATCCAGCCGATGTGCGCGCCAGGGAACCGTACCTGCGCAGCGCGCTGATCGCCGCCTATTTCGAGGACCTGCGCGAGGCCGACCTGATCCAGCGCGGCGAGGCCGGTGGCTGGCTGCTCTGCCGCAGTCTCGATTGCACCGACCTGCTGCGCGTATACCGGCATATCGACTATCCCTTGCCGCTGGAACCGGTGCAGGAGGCTGCGGCACTGGGCATCGAACTGCCGCCGGAATTGCTGACCATGCTGGCCGAACTGGCCAAAGTACTGGAAGCGAAGCTGAGCGTGCGGCTCGACCAGATCTATCCCGTGAGCACCGGCCCCGCTGCCACTACCGAGGAACTACCCGCATGACCTTGTTCTCATCCATCTTCACCCCGGTGGTCGCATTGGCCGCGGCATTGGCGTTCGCGGCGCCTGCGCAGGCCGCCATGCCCGCGCAACCGACACTGCATGTCACCACGCTGGACGGCAAGACGTTCGACCTGGCCGCGCAGCGCGGCAAATGGGTGATCGTCAACTACTGGGCGACCTGGTGCGTGCCGTGCATCAAGGAGATGCCGGACATCTCGCACTTCGTCGCCACCCACAAGAATGTGGCGGCGATCGGTCTGGCCTACGACGACAGCGAACTGGCCGACATCAAGGCTTTCGTCGCCAAGCATCCCGTCGTCTATCCGATCGCCCAGGTCACGCTGGACAAGCCGCTGAAGGATTTCGACGAGCCGCGCGGGCTGCCCACCACCTACCTGATCGGCCCGGATGGCAAGGTGGCCAAACACATCGTGGGTCCGATTACCGAGGCATCCCTGGCCGCTTTGATCGGCCAGCCGTGATGCGCACGCTTTGATGAGCAGGCCGTGATGCCGAGCGCGAGGTTCATCGTCAGCGGCAGGGTGCAGGGCGTGTTCTACCGCGCCAGCACCCGCGAGCAGGCGTTGCGCCTCGGTCTGGCCGGGCATGCGAAGAACCGGTTCGATGGCAGCGTCGAAGTGCTGGCCAGTGGCGCAGCGGATGCACTCGATGCGCTGGAGCGCTGGCTGCAGCAGGGGCCGCCGGAGGCACGCGTCGAGACGGTCAGTCGCGAGGACCTGATCGAGCAGGATCTGCTTGAGCAGGAGCTGCGCGGTTTCCATACCGGTTGAAGGTCAGAACGTGTCCGGCACCAGCACCGCCTTGTCGGTGACGTGCTCGGTCTTCGGCTTGCCCTTGAGCCTGGGCAGCTTCACGTCGGAGATCGGTTTGTCATCGAACGGCACCTGCTGCAGCAGATGCCGGATCAGGTTGATGCGGCCACGTTTCTGGTCGTTGAAATCAACGACGAACCAAGGGGCGTTGACCGTGTGCGTACGCTCGATCATCACGTTGCGCAGCTTGCCCATCTCGGCGTATTTCTGCCGCGCGACCAGGTCGACGGGTGAGAGTTTCCAGCGTTTCAGCGGATCGTCGGCGCGCTCGGCGAAGCGCACTTCCTGTTCGGCCTGATCCACCGCCAGCCAGTACTTGAGCAGGACGATGCCGTCGTCGGTGAGCAGTTTCTCGAACGTGGGCACCGCCTCCAGGAAGGCTTCATATTCCTGCTGGCTGCAGAAACCCATCGCCGGCTCCACCACGGCGCGGTTGTACCAGCTGCGGTCGAACAGCACGAACTCGCCGGCACTGGGCAGGTGGGCGACGTAGCGCTGGAAATACCACTGCGTCGTTTCGGCCTCGCTCGGCTTGCCCAGAGCAGCGATGCGATAGTCGCGGGTGTCCAGGCTCTCGGTGATGGCCTTGATGGTGCCGCCCTTGCCGGCGGCGTCGCGGCCTTCGAAGATCACCAGCAGCCGCTTGCCGCTGCTGCGCAGACCGCGCTGCAACCGGACCAGCTCGACCTGCAGTTCCTCCATCGCCTTGCGATAGTGCTTGCTCATGCCCACCTCGCTCGATGCAACGTCCTCCACAGGTTACCCCGCCATGTCGTGATGACGTTGTCAGACTCCGCCGAGCGCCTGCAGCTGGTCGGCCTGGTGTTCGCGGGTCAGCGTGTCGACCAGTTCGCCGAGGTCGCCTTGCATGATTTCGGCGAGGCTGTACAGGTTCAGGCCGATCCGGTGGTCGGTGACCAAGTTGTCCTTGTAGCGGTAGGTGCGGATGCGCTGGCTGCGATCGCCGGTGCCGACCTGCAGCCGGCGCTCCTCGGCTTGCTCGGCACTTTGTTTGCTGCGTTCGGTGTCGAGCAGGCGCGCCTTCAGCAGGCTCATCGCGCGGGCGCGGTTCTTGTGCTGGCTGCGTTCTTCCTGGCATTCGACCACGGTTCCGGTCGGCAGGTGGGTGATGCGGATCGCCGAGTCGGTCTTGTTGACGTGCTGGCCGCCGGCGCCCGAGGCGCGGAAGGTGTCGGTCTTGAGATCGGCCGGGTTGATCGTGATGTCGTCGATCTC
>DAHUXL010000080.1 GCA_027307195.1 Rhodanobacter sp. | reverse complement strand
GAGGAGATAAACCATGGCTCGTGTAAAGCGTGGCGTTACCGCCCGTCGTCGTCACAAGAAAGTTATCGGTCGTGCCAAGGGCTATTACAACGCCCGCCGCAAGGTCTTCCGCGTTGCCAACCAGGCCGTCATCAAGGCTGGTCAGTACGCCTACATCGGCCGCAAGCAGCGCAAGCGTCAGTTCCGCGCCCTGTGGATCGTCCGTATCAACGCTGCTGCGCGCATGTTCGGCCTGTCCTACAGCCGCCTGATCAATGGCCTGAGCAAGGCCGGCATCACCGTTGACCGCAAGGTGCTCGCGGACATCGCTGTGCATGACATCAAGGCGTTTGAAGTGATCGCCGAGAAAGCGAAGGCCAGTCTGGCCGCTTGATCGTCGGACGCTCCTGCGTCAGCGCGATATGATGTAAAGCAAGCGGGGAGGAGGCCATGGTCTCCTCCCCGTTTTCGTTTCTGTGGATCCTCAAGCCGGAATCGCATCGATGGATGATCTGGACAGCCGCGCCGCACAATCGCTGGCCGAAATCGACAAGGTCGACACGCTGGAGGCGCTCGACGCGCTGCGTGTCAGCCTGTTGGGCAAGAGCGGTATCGTCACTGCCGCATTGAAGGCGCTTGGTGCGCTGGCAGCGGACGAGCGCAAGGTACGTGGCGCTGAAGTGAATCGGGTCAAGGATCGCCTCGCCGATGCGCTGGCCGCGCGCAAGCAGGTATTGGAACAGGCCGAGCTGGATCGTCGGCTGGCTTCTGAAAAGCTCGACATCAGCCTGCCAGGACGCGATGGCGAACGTGGCGGCATCCATCCGATCACGCGTGCGCTCGAGCGTATCTCGGCGATCTTCGCGCGGCTTGGTTACCAGCGCGCCGATGGTCCGGAGATCGAAGACGACTGGCACAACTTCGAGGCGCTGAACTTCCCGCCGCATCATCCGGCGCGCGCCATGCATGACACCTTCTATTTCGGCGACGGGCGTCTGTTGCGCACGCATACCTCGCCGGTGCAGATCCGTTCGATGAAAGGCCGGCAGCCGCCGATCCGCATCATCGCGCCTGGCAAGGTCTACCGCAGCGATTCGGATCAGACCCATTCGCCGATGTTTCACCAGATCGAAGGCCTGCTGGTCGATGAGACTTCGAGCTTTGCCGACCTCAAGGGCACGCTGGCCGAATTCATCCGTGCGTTCTTCGAGCGCGATTTCGAGATGCGTTTTCGCCCCAGCTACTTTCCCTTCACCGAACCGTCTGCCGAGGTAGACATCCGCTGGGATGCCGAAGATGGTTCGACGCGCTGGCTGGAAGTGCTGGGCTGCGGCATGGTGCATCCGGCCGTGCTGGCAAACTGCGGCATCGATCCGGAGCGCTACACCGGTTTTGCCTTCGGTCTGGGCGTGGAGCGCTTTGCGATGCTGCGCTACGGCGTCTCCGATCTGCGCGCGTTCTTCGAGAACGACCTGCGCTTCCTCAAGCAGTTCGCCTAAGCGTCAGCAGGAAACGACACAATGAAATTTTCCGAGAACTGGCTGCGCGAGCTGGTCGAGATCAAGGCCGATCGCGCCGCACTGGCTCATGCGTTGACCATGGCCGGGCTGGAAGTGGAAGAACTGACCGTGCTGGGCGAAGGTCTTGCCGGCGTGGTGGTGGCTGAAATCGTCGGCACCGAGAAGCATCCCGAAGCCGATCGTCTGCAGGTGTGCAAAGTTGATGCGGGTCAGGGCGAGTTGCTGCAGATCGTCTGCGGTGCGCCGAATGCGCGCATCGGCATCAAGGTGCCGCTGGCTACCGTCGGTGCGAACCTTCCCGGCGGTATCGCGATCAAGGCCGCCAGGCTGCGCGGCGCCGAATCGTTCGGCATGCTGTGCTCGGCCAAGGAGCTGGGTATCGACGCCGATGCCTCCGGGCTGCTCGAACTGCCGCTGGATGCGCCGGTGGGCCAGTCGCTGGCCGATTACCTGGGCCTGCCCGACGCCAGCATCGAGCTGAAGCTCACGCCGAACCGCCCCGATTGCCTGGGGCTGGTCGGTCTCGCGCATGATGTCGCGGCATTGTTCGGCAGTGCGGTGAAAGTACCGGAACAAGCTGCCGCTGCAGTCACCAGCGCGGCGCGCCGTGGCATCCGACTCGAAGCCGGCAAGGATGCACCGCGCTATCTGGGGCGTATCGTCGAAGGTATCGACCCAGCCGCGCGCACCCCGCTGTGGCTGGCCGAGCGCCTGCGTCGTTCCGGTTTGCGTCCGATCGGCGCGGTGGTCGACATCACCAACTACGTGATGCTGGAACTTGGCCAGCCGCTGCATGCGTTCGACAACGACACGCTGCAGGGCGACATCGTGGTGCGCCATGCGCATGCTGGCGAGACGTTGAAGTTGCTCGATGGCAGCGAAGCGAAGCCTGGCGAAGACTTCGTGCTGATTGCCGACGAGCACAAGGCGCTGGCGGTGGCTGGTGTGATGGGCGGCTTCGATTCGCGTGTCACCGAGGCCACCCGCAACATCTTCCTGGAGTCGGCGCATTTCGCGCCGGCAGCGATCATGGGACGTGCGCGCAAGCTGGGTTTGCACACGGATGCTTCGCATCGCTTCGAACGTGGCGTCGATCCGGAACTGCCGCGCCGTGCGCTGGAACGCGCCACCGAGCTGCTGCTGTCGATTGCCGGCGGCAACGCCGGGCCGGTGCTGGTCGCAGAAAACCTGGTCGATCTGCCGAAGCCGGCCACCGTGACGCTGCGCCGCGCACGTCTCAAGCGCGTGCTGGGCGTGGACGTGGCCGATGCCGAAGTGGCTCGCATCTTCACCGCGCTGGGTATGCGAGTGGATATAGATGCGGAAGGCTGGCAGATCACTGCGCCCAGCAGCCGCTTCGACGTCGAGCGCGAGGAAGACCTGATCGAGGAAGTCGCGCGCATCTCCGGTTACGACAACATCCCCACGCATTCGCCGGCCGGCGCACTGGCGCTGGCGATCGAGCCGGAAGCACGCATCAACGAGCTCGCGCTGCGCGAGCAACTGGCCGCACGCGGTTACTACGAGGCGGTGAACCTGTCCTTCGTCGCTGCCGAGTTGCTGGTGCGCTGGGGTTTCACCGAGCAGCTGGTCCCGCTGGCCAATCCGCTGTCTGCCGATCTGGCGATCATGCGTCCGTCGCTGTTGCCGGGTTTGATCGAGGCGTTGCGGCATAACCGTGCGCGCCAGCAGGAACGTGTAAGGCTGTTCGAGGTGGCGCGGGTGTTTGCCGCGGGCGATCCACCGGTGGAGACTCCGAGCCTGGCGATCGTTGCCTGCGGCAATGCACGTGGCGAGCAATGGGGCGAGCCGTCTCGTCAGCTCGATTTCCATGATCTAAAGGGTGATCTCGACGCCCTGATCGCCTGGGGCGGCGAGCCGCAGCGCTGGTCAGTGCATGCCGACGGCTTGCCAGGCTGGCTGCATCCGGGCCGTGGCGCCCGGGTGGCGCGTGATGGCGAAACCGTCGGTTATCTCGGCGCGCTGCATCCGCAGCTTGCCAAGGCGCTGGATCTCGGCGCTGACGTGCACGTGCTGGAACTGGCGCTGGAGCCGCTGTTGGCGCGCCGCCTGCCGCTGGCACGGCCGGTTCCGCGATTCCCCGCGGTACGCCGGGACATCGCGATGGATTTGCCGGAAGAGATCAGCTGGTCACAGATTGAGCAGGCCGTTCGCGGCAGTCTCGGCGCACGGCTGCAGGAATTGCGGCTGTTCGACCGCTACAGCGGCAAAGGGGTCGAAGCCGGCCGAAAAAGTCTCGCTATGGGCTTGATTTTACAGGACGCTTCACGCACCCTTACTGACGACGACGCGGATTGCTGCGTACGCGAAGCGATCGCTGCGTTGGAGCAAACATGCAAGGCAAAGCTGCGAGGATGAGATGGCGCTGACCAAGGCGGAAATGGCCGAGCGGCTTTTCCTCGATGTAGGCCTCAACAAGCGTGAGGCGAAGGAATTCGTGGACGCCTATTTCGAGGTCGTCCGTGGGGCGCTGGAAAACGGCGAGCAGGTGAAGTTGTCCGGCTTCGGCAATTTCGATCTGCGGCTGAAGAACCAGCGACCGGGACGCAATCCGAAAACCGGCGAGGAGATTCCGATTTCCGCCCGTCGCGTGGTGACGTTCCGACCGGGACAGAAACTCAAGGTAAGAGTCGAGGGCTATGCTGGATCAAGGGAATAACACCGAACTGCCTGCCATCCCGGCCAAGCGCTACTTCACCATCGGTGAAGTCGGCGAGTTGTGCGGTGTGAAACCTCACGTGCTGCGTTACTGGGAGCAGGAATTTCCCGCGCTCAATCCGGTCAAGCGCCGCGGCAACCGTCGCTACTACCAGCGCCACGACGTGCTGATGATTCGCCAGATCCGCTCGTTGCTGTACGACGAGGGTTTCACCATCACCGGCGCGCGCGCTCGGCTGGAAGGCCCGCAGGCGCGGATGGAGGCGAGTATCTCGCACCAGATCGTGCGCCAGGTGCGGATGGAACTGGAAGAAGTGCTGACCCTGCTGCGTCGCTGAGATCAACGCGTTCATCCATGGCTTCCGGCATGGCCCGGTGAGCTGTTAGACTAGTGGTCTTGCCGAACAGTCGGGGCGTAGCGCAGCCTGGTAGCGCATCTGCCTGGGGGGCAGAGGGTCGTCGGTTCAAATCCGGCCGCCCCGACCAATTCGGCAACTGGATACGAAAAAAGCGCCCCGCGGGGCGCTTTTTTCGTTCTCATCCTCAGTACAGCACGCGGCTGCGCAAGGTGCCGGGAATCGCCGCCAGCTGGTCCTTCAAGATATTGGCCTGCTGTGCATCGGCACTGACATCGATCACCACGTAACCGACTTCGCTGTCGGTCTGCAGGAACTGCGCGTCGATGTTGATGTTGCCGGCCGAGAACAGTTCGTTGACGCGCGACAGCATGCCAGGCACGTTGCGGTGGATGTGAAGCAGGCGGCGGCTGTTGGGATGTTCGGGCAGGGTCACTTCGGGGAAGTTCACCGCCGACAGCGTCGAGCCGTTGTCGCTGTAGCGGATCAGCTTGCTGGCGACCTCGATGCCAATATTGTCCTGTGCCTCCAGCGTGCTGCCGCCGATGTGCGGGGTCAGGATCACGTTGTCCATGCCGATCAGGGGCGAGACGAAGGCATCATCGTTGCCTTTCGGTTCGAGCGGGAAGACATCCACAGCAGCGCCGGCCAGATGGCCGTCACGCAGTGCTGCGGCGAGGGCGTCGATGTCCACCACACTCCCGCGTGAGGCATTGATCAACATCGCGCCGGTGCGCATCTTCGCCAGTTGCTCGCGCCGGATCATCAGCTGCGTGGCGGGGGTTTCCGGTACGTGCAGGGTGACCACATCGGCACGTTCGAGAAGCTCGTCCAGGCTGGAAACCGCGCGCGCATTGCCCAGCGACAACTTGGTTTCGATGTCGTGGAAGATCACCCGCATACCCAGGCTCTCGGCCAGCACGCCGACCTGGGTGCCGATGTGTCCATAGCCGACGATGCCGAGCACCTTGTCGCGTGTCTCGTAACTGCCGGCGGCGGACTTGGTCCAGCCGCCGCGGTGGCACAGCGCGTTCTTCTGCGGGATTCCGCGCAACAGCATGATCGCCTCGGCGATCACCAGCTCGGCCACGCTGCGCGTGTTGGAGTAGGGCGCGTTGAACACCGGCACGCCTAGTTTTCGCGCGGCATTCAGATCGACCTGGTTGGTCCCGATGCAGAAGCAGCCGACCGCGATCAGGCGTTTGGCCTGTGCCAGCACATCCTCGCTGAGCTGGGTGCGGGAGCGGATGCCGACGATGTGCGCGTCGGCGATGCGTGCCTTCAGCTCGGTTTCCGGCAGCGATTTCGCGTGCAGCTCGACCTGGCTGTAGCCGGCGCGCTTGAAGTTCTCGACCGCACTGGCGCTGACGCCCTCCAGCAGCAACACCTTGATGTCTTGGCGGGGATAGGAGGTTTGCATGCGTCGGTCCGTGCAGGAAAGAGTCCCTACTATGCCAGAGCCGGAGACGATTTGCGGCGCTGCAACACTGGACGCGAGGCGATGCGGCTGGCACGCTGCAGGAATACTCCGGAGCCCAGCATGCCCGATCCACGTCTTGCCGAATTGTCCCGTCGACTGCCCGATCTGCGCCTGCTCACCGCGCCGGGCGATCTGGAGCATTACGGCCGCGACTGGACCCGCCGCTGGACGCCGGCGCCGCTGGCGATCGCGTTGCCGGCGAGTGTCGAGGAAGTGCAGGTCATCGTGCGCTGGGCCAACGAACAGCAGGTCGCGATCGTGCCGTCCGGCGGTCGCACCGGCTTGTCCGGCGGGGCAGTGGCAGCCAACGGCGAGCTGGTGCTGAGCCTGGAGCGGATGGACCGCGTGCTGGATTTCAATGCGGTCGATCGCACGCTTACCGTGCAGCCAGGCATCATCCTGCAGACCGTGCATGAAGCGGCCCGTAGCCACGGCCTGATCTATCCGGTCGATTTCGCCGCTCGTGGTTCGTGCTCGATCGGCGGCAACATCGCCACCAATGCCGGTGGCATCCGGGTGATCCGTTACGGCAATACGCGCGAGTGGATCGCTGCGCTGAAAGTGGTGACCGGCAACGGCGAGCTGCTCGAACTCAATCGCGGCCTGATCAAGAACTCCAGCGGCTACGATTTCCGGCAGCTGATGATCGGGTCGGAGGGTACGCTGGGCATCGTGGTGGAAGCGACCCTGAAACTCACCGATCCGCCGCCGCCATCACAGGTGATGCTGCTGGCGTTGCCGGACATGGATGCGTTGATGCAGGTGTTTGAGCTATTCCGCGAACGCCTGCAGCTGCAGGCGTTCGAGTTTTTCACCGATCACGCGCTGGCGCACGTGCTCGCGCATGGCGCACAGCGCGCCATCGACGGCGATTATCCGTACTACGTGGTGACCGAGTTCGATGCCGTCGACGAGCCGGCACGGGACGCCGCCTTGGCGGCATTCGAGCACGCGCTGGAACAGGGCTGGGTCAGCGATGGCGTGATTGCACAAAGCGAGGCGCAGGCGGCCGCGCTGTGGCGGCTGCGCGAAGGCATCACCGAGAGTCTGGCGTCGCGGCGACCGTACAAGAACGACGTGTCGGTGCGGATCAGCGCGGTGCCGGCGTTCCTGCATGATATGCAGGCACTGCTGGCGCATGAATATCCGCAGATCGAGGTGATCTGGTTCGGCCATATCGGTGACGGCAATCTGCACATCAACGTGCTGCGTCCGGACGATCTGGCCGAGGAGGCGTTCATCGCCCAGTGCGAACACGTCACCAAGCTGCTGGCGTCAACACTGCAGCGTCACGGTGGCAGCATCTCGGCCGAGCATGGCATCGGGCTGGTCAAGCGGGCTTACCTGGAGAGCACCCGCGGTGCGGAGGAGATCGCGCTGATGCAAGGCGTGCGCAAGGTGTTTGATCCGAACGGCGTCCTCAATCCGGGCAAGCTGTTCGTGGGCAGCTGAGGGCTCCAAAGCCGCCTGCATGTTAGTCTTGATGGCTTGTTCGTCCGCTTTGAGGAGCCGTTATGTCGCCCCCGCTTCGTTCGCTGTATCCCGAGATCGAGCCCTTCGACAGCGGGTTTCTCAAGGTGTCCGCGCTGCACACGCTGTACTACGAGCAGAGCGGCAACCCGAGCGGCAAGCCGGTGGTGTTCCTGCATGGTGGGCCGGGTGGCGGCGCCAATCCGAAGTGCCGGCGCTTCTTCGATCCGGCGATTTACCGCATCGTGCTGTTCGATCAGCGTGGCTGCGGCAAGTCCACGCCGCATGCGGAGCTGACTGACAACACCACCTGGGATCTGGTTGCCGACATCGAGCGCCTGCGCGAGCATCTGGCGATCGATCGCTGGCAGGTGTTCGGCGGCTCGTGGGGTTCCACGCTGGCGCTGGCGTATGCGCAGACACATCCGGACAAGGTCACCGAGCTGGTGTTGCGCGGCATCTTCATGCTGCGTCGCTGGGAGCTGGAGTGGTTCTACCAGAAGGGCTGCGACGCGCTGTATCCGGATGCCTGGGAGGCCTATCTCAACGCCATTCCCGAAGTCGAGCGTGGCGACCTGATGAGCGCCTACCATCGCCGACTGACCAGCACTGACGCAAAGACGCGTGTCGATGCCGCTCGTGCCTGGTCGGTATGGGAAGGTGCCACCAGCTACCTGTGGCAGGACAAGTCGCACATCGAATCCAGCGCCGAGGACGAGTTCGCGCTGGCATTCGCACGCATCGAATGCCACTACTTCGTCAATGGTGGCTTCTTCGAACACGACGACCAGCTGCTGCGCAACGTGGACCGCATCCGCAACATCCCCACAGTGATCGTGCAGGGCCGCTACGACGTGGTCTGCCCGCTGCGTAGTGCGTGGGATCTGCATCGCGCCTGGCCCGAGGCCGATCTGCGCATCGTGCAGGACGCCGGCCATTCCGCGTTCGAGCCGGGCAACATGCATGAGTTGCTGGAGGCGACCGACCGCTTCGGTCGCTGAGTTCTTTGCTGGTTTGCCGGGCAGGCCGACGACGGACGTTCAGTCGGTTGCCGGCAACTGCTTGGTGCCGAAAATCTTGTCGCCGGCGTCGCCGAGGCCGGGCAGGATGTAGCCGTGCTCGTTCAGGCGTTCATCGATCGAAGCGGTGTAGATCTCGATATCCGGGTGTGCGGCCTCGATGCGTTTGAGGCCTTCCGGTGCGGCAACCAGGAACAGCCCCTTGATGCGTTTGCAGCCGGCGGCCTTCAGCATGTCGACGGCGGCGATCAGGGTGCCGGCGGTAGCCAGCATCGGGTCGACGATCAGCGCGATGCGTTCGTCCATGCGACCGCTGAGTTTTTCGTAGTAGGCCAACGGCTGCAGGGTGTGCTCGTCGCGCTGCACGCCGACCAGGCTGACCTTGGCCGAGGGAATCATGTCGAGTACGCCCGGCAACATGCCCAGGCCCGCGCGCAGGATCGGCACGATGGTGATCTTCTTGCCCTTGATCCGGTGCACCTGCAGCGGGCCGGCCCAGCCGTGAATCTGTTCCTCGACGGTTTCCAGATCCTTGGTGGCTTCGTAGGTGAGCAGCGCGGCGACCTCGGAGGCCAGTTCGCGGAATTCCTTGGTACTGATGCCGGCACGCCGCATCAGGCCGAGCTTGTGCTGGATCAGCGGATGAGGGACTTCGACGATCTTCATGAGTGACCTGCGTGCGGGCATACTGGGACGAGCATGCGACAGCATGGTCGCAAAAGAAAAGGGCGCCGCCAACAACATGGCGGCGCCCTTCAAGCGGTGGAAGCTTAGTGCGCGGCCGGTGCTGCTGCGGCGTCACCCTTCAGACAGCTGCTCATGAAGGCCTTGTGTGCCTCGCCCTTGGGTGCCTTGACCTTGGCGTCCGCATTGCAGGCTTTCATCTTTTCCTGCTGCGTCTGTTTGGCGGTCGGCGCTGCCGCGGCTGGGGCGGCACTTTCACCCTTCAAGCAGCTGCTCATGGCCATCTTGCGCTCGTCGCCCTTCTTGCCGGCAGACTGCTTGCTGCAATCGGACATGCGCTGCTGCTGCGGAGTGAGCGCTTTCTTGGCAGCCGGAGCCGCGGTGGTGGTGTCAGCCGTCTTGCTGGCCGCCGGGGTGGCGAAGGCGGCAGCGCTGGACAACGCCAAGGCGGCAGCAAGAACGATACGAAGATTGATGGACATGCAGTGGGCCCTCCCTAAGGTGACCGGCAGTTGCCGGCGGTGCCAGTCTATAGCCGGTCGGGGAGCGCCGTGCGAGCTAACGAAAATTTTAGTGCAAGCGGCATTCATCTACGACAACGCTGCCTGACTGCGTTGTCGTGGATGGCGCTCGAGCAAAGCGTCAGCTCAGGTTTCCCAGGCTGACGACAGGGTCATGTTGACGACAGGAAAAGTCAGGCCGCCTCGGCCTTGGCCTTGCGTGGACCTTCCAGCAGCGCCTTGCGCACATGCGCCACGACCAGGTCGATCTCGGCGCTGGTGACGTTGAAGTGCGGGGTGAAACGCAACGAGTTGACACCGCCGTGGATCACGCCGACGCCGTGCTCGCGCATGTATTCCTCGGTCGAGCCGGCACCATAGCACTTGTATTCCGGGGCCAGCTCGCAGGAGAACAGCAAGCCGGTGCCCTGCACCTTGGTGATCAGACCGCCCAGCTCGTTCTTCAGCGCGTTTAGCTTGTCGACGAATTCCTTGCCGCGCTCGCGGATGTTGTTGCGCACCGCGTCGCTCAGCTCACCCAGAGTGGCCAGCGCCACGTCCAGCGCGCGCGGGTTCGCGGTCATGGTGTTGCCGTAGATGCCCTTGCGATACAGGCCGGCAGTACGCTCGGTAACTGCCAGCACCGACAGCGGATACTGGCCGGCGTTCAGTGCCTTGGAGAAGGTTTCCATGTCCGGCGCCGGCAGCTTCTCGAAGCCCGGGTAGTCGGTGATGGACAGCACGCCGTGTGCGCGCAGGCCGGCCTGGATCGAGTCGATCAGCAGCAGGGTGCCGTGGGCTTCGGTCAGCGCGCGCGCCGCCTTGTAGAACTCCGGCGTCACCGCGCGGCCCGGGTCGCCTTCGCCCATCACCGGTTCCAGGAACATCGCCTCGATGAACCAGCCGTGCCTGTCGGCATCGGCGAACGCGGCTTCCAGCTGCGCCACGTCATACGGAGCAATGGTGAGCACGCTGTCCTCGTGGCGGTAGCTGGCGAGGTGCTGCTGATAGGTCTTGCGGCTGGAATCGGAATACAGCGCCGGTTTGTCGGTGCGGCCGTGGAACGCGCCCTTCACCGCGAGCCGCTTGATCGTGCGGCCGGCATAGCGGCCACCGGCATCGGTCATCAGCTTGGCATTGACATCGGCGATGCGGCAGGCCAGCGAGACCGACTCGGAACCGGAGTTGAGGCACATGTAACGCGCATACGGATTGCTGTCGCGATTGCGGCCGAGCTCCTTGTTGAGCGCCGCGGTGAAGCGCAGTTGCGCCACGCTGGGTGCCATCACGTTGGCCATCACCTGCGGGCGGCTCAGTGCTTCGAGGATCGCCGGGTCGTTGTGGCCGAAGCCGAGCATGCCGTAGCCGCCGTTGTCGTGCACGACGGCGCCTTTCAGCGTAACGATCCACGGGCCGCGCGCGGCGGCGGGCAGGTACGGGCTGATTGCGTCGTCCGGGTAGAAATTGACGAAGCCGGCCTGCACCTGGGCGACCTGCTCCGCTTCGTCCAATTTAAGGAAGTCGGCCAGGTCGGCACGCAATTCATGATGGCGCGCCACCGCGGCGGCAATCGCCTGACCCAGCATGGGATCGTTCGCCGCCATGCGCTCGATGCTGGCATCGTCCAGACCGGTGGTCCGCGGCTTGCCGCCGAATTCGCGCAGTTCGCGCAGCTGGTTGATCACACCCATGATGAATCCTCCGTAGCTCCGCCAGTCGGCTGCCAGGCCGGAGACGGACATTAGTTAATGCGTGGCGGGAGGCGCAGGCGAACGGGCGCTTCCTCAATGTTTTCAGTCGTTTCACGCCCCATCGCAGAGCCGATTGGGCGGTTTTATCCCTCACAGGATACCTTGCGGCGCCGGCCGCCGTAACCCCGTGCCCGGACCGTGGGTGACGGCTGTCACCCACGATGACTGACGCCGGCTACTGCCTGCAGAATCCCGTCACGTGGAGGATGGGCGGCACTGGAGGACTACCCATGCCACATGCCCCTGATCCCATTATCCGTGACCCGATTGCCCGCCTCGGCGGCGCCGTCAAACGCTACGGCCAGCTCACCGCGCTCGACGGTGCCGATCTGCAATTGCAGCGCGGCGAACTGCTGGCCCTGCTTGGCCCCAACGGCGCCGGCAAGACCACGGCGATTGCCCTGTTGCTGGGGCTGATCCGTGCCGATGCCGGCACGGTCGAACTGTTCGGCCAGGATCCGCAGCGGATCGAGGCGCGCCGGCGCATCGGCGTGATGCTACAGAACGCCGAGCTGCCGCCGACGCTGCGGGTGGGCGAGCTGTTGCGGCTGACCGCCAGCTACTACCCGGCCCCGCGCACCCTGGCGGAAACCGCGGAACTGGCCGGCGTCAGCGATCTGCTCAAGCGCCCCTACGCGAAACTCTCCGGTGGCCAGCAGCGGCGCGTGCAATTCGCACTGGCGTTGTGCGGTCGCCCCGAGCTGCTGTTCCTGGACGAACCTACCGTAGGCATGGATATCGAGGCGCGGCAGAAGCTGTGGGCGGCGATCCGCCAGCTGCTCGCCGAGGGCTGTTCGGTGCTGCTGACCACGCACTATCTGGAGGAGGCCGAGGCACTCGCCGATCGCGTCTGTGTGATGACGCACGGCCGCATGATCCATGAAGGCACTGTAGAAGAGCTGCGTGCGCGGGTCGCACTCAAGCGCATCCGCTGCCTGAGTGCATTGTCGGTCGACACCGTGCGCAGCTGGCCCGAGGTCAACGAAGTGCGCCGGGAGAACGAACGCCTGCACATCACCGCGACCGAAGCCGAAGTCGTGGTGCGCCGCCTGCTTGCCGCCGACCTGCACCTGCGCGAACTGGAAGTGCAGCGCGCCGGCCTGGCCGAGGCCTTCACCGAACTCACCCGCGATGCCGACGAGGTATCCGACACCGACCAGCGCGAGGCTGCCTGAGATGGAAACCGTCATGTCTGTCAACGAATCGATCGCACCCGTGATGCCACGCAGCCGCGTCATCGGCGCCTATCTGGAAGAAGCGCGCAGCGAGTGCCTGCGCTACATGCGCGCGCCGGGTTTCATGTTGCCGATCATGCTGTTCCCGGCGATGTTCTACCTGCTGTTCGGCGTGCTGATGGCGAAGTCCGAGGGTGCCGATGCGGCGCGCTACCTGCTGGCCAGCTACGGCGTGTTCGGCGTGATGAGTCCGGGCCTGTTCGGCTTCGGCGTATCGCTGGCGCTGGAGCGTGACGGCGGCCTGCTGACGTTCAAGCGGGCGTTGCCGATGCCGCCGGGTGCCTATCTGCTGGGCAAGATGCTGATGGCGATGGTGGCTGCCGGGGTGGTCATCCTGTTGCTGCTGACCATGGCGGTATCGCTGGGGCACGTGACCCTGAATCCGCTGCAGGCCGGCGCGTTGCTGCTCACCGGGATGCTTGGCGTGCTGCCGTTCTGCGCGCTGGGCATGTTCGTCGGCACCTTGATCAAGGGGCAGGGCGCGCCCGGCATGTTGCAACTGATCTACCTGCCGATGTCGTTCATGTCCGGCCTGTGGATGCCGTTGCCGATGCTGCCGAAGTTCCTGCAGCAGATCGCGCCAATCTGGCCGAGCTATCACCTCGACATGGTGGCCATGGCGGCGGTGGGCCTCAACAAGGAGGCGATCCTGACGCATGTGCTGGTGCTGCTCGGCTTTGCCGTCGGCTTTCTGCTGCTGGCGGCGCGACGCCTGCGGCGGAACGGTTGAAGTAGCATGTCGTTCAGTCCGAGCCGCTCGCGGAAAGCCTTGCCATGATCCCAGCCTCCATTGCCCGATGGTTCACGCCGGCGCCGGATTCCGCGGCGGCAGAGGACCTTCGCCGCGGCAAATCGCCATGGGCCGACAGCGTGCATTTGCTGTGGTCGTTGTGGATCTTCATCACGCCGCTGTTCGATCGCGGCCTGCATGGTTATACCCTGACGTGGCTGCTGTGCACGCTGGGTTCGTATCCGCTGTTTCTGCTGCTGTTCGCCATGACGCAGCTGGCTCCCCGGCGGATTGCGTATCTCTACGCGTGGGGCATGGCGCTGCTGTGTTTCGGCTTGCTGCCCTGGTATTACAGCGGCCTCAGTTATTACGTATACGCCTGCGTGATGCTGAGTCACTGCGACAGGCGGCACTTACGCAGCTATGTGGCCCAGGTGTTGCTGATCAACGCCATCTACGTGGGACTGGCCTGGCGGATCGGCTATCCGCCGTCGCTGCTGGTGATCATGCCGGTCACGATCTTCGTCATCTGCACCATTGTCATGGTCGAACAGATCCACAAGGAAAAGGATGTCGCCCTCAGTCTTTCGCACGACGAGGTGCGCCGGCTCGCCGCCACGGCGGAGCGTGAACGGATCGGACGCGACCTGCACGACTTGCTCGGCCATACGCTGTCGCTGATCACGCTCAAGCTCGAACTCTCGCGCAAGCTGTTCGACCGCGATGTCGACGCCGCCAAGCGCGAGGTCGAGGAGGCGGAAAAGGTGGCACGTCACGCGTTGGCCGAAGTGCGCAGCGCGGTCACCGGCATCCGCGCCACCGACCTCGCTGCCGAACTGGCCTCGGCGCGACTGCTGCTGGAATCTTCCCGTGTCCATCTGGATTACGGCACGCTGCCCGTCGACCTGCCGGGTGACGTCGAGCGAGGCCTGTCGCTGATCTTGCGCGAGGCGGTGACCAATATTGCGCGCCATGCTGATGCCAGCCAGGCCCGGATCGAGATGGCGCGCGAGCGGGCCAGCGTCTGCATGCAGATCAGCGACAATGGCCGCGGTGGCATCGAGATGGACGGCAATGGCCTGTGCGGTATGCGTGAGCGGGTGCGTGCGCTCGGCGGCACGCTGACCTTCGAGTCGCCGCGCGGTCAGGGATCGCGTCTGCGGGTGGTGGTGCCGCTGCCGCTCATGCGCCTGGTTGAAACATCCCGACCATCGCTGGAGCCGACACCTGCCAATCCGCTGGCGCACACGATTCCGGGTCAACCTGTCGCGTGAGTCCATCCACGCACCCACGGCCGCACAAGCCATGACACCATCCTTTCGCCGCTGTGGACACCAGGAAGCCAGCACATGATCCGAGTTCTTTTGGCCGAAGATCAGGCGATGGTGCGCGGCGCCCTGTCGGCATTGCTGAATCTGGAGTCCGACATCGAGGTACTCGGCTCGGCTGCCGACGGCGAGGCCGCGTGGCGCGAGCTGCAGCGCCTGAAACCCGACGTGCTGGTCACCGATATCGAGATGCCGGGGTTGACCGGGCTGGAACTGGCGCAGCGCATCCAGCGTCAGGAGCTGCCGATGAAGGTGGTCATCGTCACCACCTTCGCGCGGCCCGGTTTCCTGCGTCGCGCGCTGGATGCCGGCGTGTCGGGTTATCTGTTGAAGGACGCGCCCGCCGAGAATCTCGCCGAGGCATTGCGCACGGTGCATCGTGGCGGTCGCGCGATCGATCCGCAGCTGGCGCTGGAAGCCTGGTCGGAAGCCGATCCGCTGAACGATCGCGAGCGCCAGGTATTGCGGCTGGCCGGCGAAGGCCAGTCCGCTGGCGACATCGCCACGCAATTGAATCTGTCGCATGGCACCGTGCGCAATTACCTGTCCGAGGCCATCGGCAAGCTCGGCGTCGCCAACCGCATCGAGGCGTATCGGCTGGCGCGGCAGAAAGGCTGGCTGTAGCTCGTCGCGCAAGGGTTGGCTCAGTGCGGGATAATGTCCCGCTTTCACCTGCTGGCCGTGTGTCTCTTGAAGAAGTCCGATTTCGATTTTGAACTGCCGCCCGAGCTGATCGCGCAGGCGCCGCTGCCCGAGCGTTCGGCCAGCCGCATGCTGCTGCTGGATGTGCCGGCACGGTCGCGGCAGGACCGCATGTTCCGCGAGCTGCCCGACTTCCTGCGGCCGGGCGATCTGCTGGTGTTCAACGACACTCGCGTGCTGCCGGCGCGTCTGTACGGACGCAAGATCAGCGGCGGTGCAGTGGAGATCCTGATCGAGCGGGTCACCGGCGCGCACGAGGCGACCGTGCAACTCGGCGTCAGCAAGAAGCCGAAGGAAGGTGGTCGAATCGAGCTGGCCGACGGTAGCCATGCGGTGGTGCTGGGCCGCGACGAAGGGTTCTTTCGGCTGCATTTCGAGGCGCCCGAGCCGCTGGAAAAGCTGTTGCTCAAGCTGGGCGAGATGCCGCTGCCGCCGTATATCGAGAGGCATGCCGACGCCAGCGACCTGGAGCGCTACCAGACCGTGTTCGCGCGCGAGCCTGGCGCGGTTGCAGCGCCTACCGCCGGTCTGCATTTCGACGAGGCGATGCTGGCGACGTTGCGCGAGCGCGGCGTCGAGTTCGGTTACATCACGCTGCATGTGGGCGCCGGCACATTCCAGCCAGTGCGGGCGGACGATCTGAAGGATCATCAGATGCATCGCGAGTGGCTCAACGTCGGTGCCCATCTGATCGGCCAGATCCGTCGCACGCGCGCCAACGGTGGTCGTGTCATCGCGGTGGGCACCACGGTAGTGCGCGCGCTGGAAAGCGCCAGCAAGGACGGCGAGCTGCATCCGTTCGCCGGCGAGACGCAGATCTTCATCTTCCCCGGCTACCGCTTCAGCAGCATCGACGGCCTGCTGACCAACTTCCATCTGCCGCAGTCGACTCTATTGATGCTGGTGTCGGCGCTGGCCGGGCGCGAGTTCATGCTCGACGCCTATCGCCATGCGGTCGAGCAGGGTTACCGGTTTTTCTCCTATGGCGACGCGATGTTGATCCTGCCCCAGCTTGATCCTGCGTGCGGCAGCTGAGCGGTGGCAGCGGTTAAACTGGGCGGATGACTGCCATGAATTTCGATCTCTTCGCCACCGACGGCGCCGCCCGCCGCGGTCGCCTGACCTTTGCCCGCGGCACGGTGGAAACGCCGGCGTTCATGCCGGTGGGTACGTATGGTTCGGTCAAGGCGATGACACCGCGCGATGTCACCGAGATCGGCGCCGAGATCATCCTCGGCAACACGTTTCACCTGTTCCTGCGGCCGGGACTGGCGATCGTCGAGAAGTTCGGCGGCCTGCACAAGTTCATCGGCTGGGACAAGCCGATCCTTACCGACTCCGGTGGCTTCCAGGTGTTCTCGCTGGCGCACAAGCGCAAGATCACCGAGGAGGGCGTGACGTTCGCCTCGCCGGTCGATGGCTCGAAGGTGTTCCTGTCGCCGGAAGTGTCGATGCAGATCCAGAAGACGCTGGATTCGGACATCGCGATGATCTTCGACGAGTGCACGCCGTATCCGGCCACCGAGAAGGTGGCCAGCGATTCGATGGAGCTTTCGCTGCGCTGGGCCGAACGCTCGCGTCGGGCGTTCGATGACCTGCAACGTGCCGATTCAAGGCCGCCAAATGCGCTGTTCGGCATCGTGCAGGGCAGCATGTACGCGAACCTGCGCCAGCGCTCCGCCGCAGGGCTGGTGAAGATCGGCTTCGGCGGCTATGCGGTCGGTGGTCTGGCCGTGGGCGAGCCGGAGGCCGAGCGCAACCATGCGCTGGATTTCACCGTGCCGCTGCTGCCGGTCGACAAGCCGCGCTACCTGATGGGCGTGGGCCGGCCGGAGGACATCGTCGAGGCGGTGCGTCGCGGCATCGACATGTTCGACTGCGTGATGCCGACCCGCAATGCGCGCAACGGTTTCCTGTTCACCGCCGAGGGCACGCTGCGCATCCGCAACGCGAAGTTCGCCACCGATACGCGGGTGATCGAGGAGGGCTGCGATTGCTACGCCTGCAGCAACGGCTTCAGCCGTGCCTATTTGCGGCATCTCGATCGCTGCAACGAGATCCTCGGTAGCCAGCTCGCCACCATGCACAACCTGCGCTACTACCAGCGCCTGATGGCCGGCCTGCGCGAGGCGATTGCCAGCCGCACGCTGGATGCCTTCATTGCCGGGTTTTATGCACAAAGGCAGGGCGGCGTAGTCGCTTAGCGCGCACGGTGCGGCCGCCGCCGCATTCGGCACCATATCGCAGTCGGGCTTGCAACCGGCAACCACAGCCCTCAGTAGTGATCTGCTGCCCGGTCAGCGGGGCCATGCGGTGCCGTGCACGGCTTGGGGGTGCATGGCATAATCAACGATCTTTTATCAGGCGTTCAGCTGAAATCCTTGGCTGCGCCATAACTTGCGAGACAAACCGATGAGTTTTCCGATCTCCCCCGTGATCGCCCAGGCCGCTGCAGCGCAGCCCGCCGGTGGCGGCATGTCCATGATCATCATGATGGTGGTGCTGTTCGGCCTGATGTATTTCATGATGATTCGTCCGCAGATGAAGCGCCAGAAAGAGCACCGTGCGCTGATCTCCGGCCTGGCCAAGGGCGACGAAGTGGTCACCAACGGCGGCATCGCCGGACGGGTGGAAGAAGTGGGCGAGACCTTCATCACCGTCGAGATCGCGGCCAACGTGAAGGTCAAGGTGCAGAAGGGCGCGGTCCAGCAAGTGCTGCCCAAGGGCTCGCTGAAGTCCGTCTGATCGACGGCTTCGAGGCGCCGCCCGGCGGCTGCCTGTCACGCGATTATTCCTCGTTTGTTGCTACCGCCGCGGGCCGTTGCCGCGGCCTTGATGGATTCAGGGCATGAGTGATTTTCCCCGCTGGAAGTACGCGCTGGTCGCGCTGGTGATGCTGTTCGGCGTCATCTACGCGTTGCCGAATGCATTTGTCCCGTTGCCGGCGGTGCAGGTCACCGCCAACCGCGATGCACCGCCGATCGATCAGTCCCTGCAGCAGAAGGTGCAGGCCGCGCTGACCGGCAAGAAGATCGCAGTCACTGATGTGGTGGTGGACGGCGATCATCTGCTTGCCACCTTCATCAATTCGGACGTGCAGAAGAGCGGCGCCGATGCCATCAAGGCGGCACTGGGCGACGGCTACACGGTGGCGTTCAAGCTGCAGTCGAATGTGCCCGGCTGGCTGCGCGCGATCGGTGCGCGTTCGATGCCGCTGGGCCTTGATCTGCAGGGCGGCGTGCACTTCCTGATGCAGGTCGATCAGAACGATGCGATCGACAAGCAGGAAAACAGCTACGCCGACGATATCCGCACCTTGCTGCGACAGAAGAACATCCGCTATGAGTCGGTGACCCGCAATACCGTGCGTGAGCAGGGCATCGCGGTGATCTTGCGTTCGGCCGAGGATCGTTCCACGGCCGCCGACGCGATCGCCAACGAATACACCGACCTCAACGTGGCGAACGGCGCCAACACCGGCGATCGCTACGTACTGAATGTGGTGATCAAGCCGGAGAAGTTGCGTGATCTGTCACGCAGTGCGATCACCCAGAACCTGGGCACGCTGCGCAACCGCATCAATGCGCTGGGCGTATCCGAGCCGCTGATCCAGCAGCAGGGCGACAGCCGCATCGTGGTTGAGCTGGCTGGCGTGCAGGATCCGACCGAGGCGAAGAAGCTGATCGGTGCAGTAGCCACGCTGCAATACCGCCCCGGTATCGGCCAGGCCGGCGATGCGCAGGCACAGGAAGCGGCGCGGACCGGCAACATCCCGCCGGACGCCAACCTCTATCGCATGCGCGGCAGCAATCTGCCGGTGCTGGTGAGCAAGCAGATCATCGTGACCGGCAACCAGCTGGTGGACGCCTCGTCGGGCATCGACCAGCAGAGCGGCACGCCGAAGGTCGACGTCACCCTGAACGCGGCCGGCGCCAAGAAGATGGGCGATTTCACCAACGCCAACGTCGGCAAGCCGATGGCGGTGGTGTATGTGGAGCAGGTCTACGAGACCAAGGTCGTCGACGGCAAGGAGGTACGCGTGCCGAAGGTTACCGAGACGGTGATCAACGACGCCTCGATCGCCAGCCCCTTCAGCAAGCAGTTCCAGACCACCGGTCTGGGCAGCCCGAAGGAAGCTTCTGACCTCGCCCTGCTGCTCAAGGGCGGCGCGCTGGCCGCACCGATGGATATCGTCGAGGAAGGCGTGATTGGCGCCAGCCTCGGTCAGGACAACATCGACAAGGGCTTCAAGGCGGTGATGCTGGGTCTGGCGCTGGTGCTGCTGGCGGCGGCGATCTACTACAAACTGTTCGGTCTGGTCGCGGATATTGCGCTGTTCTTCAACTTGGTGATCCTGCTGGCGGTGATGTCGCTGATCGGCGTCACCCTGACCATGCCGGGCGTTGCCGGTATCGTGCTGACCCTCGGCATGGCGATCGATGCGAACGTGCTGATCTGCGAACGCGTGCGTGAGGAACTGCGCAACGGCTCGACGCCGCATGCGGCGATCCGCGCCGGTTACGAGAAAGCCTGGTCGACCATTCTGGACGCCAATGTCACCCATCTGATCGCCGCACTGGCGCTGACCACGATGGGTACCGGCGCGATCAAGGGCTTCGGCGTGACGCTGATGATCGGCATCCTGACCTCGCTGTTCACCTCGGTGACGCTGACTCACGCGTTCACCGCGCTGATCCACGGCCACCGCAAGCTCAAGACGCTGTCGGTCTAAGGAACCACCATGGAAATTTTCAATCACGACAGCAACATCCCGTTCCTTGGCATGCGCAAGTACAGCATCGCCATCGCGTTGTTCCTGATGGTTGCCTCAATCGGGCTGATCGCGACGAAAGGCCTCAATTACGCGCTGGACTTCACCGGTGGCGTCTCGATGGTGGTCGACTACGATCAGTCGGTGGAAATCGCTGACGTACGTGCGACGCTGGAAAAGGGTGGTTTCGAGCATGCCCTGGTGCAAAGTCTGGGCGGAACCCGTGAGGTGTCGATCCGCATGCAGCCGAAGGACGACCAGAAGGCGGTCGACGCGAATGGCAAAGTCAACCTCGATCTGATCGCTGCCGACGTTCTCAAGGCGCTGCACGTTTCGCGTCCGGACGCCAAATTGAAGAACCGTGAACTGGTTACTGCGGAAGTCGGCGCGGAGTTGCGCAGTGATGGCACCGTGGCCGCAGTGTTCGTGATCCTCGGCATCATGGCCTACCTTTGGATCCGCTTCGAACGACGTTTCGCGATCGCCGCGGTGGCCACGGAAGTGCATGACGTGCTGGTGACGCTGGGCATCTTGGCCTTGGTCCAGCGCGAGTTCGACATGACCGTGCTGGCCTCGGTGCTGGCCGTGATCGGTTACTCGATCAACGACAAGGTGGTGGTGTTCGATCGTATCCGCGAGCTGTTCCGTTTGGCGCGCAAGGCCGAGCCGGAGGAGATCCTCAACCGCTCGATCAACAACACGCTGTCGCGAACCATCATCACCTCGCTGTTCACGGCGATCACGATGGGTGCGCTGTATTTCTTCGGCGGTCCTGCCGTGCACGGTTTCGCCGTGACGATGCTGATCGGCATCGTGGTCGGCACGCTGTCGTCGATCTTCGTCGCCAGCCCGATCCTGCTGTGGCTGGGTGTATCGAAGAAGGACCTGATGCCGGTGACCAAGGAAAACCCGGAACTGGCTCGGCGTCCCTGAGTAACCATCGCCCGCAAAGCGGGCGATTCTGATGCTCTCTCTCCTGCCTGCAGGGAGAGGCCCGAAGGGCAGAGGGGTAGCTCACGAAACTTGGCGGCCCGGTTTGTACCGGGCCGTTTTCGTTGGTGGGTGTGTGGTGCGCCCGCGTTACCCGCGCAGCTCGGATTCCAGCTGCGCCAGGCGCTCCGGTGTCCCAACGTCAGTCCATGTGCCGCGATGGTGCGAGCCATCGACCTTTCCCTCTGCGATCGCCCTTTCCAGTAGCGGCCGCAGCTTGAAGCGTGGCGGCTTCGCGTCGGCGCCTGGCGCATCGCCGACAGCCTCGCGCCAGCCGTCCAGCAGCTCGCGACGGAACACGCCAATACCGCTATAGGTTAGCCGGGGTTCGCCGTCGTCGTGCAGGCGGTTTTGTGCGTCCAGCCGGAAATCGCCACGCGGATGATGCACGGGGTTGTCCGTCATCAGCAGATGCGCGAGGCCTTGGGGCTCGGCAGGCAGGACGGTGAAATCCGCGTCGCACCACACGTCGCCGCTGACCACGAGGAACGGTTCGGGACCGAGCAACGGCAGTGCGTTCAACATGCCGCCGCCGGTTTCCAGTGGCGTCGTGCCTTCATAGGCGTAGCGGATGCGCAAACCCCAGCGCGAACCGTCGCCCAGCGCTTCGGGAAACTGCTCGGCCAGATGTGAGGTGTTGATCACCACGTAATGCACGCCGGCGGCAGCGAGCTTTTCCAGATGCCACACGATCAGCGGCTTGCCGTTCACCGGCAGCAGCGGTTTGGGCGTTTGATCGGTCAGCGGTCGCATGCGCTCGCCGAGGCCGGCGGCGAAGATCAGCGCGTGCTTCATGCGGCCGCCGGCTGGCGCAGCTCGCGCTCACCCACGCAGCGCTGCAGCAGCGCCACGAAGTCGGCCAGCTCGGGGTAACGGCTGGCCACGTCGATCACGTAGTCGTATACACGCGGCAGGTCGTCGAGATAACCGGGCTTGCCGTCGCGGTAGCAGAGCCGGCAGAAGATGCCTAGCACCTTGATATGCCGTTGCAGACCGATCAGGTCGAACCAGCGCAGGAAGCGCTGGCCGTCGACATCCGCAGCGATCAGGTTTGCAGCTTGCAGGCGTCGCCGATAGCCTTCGACCCATGCTTCGACGCGCGCGCGATCCCACACGATGTAGCAATCGCGAAGCAGCGAGGCGAGGTCGTAGGTGACGGGGCCGTGCAACGCGCCCTGGAAGTCGATGATCCCGGGATTGTTGCGGGTCGTGATCAGCAGGTTGCGGCTGTGGTAATCGCGGTGCACGAAACAGCGCGGTTGCGCCAGGGCATTGTGCAACAGCACGGTGAACGCCGATTCCAGCACATCCCATTCCTCGCACTCGGGCGCGTAGTCGAGATGCCGGCGAAGGAACCATTCCGGCATGATCTCCAGCTCGCGCTGCAGGAACACGTGGTCGTATGGCTGCATGCCGTCCACGTTGGTGTCGCGCTGCATGCGCAGCAGTGCGTCCAGCGCGTCGCCGTACAGCGCATCGACCGTACTGTCGTTCAAGGCCGGCAGGTACAGCTGCGAACCGAGATCCTCGATCAGCAGGAAGCCCTGCTGCAGATCCTGAGCCTTGACGGCCGGCACGTGCAGGCCGGCGGCGGACAGCCGCGTGCCGATGCCCAGCCATGGCTGCGGATCCTCCTGCCCCGGCGGTGAGTCCATCACGATCCAACTCTGACCCTGGTGCTGCGTGCGCCAGTAGCTGCGGAAGCTGGCATCGGCCGAGGCGGATGCCAGCGTCAGCGTCGGGTCGCCGAGGGTGTGACGTGTCCAGGCCAGGCGGGCGGTGACGCGGTCTTGGGTACTGTCCATGAAGTAAGTCGCTGGATAAACACGAACAGCTTAGAGCCTGCACGCGCCGAACGCACCGTCGATTGGCGTACTCATCAAGTCAGGTTGTAGGCGCGCTCCTCGTGCTCCGCAATGTCCAGGCCCATCTGTTCCTGTTCGGCATCGACGCGCAGCCCGATGGTGAGGTCGAGCAGTTTCAGGATGCCCCAGCTGAGCACGGCGCTCCAGACGATGGTGAAGCCCACGCCCTTGGCCTGGATCCACAGCTGCAGCAGTGGCGACGTCACCGTGCCGAAGCCGCCCAGCTTCGGCGCGGCGAACGGGCCGGTGAGCAGGGCGCCGATGATGCCGGCGATGGCATGTACGCCGAACACGTCCAGCGAGTCGTCGTAGCCCAGCTTGTGCTTGAGCCGCGTGGCGGTGAAGAAGCACACCGTGCCGGCGACGAAGCCGATGAGCAGGGCACCGGCAGGCCCTGCCGTTCCCGCCGCCGGAGTGATCGCCACGAGGCCGGCCACCGCACCGGAGGCGATGCCGAGCACGCTGGCGCGCCGATGGATGGCCCACTCCACCGCAACCCAGCCGATCGCGGCGGCAGCGGTGGCGATCTGGGTCACCAGCATCGCCATGCCGGCGCTGCCGTTCGCGGCCACCGCCGAGCCGGCGTTGAAGCCGAACCAGCCCAGCCACAGCAGGCTGGCGCCGATCACGGTGTAGCCGAGGTTGTGCGGTGGCATGTGTGTCTGTGGCCAGCCACGGCGCTTGCCGATCACTAGGCACGCGGCCAGGCCGGCGATGCCGGCGTTGATATGTACGACGGTGCCGCCAGCGAAATCGAGGACGCCGAGGTCACCGAGCAGCGAGCCGGGGCCACTCCACACCATGTGCGCCACCGGCAGGTAGACGAAGGTCAGCCACAGACCGCTGAACCACAGCATCGCGCTGAACTTCATGCGCTCGGCATAAGCGCCGATGATCAGCGCCGGCGTGATGATCGCGAAAGTCAGCTGGAACATCACGAACACGCTTTCCGGCACGGTCTGGTACAGCGTGTCGGGTTTCAGCCCGGCGAGCATGGCTCGATCCAGGCCACCGATGAACGAATGCCAGTTCGTCACGCCGGCATGCATGCCCTCGGTACTGAAGGCCAGCGAGTAGCCGTAGAGCATCCACAGCACGGTGACCAGTGCGGTGATCGCGAAGCACTGCATCATCACCGAGAGCAGGTTTTTCGCGCGCACCATGCCGCCGTAGAACAGTGCGGCGCCGGGGATCGTCATCATCAAGACCAGCATGCTGGCGACGATCATCCAGGCGGTATCGCCGTGGTCGAGCACGGCAACAGTGGTCTGTGCGGCGGCGGAAAACGGCAGGATGGCCAGACTGGCGCTGGCGATGAGCATGTGTCTAGAGCGCATCGGCGTCGACCTCCTGCGTGCGGATGCGGATCACCTGTTCGAGCTCACTGACGAAGATCTTGCCGTCGCCGATCTTGCCGGTGCGGGCTGCGTTACTGATCGCCTCGATCGCGTGGTCAAGGCGATCGTTAGCTACCGCCACCTCGATCTTCAGCTTGGGCAGGAAATCGACCACGTATTCGGCGCCGCGGTACAGCTCGGTATGGCCGTGCTGGCGACCGAAGCCCTTGACCTCGGTGACCGTCATGCCTTGCACGCCGGCCTCGGCCAGTGCCTCGCGCACGTCGTCCAGCGTGAATGGCTTGATGATGGCGGTGATCCACTTCATGACGTGCCCCTGGGTGCGTGGGTCTTATTGCGATGCAGCACGATGCATGCCAGCGCCGCAACGCAAGGCTTGGCGGGACTTTTGCCGACAGGTGCCACATCAGCGGCTATTGAGTGCACGGTTTACGGGCAATCAATAATGGGTAATGCACCATCATGGTGCATATGGCCGGATTGACCGCGCCGCATCAAATCAGTACCATTTTAGTACCGATTCAAGCCGCCCAGGCCCGAGCGCATTCATGCTTCGCGTCAGCCGACTCACCGATTACGCCACCGTGGTGATGACCTGCATCGCCGCACATCCGGATGACGTGCTCAGTACGGTGCAGATCGCCGATGAGACGCGCCTGGAATTGCCGACGGTGAGCAAGCTGCTGAAGGCGCTTGGGCACGCTGCGCTGGTCGAGTCGTTCCGCGGCGTCAACGGCGGATACCGGCTCGCCAAGCCGGCCAGCGAGATTTCGCTGGCCGAGATCGTCGAGGCGCTGGAAGGCCCGATCGGCATGACCGAGTGCAGCGCAGGCGAAGGCCAGTGCGATCGCGAATCGCAGTGCGGTGTGCGCGGCAGCTGGCAGCGGATCAACAGCGTGCTGGATCAGACTCTGCGCGCGGTCAGCCTGGCCGACATGCTCAAGCCGTTGCCGCAAACCTCATTGAGTCAGGCCGCATCGAGTCAGGGCCGAAAGATTGCGGTCACCGTGAAAACCGGCGAGGCCACCACCGAATGAACAGCAGCATGATCAACGAGCGCAGCGCCACCACCACACTCCGCGACAACGCCGAGGTTGCCGAGGCGCTTGGCCGCAGCTACGCGGCCGGCTTCGTCACCGAGATCGAGATGACCGGCCTGCCGCCGGGTCTGGATGAGGAAACCGTCCGCCAGATTTCCGCGATCAAGCGGGAGCCGGCGTGGATGACCGAGTGGCGGCTCGAAGCCTATCGTCACTGGCTGACCATGCCGAAACCCGATTGGGCCAAGCTCAACATCGATCCGATCGACTATCAGGCGATCAGCTACTACGCCGCGCCCAAGGCCGGCCCGAAGTCGCTGGCCGAGGTCGATCCGGCGCTGCTGGAAACTTACGAGAAGCTGGGCATTCCGCTGCACGAACGCGCGGCGCTGGCCGGCGTGGCGGTGGACGCGGTATTCGACTCGGTCTCGGTCGGCACCACCTTCCGCAAGCAACTGGCCGAGGCCGGCGTGCTGTTCTGCTCGATGAGCGAGGCGATCCGCGAATACCCGGACATCGTGCGCAAATACCTGGGCAGCGTGGTGCCCACCGGCGACAACTTCTTCGCCGCGCTGAACTCGGCGGTGTTCTCCGACGGCAGCTTCGTGTTCATCCCGAAGGGCGTGCGCTGCCCGATGGAGCTGTCTACCTATTTCCGCATCAACGCGCAGAACACCGGCCAGTTCGAACGCACCCTGATCGTGGCCGAGGAAGGCGCCCACGTCTCCTACCTCGAAGGTTGCACCGCGCCGAAGCGCGACGAGAACCAGCTGCATGCCGCGGTGGTCGAGCTGGTCGCGCTGGAAAAGGCGCAGATCAAGTACTCCACCGTGCAGAACTGGTACCCCGGCGACGAGAACGGTGTGGGCGGCATCTACAACTTCGTCACCAAGCGCGGCGACTGCCGCGGCGACGATTCCAAGATCAGCTGGACCCAGGTGGAAACCGGCTCGGCGATCACCTGGAAATACCCCAGCGTGGTGCTGCGCGGCGACCGCTCGGTGGGCGAGTTCTACTCGGTGGCGCTGACCCATCACTTCCAGCAGGCCGACACCGGCACCAAGATGATCCATCTCGGCAAATACACCAAGTCGAAGATCGTCTCCAAGGGCATCAGCGCCGGGCGCAGCTCCAACAGCTACCGCGGCCTGGTGAAGATGGAGAAGGGCGCCGAGGGCGCGCGCAACTATACCCAGTGCGATTCGCTGCTGATCGGCAAGAAGTGCGGTGCACACACCTTCCCGTACATGGAAGTAAAGAACCCGACGGCGATCGTCGAGCACGAGGCGACCACTTCGAAGATCTCCGACGACCAGATGTTCTACTGCCGCTCGCGCGGGATCAGCGAGGAAGACGCCGTGTCGATGATCGTCGACGGCTTCTGCAAGCAGGTGTTCCGCGAACTGCCGATGGAGTTCGCGGTGGAAGCGAAGAAGCTGCTCGAGGTATCGCTGGAAGGCGCGGTCGGATGAGGACGTCCCATCGACTGTGCATGTGCGTCATGTTCGCAGGGCTCGCCGGCTGCGTGCCGTGGCCGCATCACTACCTGACCGCACCGCGGATTACCGGCACGGTCGTCAAGGCAGGCCAGCCGGTGGCGGGTGCGCGCATCCAACTGGCCGATGTGATGGATGAATCCGGCCAGATGGCGTCCACCGCAAGGAAACAGGAAGTCGTCACCGATGCGCAAGGGCATTTCACGGTGGGGCCGATTCGCCGGTTCGCCTGGAGCGCCCACGTACCGGTGCTGACCGTCACCCAAAACACCGTGCCGTGGGGACTGCGGCTGTCGACGGATGGCCAGTCCTTTCGGGCCGGCTGGCTGTCGGATCCCACCTTGTTCGGCGAAGTATTGAGCGTCCCCATCGTTGCCACGTGTGATTTGAATGCAGCAAGCAAATCCAGTGTCATCGAGGGCTACAAATCTCTGGTAGGCAACGGGCCGTGCACGTTGGCGGTGGAATCGAAGAAATGAACATGCTGAAAATCGAAAACCTGCACGCCCGCGTCGAGGGCAAGGAAATCCTCAAGGGGCTCAGCCTCAGCGTGAACGCGGGCGAAGTGCACGCGATCATGGGGCCGAACGGGGCCGGCAAGTCGACACTGGGCAACGTGCTGTCCGGTCGCGACGGTTATGAAGTGACCGCCGGCACGGTGACCTACAACGGCATCGACCTGCTGGCACTGGAGCCGGAAGCGCGCGCCGCCGCCGGCGTGTTCCTGGCGTTCCAGTATCCGGTGGAGATTCCCGGCGTCAACAACACCTACTTCCTGCGCGCGGCCTTCAATGCGCAGCGCAAGGCGCGTGGCGAAAAGGAATTCGATTCGATGCAGTTCCTCAAGCTGGTGCGCGAGAAGCTGAAGGTGATGCAGATCTCCGACGAGCTGCTGCACCGCGCAGTCAACGAAGGCTTCTCCGGTGGCGAGAAGAAGCGCAACGAAATCTTCCAGATGGCGGTGCTGGAGCCGCAGCTGGCGATCCTCGACGAGACCGATTCGGGGCTGGACATCGACGCGCTCAAGCATGTCGCCGATGGCGTCAATGCACTGCGCTCGCCCGAGCGCGCGTTCCTGATGATCACCCACTACCAGCGCCTGCTCGATTACGTGGTGCCGGATTTCGTGCACGTGCTGGCCGATGGCCGCATCGTCGAGAGCGGCGACAAGTCGCTGGCCTTGAAGCTGGAAGAGCACGGCTATGCCGGCCTCGGCGAGGGAGTTGCGGCATGAGCCAGCCGGCACCACTGCCGTTGGTCGAGTCTCTGCTCGATGTGCCGCTGCCGGCCAGCGGCATTGCGTGGCTGGATGCGGCGCGGCATGAGAGCCGCGCGGCGTTTGCCGCCGCCGGCCTGCCCGATACGCGGGTGGAAGCGTGGAAATACACCGCATTGCGCGCACTTGGCCAGCGCCACTTTGCCCGTGGCGATGCTGCTGCGGCATCGCGCGCGATAGCTGCGTCGACGTTCGCGTTGCCCGGTGTCGATGGGCCGCGACTGGTCTTCGTCAACGGCGTGTTCCGGGCCGACCTGTCGGCACTTGATGTGCTGCCGGCCGGATTGACCCTGCAGCCGTTGTCGCAGGCGTTGCACGATGACGCCGAGCCATTGCGCTTCGTGCTGTCGCGACCGGCCTTGATCGATGATGCCCGCGAAGCGGGCGACGCGTTTACCCGGATCAACGCGGCCAGTGCCGTCGACGGCGTGATGCTGCGTGTTGCCGCCGGCATGAAGCTCGCAGCGCCGGTACAACTGGTGTTTGTCGGCGCGGCGGCCGATGTCGAACTCGCCTGGCACCTGCGCAACGTGATCGAGCTGGGCGAAGGCGCCGAGCTGAACCTGATCGAGCAGCACGTTTCCGACGCCGCGCCGGCGCAGCTGGCCACCGTGGTGAGCGACATCGAACTGCGCGAAGGCGCGCGGTTGCAGCACACCGTGCTGCAGAACGTCGCGGTTGCCACCAGCCTGATTCGCCGCAGCAGTGTGCGCCTGCACGCACGTGCCCACGCGACGCTGCATGTGCTGGAGCTCGGTGGCGCACTGGTGCGTCACGATCTTCGCGCCGAACTGGTTGGCGACGGCGCACGCTTCGATACGCGCGGCTTGTTCATGCCGCACGGGCGCCAGCATATCGACACGCAGCTGGCGATCCGCCATCAGGCGCTGAACACCACGTCCACGTCGACTTGGCGCGGAGTGGCGAATGATCGCGCGCGTGGTGTGTTCCGCGGCGCGATCGTGGTGGCGCCCGGTGCCGACGGCAGTGATGCCAGCCTCAGCAACAAGAACCTGCTGCTGTCGCCCGGCGCCGAGATCGACACCAAGCCGGAGCTTGAAATCTATGCCGACGAGGTGAAGGCCGCGCACGGCGCCACCGTCGGCCAGCTCGACGAGCGCTCGCTGTTCTACCTGCGTTCGCGTGGCATTCCGCTGGCGGAAGCACGTGCGTTGCTGACGGCCGCGTTCTGCCGCGCGGTACTGGATGATCTGCCGAGCGAGGCATTGCGCGAGCATCTGTCGGGGCTTCTGGTCGCGCAATTGCCTGCATGATTCTCTCCTCCCCCTGGAAGCCGGGGAGGGAGCCAAATAGGAAGCGTCGAAGATGATCGCACCACAAGTCGTAACGCCCACCGTCTTCGACGTCCAGCGCATCCGCGCGGATTTCCCGCTGCTCGCACGTAGCGTGCATGGCAAGCCGTTGGTGTATCTCGACAATGCCAACACCAGTCAGAAGCCGATGTCGGTGATCGAGGCAGTGAACACGCACTATCGCGAGCACAACGCAAACGTGTCGCGTGCGGTGCATCAGCTTGGCGAGGAAGCCACGGCGGCCTATGAAGGCTCGCGCGACAAGCTGGCGCGTTTCATCAACGGGACCTCGCGCAATGAACTGATCCTAACCTCCGGCACTACCCAGTCGATCAACCTGGTCGCCTACAGTTATGCGTTGCCGCGGCTGCAGCCCGGCGATGCGATCCTGACCACGGTGATGGAGCACCACGCGAACATCGTGCCGTGGCAGCTGGTCGCCGCGCGCAGCGGCGCCACGGTCAAGGCGGCGCCGATCGACCAGCGCGGCGAGCTGATCGTGGAGAAGTACATCGAGATGCTGACGCCGGAAGTGAAGCTGGCCTGCGTCACCCATGTCTCCAACGTGCTGGGCACGGTCAATCCGGTGCGCGAGATCGCCCGCGAATGCAGGAAACGAGGCATCGCGCTGCTGGTCGACGGCTCGCAGGCGGTACCGCATCGGCCGGTCGACGTGCAGGCGCTGGGCTGCGATTTCTACGCGATCACCGGGCACAAGATGCTCGGCCCGACCGGTACCGGTGCGCTGTGGGCGAAGCGTGAGCATCTGGAGGCGATGCCGCCATTCTTCGGTGGCGGCGAGATGATCCGCGCGGTGCGTTTCAGCGGCACCACGTTCGCCGCGCCACCGCACAAGTTCGAGGCCGGCACGCCGAACATCGCCGGCTTCGTCGGCCTGGCGGCGGCGATCGACTATTACGAATCGGTGGGTTTCGAGGCGATCCACGCGTGGGAGCAAAACCTGCTCGCCTATGCCACCGAGCGCCTGCGCGAGATTCCCGGCCTGCGCATCATTGGCGAAGCGAAGGAGAAGGAGCCGGTGATCTCGTTCCTGCTGGAGGGTGCACAGGCCACCGACATGGCCACCCTGCTCGACCTGCAGGGCATCGCCGTGCGCTCCGGTCACCATTGCGCGCATCCCTTGATGCAGTTCTATGGCGTGCCAGCCACGCTGCGCGCCTCGCTGGCGTTCTACAACACGCGCGAGGAGATCGACGCGTTCATCGTCGCCTTGCTCAAGGTGCGCAAGCTGCTGATGTAACGGTGCACGATGTGCGTTTGCACAGGTGCAGAATGCCGGTTGTGCCGTGAACATGCGGCAAGTGGAGGCAACAGCATGCGGAGTCTTGCCGGTTCGCTAGTGTTTGTTTTGTGCCTGTTCGCCGGTCACGCGCATGCCGGTATGTCGGCGGCGGATACCATCACGCTACCGCTCGACTATACCGATGCGCGCCTCTATGTGCCGGTGACGATAGGCAGCGATCCAGCGTCGTACACGTTCATTCTCGATACCGGCGCGGTGCCGACAGGTATCGATGATGCACTTGCCCGCAAACGCGGATTCGCTGTCAACGAAGCTGGCATGACGACTGGCGCCGGTGCCGGAACGACGCGCGTCGGCTCGACCGGCCCGTTGTCCCTGCATGTCGGTGCTGCCGTGCTCAACGTTGCCAGCGTGAATGTTTCGCCCTATGACGCACTGCTCGCTGCCACCAGTGGGCGCAGGGTCGACGGCATCATCGGCTCGCAGTTTTTCATTGAGCATGTCGTCACGATTGATGTCGAGCAGCGACGCATCACGCTGCATGATCCGGCTACCTGGCGCTATGCCGGCAACGGCACGCGGATTCCGATCACCTTCAAGTATGGCGTGCCGATGGCCGAGGTGAGCTTGACGCTGCCGGATGGACGGCACATCGCGGCGCACGCCGCGCTCGATCTCGGCGCGAAATCGACTTTCCTGGTGCCCGAGCCCTTCATCGATCGATATCAATTGCGTCAGGTGTTTCCGCACACGGTGACCATGGGGCTTGGCGCCGGTATGGGTGGCGATACGCACTATGCGTTTGCACGTGGCACGCATATCGCGCTGGCGGCAGCGCCGTCGATCGGACTGGATCGACCAGTGATCGGGCTATCGGTCGAGGGCACGTTGCGATCCCGCTGGCATGACGGCTTGCTGGGTGCGGCCTTCCTGACCCGCTATCGCGTCACCTTCGACTACGCGCACCGGCAGATGATCCTCGAACCCTTCGCCGATGAGCCGACGCAGGGCTTTGATCGCAGCGGCCTGTTCCTAGTGAGCGCGGGCCAGGATCTGCAGGACATTGATGTGCGCGAGGTGGTGGCGTGCTCACCTGCCGCCGAAGCTGGCCTGCATCCGGGCGACCGCTTGATCGCTGTCGACGGCAAGAATGTGAAGCAGTGGCGGCTGTGGCAGCTGCGCGACCGATTGCGCGATCCCGCCGTCGAAAATGTACGCTTCCAGGTGCAACGCTCAGATGGCGTATCAGAAATGCCGGTGCATCTGCGCGATCAGCTGTGATGGCTGCCTGGCGCCTGCCTGCGCGCAAGCTGCGGCATGGCAGTACTGCCGGTTACCGTACGCATGCGATGATTGACCGGCCATTCCTTGGCGCGCCCTGATCTTTACTGACCCTGATGCTGACCTCACTCCCCGGATTCATCCGCATACCACTGGCGATGCTGCTGCTCACGATCAACATCGTGCTGCATGTGCTGCCGCTGTTCGCCTTCACGCTGGTCAAGGTGGTGCTGCCGATACGCGGGATCAGGCTGGCGTGCTCGCGCGTGCTGATCGTCATTGCGGAGAGCTGGATCGCCGTCAACAGCACGCTGTTCGATGTATTTACCCGCATACGCTGGCAGGTCGATGGGCTCGATGGCCTGCGTCGCGATGGCAATTACCTGGTGTTGTGCAATCACCAGAGCTGGGTGGATATCCCGGTGTTGCAGAAGATCTTCAATCGGCGCATCCCGTTCCTGCGTTTCTTCCTCAAGAGCCAGCTGATCTGGGTGCCGTTGCTGGGGCCGGCATGGTGGGCGCTGGATTTCCCGTTCATGAAACGCTATTCGCGGGAAACCCTGATCAGGCATCCCGAGCTGCAGGGCAAGGACCGGGAGGCGACCCGGCTTGCCTGCGAGAAATTTCGGCACATGCCGGTGTCGGTGATGAATTTTGCCGAAGGCACCCGTTTCACGCCGGCCAAGCATGATGCGCAGTCTTCGCCTTTCCGGTATCTGCTGCGGCCCAAGGCTGGCGGCGTGGCGTTCGTGCTGGACGCGATGGGCGATGCGCTGCATGCGATTCTCGACGTCACCATCGTCTATCCGGAAGGTCCGTGCACGATGATGGATCTGATTGCCGGGCGCGTGCACGATATTCGCGTGCATGTGCGCGAGCTTCCGATCGAGGCCGGATTGACCGGTAGTTACGACGACGACGCGGCGTTTCGCGGGCGCATCAAACGGTGGGTGAACACGCTGTGGAGCGAAAAGGATGCTCAGGCGGCACGCATGCATGCGGCGACGAACCCCGCACCGAAAGGAGATTGATCCATGCGCATCCTGATCGTTGGCGCAGGCGCCACCGGCGGTTATTTCGGCGGACGTCTGCTGCAGCACGGGCGTGACGTGACGTTTCTGGTGCGCGAGCGACGCGCGGCGCAGCTGGCGCGCCACGGCCTGACGATCCGCAGCGCGACCGGCGATGCGGATCTGCCGGCACCGCCCACTGTACTGGCGGCCGATCTGCGTGCGCCGTACGACCTCATCCTGCTGAGCTGCAAGGCCTACGGTCTCGAACAGGCGATGGCCGACATCGCACCGGCGGTGGGAGCGGATACGGCGATCCTGCCGCTGCTCAACGGCATGCGCCAGCTGGACCTGCTGGATGCGCGATTCGGCGCGCAGCGTGTGCTCGGCGGGCAGTGCGTGATCGCCGCCACGCTGGATGCGCAGGGCGCCGTACAGCATCTCAACCTGTCGCACAGCCTCACCTTCGGCGAGCGCGACGGCAGCACGTCCGAACGCATGCGGCGGATCACCGAGAGTCTGGCGGATGCCGGTTTCGATTCACGACCCAGCAACACGATCCTGCAGGACATGTGGGACAAATGGGTGTTCCTGGCGTCGCTGGCCGGCATCACCTGCCTGCTGCGCGGATCGGTCGGCGACATCGTTGCTGCGCCCGGTGGTCGCGCCGCTGCAATCGCCCTGCTTGAAGAATGTCGGGTCGTGGCGGAACGTTCCGGCCATGCGCCAGGCGAGGCGACCATGCAGCGCGCCCGCAGCGTGCTGACCGAGGCGGGTTCGGGCCTGACCGCGTCGATGCTGCGTGACCTGCAGCACGGCCATGCGATCGAGGCCGATCACGTGATCGGCGACATGCTGGCGCGCGCCGACCGGCAAGCCGACGAACACTCGCTGCTCGCCGTGGTCTACGCACATCTGAAGGTCTACGAGGCGGGCAGGGCAAACACGCCGTTGGTCTGATGGCGTGGGCATCTCTCGACACTGCTGACTTCTACAGAAAAGCCGCGGCTTGATGGCCGCGGCTTTTCCGGGTGACTCAGTGGTGGTCGCTTACCAGATCTTCACCTGCTTTTCGGGCGAACGCACCATCGCGTCGCCGGGCTTGCACTGGAACGCTTGGGCGAACTCCGGCATGTTCGACGGTGCACCGATCGCGCGGAACTGCGCAGGTGCATGCGGATCGGTGTTGAGCAGGGTGAGCTGCGCCTCGGGACGGATGCTGCCGCGCCACACGCGTGCCCAGTTGAGGAAAAAACGCTGGTCCTGGGTGTAGCCGTCGATCTTCCGGATCGCCTCGGCCGGGTTTTTCGACAGCGCCACCTGCAGCGCGGTGTAGGCCGCATTCAGGCCACCAAGATCGCCGATGTTCTCGCCCATGGTGAGCTGGCCGTTGACGTGCTTGCCGGGCAGCGGCTCGTAACCATCGAACTGCGCACCGAGTTTCGCGGTGCGCGCCTCGAACGCCTTGCGGTCGGCTTCCGTCCACCAGTTGACGTTGTTGCCCTGGGCGTCGAACTTGCTGCCCTGGTCGTCGTAGCCGTGGCCCATCTCGTGGCCGATCACCGCGCCGATGCCGCCGTAGTTGATCGCGTCATCCGCCTTGGCGTCGAAGAACGGCGGCTGCAGGATCGCGGCGGGAAACACGATCTCGTTCTGCTGCGCGTTGTAGTAGGCGTTCACCGTCTGCGGCGTCATGCCCCATTCGCTGCGATCCACCGGCTTGCCGATCTTGGCAACTTCATAGTCGTAGTTGAACTTGTCGGCCGCACGCACGTTCGCGAAGTAATTGTGCGGCGTCAGCGCAAGGCCGCTCCAGTCGCGCCACTTGTCCGGGTAGCCGATCTTCGGCACGAAGCTGGCCCACTTCTCCAGCGCCTTCTGCTTGGTCGCGTCGCTCATCCACGGCAGGTTCTCGATGCGCGTCTTGTAGGCAGCGCGCAGGTTGTCGACCAGCTCCTGGGCACGCTGCTTGGAAGCGGCCGGGAAGTTGTGCGCCACATACAGCTGGCCCAGTGCCATGCCGATGCCGTCGTTGGTGGTGGCCAGCACGCGCTTCCAGCGCGGCTGCATTTCCTTCTGCCCGTTCAGCGTCTGCTGCGCGAATGCGAAGTCCTCCTGCTGGAATGGCGCGGACAGGTAAGGCGCCGCGTTGGCGATCGCGTGATAGCGGAAATAGGCCTGCCATTCGGCGAGCGGCACGTCGCCGAACATCTTCTGCACTTCGGCGAAGAACTTCGGCTGCGAGAACGAGAAACTGTCCTTCACATCGGCGCCCTGCGCCTTGAAGAAGGTGGCCCAGTCGAAGCTCGGCGTCACCTTGTCGGCATCGGCGATGCTGACGAGGTTGTAGCGGTTCTCCGGTTTTCGCATTTCCACCCGCGGCAGCGACGCCGCGGCAAGCCGCGTCTCGAACGCCAGCACGGATCTGGCCTGCTGCTGCGCATCGGCGGCGCTGACGCCGGTGAGTTCAAGCAGCTTGGCGATGTGCGCCACGTAGGCTGTGCGGATTTTCTCGAATTCCGGCTTGCTGTAGTAATCGGTAGTCGGCAGGCCGAGTCCGCCCTGGCCGGCGTAGGCGATCTCGTTGTTGGAATTCCTGAAGTCGGCATTGCCGCCGAAACGGAACAGCACCGGCTCGCCGTGGGCGTAGCTGGCGCGGATATAGCCGACGATATCCGCTATGTTCTTCAGCGCGCCGATGTCGGCCAGCTGCGGCTTGATCGGATCGAAGCCGGTCTTGTTGATGGCCGCTTCATCCATGCCGGAGGCATACAGGTAACCGACCTTCTGCTCGATCGAGCCGGGCGCGGCCTTGGCAGCGTGGCTGGCGGCGTCCTCGACGATCTTGTGCTGCACGTTGAGGCTGGCCTCGCGCAGTGCGTCGAACGAGCCCCAGCGCGTGCGGTCAGCGGGAATCGGATTCGCCGCGATCCACTTCGCGTTGACGAAGCCGTTGAAGTCGCTGCAGGCGTTGATCGTGCTGTCGATCTCCTGCACGTTGAACACGCTGGAGGGCGCAGCGAAGGCACCGGTGCACAAGGCGACGCCTGTGGCAAAGGCCAGCGGTTTCACGAGTCGATGTTTCATGGGTTCTCCCTGGTTCGCGCGATCGCGCAGGTGTTGCCCATTGGCGGGCAGACAGACCCTGCACCGTAGGCAGTGAAGCATGCTTCCAGACAGTGTCTAAGGTCACGGGCGGCCGTCGCCGGGAATTGCTGCAGATCATGGTGGCGCAGAGGGTGCGGGCATTATCATCAATCCATGAGTGATCCGACTTCCCCCGTATTCCGTGCAGCCGGGGCTGCCGATATCCCCGCCATCGTGGCGCTGGTCGAATCCGCCTATCGCGGTGATTCGGGCCGGCGCGGCTGGACCACCGAGTCGGAGCTGCTCGATGGCCGGCGCACCGATGCGCAAGCGGTCGGTGAACTGGTCAGCCGTGCCGGCAGCTGCATCCTGCTGGCTGAGCGCGACGGCCAGTTGATCGCCAGTGCCCATGTGGAGCGGCAGGGTGACTCCGGCTATTTCGGCATGTTCGCAGTCGATCCCGACCGGCAGGGCGGTGGACTTGGCAAAGCGGTGCTGGCCGAAGCCGAACGCATCGCGCACGAGCAGTGGCAGTGCCGCGCAATGCGCATGACGGTGATCGAGCAGCGCGCCGAACTGATCGCCTGGTACGAGCGCCGCGGCTATCGCCGCACCGGCGAGTACCAGCCGTTTCCGTATGGCGACGAACGCTTCGGCATTCCGCGCCGCGACGATCTGCGCTTCGAAGTGCTGCTCAAGAACTTCGTCGAGCCTTCGGCATGAACGGCTGGGTGAAAGTCGGCACGCGCAGCGAACTGCTTCCGGGCGAATTCAAGGTGGTGTGGGACGGCGACACGCCGATCGCGGTCTACAACATCGACGGCGCGCTGTACGCGGTCGAAGACACCTGCACGCATGACGGCGGCGATCTGGCCGGTGGCGAGGTATTCGGATTCGAGGTGGAGTGCCCGCGGCATGGTGCGCGCTTCGATCTGCGCACGGGCGCGGTGACGAAGCCGCCGGCGTACGAGCCGATCGCCAGTTTTCCGGTGCGCGAAGAAGCTGGCGCGATCTGGACTCGCGACGATCGTTAATGTCCGCCGGGTGTGTCGGCGGACTGAATCGACAGCAAAAAGGGGGCGGAATGGAACATCGATGGCGGGTGCCGCTGGCGTTCGTGATTTTGTGGCTGCTGTATCAGGCGGCCGAAGGCGTGGGTGCGCGCTGGTTGCATAGTTATCCGGTGCAGGCCGGATTGATGTCGGCCTGTGTGGTGCTGGCGTGGCCGCTGTCGCGCTGGCTTGGCTATCGCGGCTATGCGGCGTATGCGCTGGTTGGTGGAAACGGCTTGCGCTGGTGGTTTCCCGGCGGTCTGCTGCTGGCCGTATTGGCGAAATTCATTGCCGTCTGGATCGGTTTGCGATCGGGTGCCTATGCGGCCGATCATGAAGCTTCCGCGGCCGGACTCATGCTCGTGCTGTCGGCGCTGCCGCTGCTGTTGCTGTCCACCCTGGTGGCGTCGCTGGCCGAGGACATCCTCACCCGCGGCTTCTGGTATCGCGCTGCCGGGCTGCGCTGGCGCAACGGCATGGTGTTCGTACTGGCGTCCAGCACCATCTATGTACTCAACCACATCTATCGTCTGGGCAACGGGCCGCTGGAATGGCTGGTGCTGTTCTGTTTCGGGCTTGCCTATGCTGCGGCCCTTTGGCGCAGCGGCAGCCTTTGGGCAGCGCTGGGGCTGCACTGCGGTTGGAACCTCGGCAACGGCCTGGTTGACATCATGATGCCGGTCACCTTGCAGGATGCTCAAACGGCAGCGGGGCTTTCCATCGGCATGCATCTGCTGATATTGCTGATGGTGCTGTGCCTGCCGAAGTCACGCGCGCCTCGCACGATCGGAGCATCCTTAAGCGCTTCGTAAGCGATCTGCAGGACAATCGTCGGCAGGTAGTGCCGCGTCCATCATGGGCGACACCGCCAAGCGAAGGAGCTGTCTGTGCACATCATCCTGGTGGAAGACGACCAGCAACTCGGCGCCGCCATCGAACGTGCGCTGGAGCGTCTTGGCTACACCGTCAGCTGGCTGCGCAACGGGCGCGAGGCGCTGATGGCCTTGCGCGACCAGACGGCGGACCTGGTGCTGCTCGATCTCGGACTGCCAGGCATGGACGGGATCGATGTGCTGGTCGAGGCGCGCAACGCGCATGTCAAGACGCCGGTGATCGTGATGACGGCGCGGGACGGGCTGGAGGCGCGAGTGCATGGTTTGGATGCCGGCGCTGACGACTATCTGATCAAGCCGTTTCACCTGGACGAGCTGGGCGCACGGATCCGTTCGCTGAGCCGGCGTGCGCAGGGGCTCGCCGTGAACCGGATCGAGGCCGGTGCGCTGGTCCTCGATCTGGGCACGTCGCAGGTAATCTTCCGCGGCGAGCATGTCGAGCTGACCCGGCGCGAGTTTTCGCTGTTGCAGATACTGATGGAGCGCGCCGGCCGGCTGGTGCGCCGCGAAAGTCTGATCAATTCGCTGTACGGTCTGGACACCATCGTGGGGAACAGTGCGCTGGAGGTGCTAGTGCATACGCTGCGTCGAAAGCTGAGTTTCGAGACGATCCATACCGTGCGTGGCTTCGGTTACATGATTCCGCGGGAGCCTAAATGATGCTGTCGAGCCTGCGCGCCCGGCTGCGCTGGCTGATCGTGCTGGTGCTGGTCGCGGTGTTGCTGCCGCTGGGGCTGCTGAGTTTTCAGCGGACCATCCGCGAGGTGGACGAGCTGCTGGACGGTCGTCTGGCGCAGTCCGCGCGAACGCTGCAAGCGCTCATCGAACATGCCGGCATCGATCCGCTGCGGGGCGACGCCGGGCCGGGCATTCGGGTGCCGATCGAGTCGGCGCATGCGCCGTCGATGAGACGGCACGGCTATACCTACGAACCCGAGGTGGGCTTTCAGGTTTTCGACAAGGCGGGACGCGTGGTGCTGGCGACCGCCAATCTCGCCGTCTTGCCGCCACCGCAACCGGTCGATGCGGATTTCCGCGATGTGCAACAGGGTGGTTACCGCTGGCGCGTTTTCACGCTGGCCGATCAGGCCGATGGGGTGGTGATCCGGACCGGTGAGCGTTACGACAGCCGCCAGGAAATCACGCAGGCGCTGTGGTTCGATCACGGCCTGTCGTTGTTGCTCGGCCTGCCGTTGCTGGCGCTGCTGGTCGGCTGGGCGGTGAAGCGGGGACTGCGCCCGCTGGAAGCGCTGACCCGGGCGCTGGCCTCGCGCGATCTGGGCAGCCGCACGCCGATCGCGCTTGAACAGACACCGCAGGAGCTGCAGCCGGTACTCGATGCACTCAACGATCGGCTGGAACGTCTGGCCGATGCGCTGGAGCGCGAGCGGCGATTCAGTGCCGACGTGGCGCACGAGCTGCGCACGCCGCTGGCATCGACGATGATCAATCTTGAAAGCGCGCAGGCCACGACCGATCCGGCGGAAGCCGCTGCCAGTCTGACCAGTGCCCAGCATGTGGTAGCCGGACTCGCCCGGCGGATCGAGCAATTGCTGGCGCTGGCCCGGCTGGAGTCGGGCGCGGCATCGGGCCAGTATGCCGCGGTCGACCTGGTCGCGATCGCGGTCGACGTGATCGAGGAACTGGCGCCGATGATTGCGGAAGGCGGGGTGGAACTCGGCTTCGCGCGATCCGGCGAGCGGGTGATCGTGCAAGGTTACGAGGCGGCACTGGCGGCCTTGCTGCGCAACCTGGTCGAGAACGCGATGCGGCATGTGCCGGCAGGCGGGCAGGTGCAGCTTTCCATCGAGCAGGGCGTGCGGGACGTGGTGCTGAACGTGATCGACGATGGTCCCGGCATTCCGGCGGAACACCGCGCACAGGTCTTCGCGCGCTTTCATCGCGAAGCCAGCAGTCGCGGCGAAGGTTACGGACTGGGGCTTTCCATCGTGCAACGGGCGGCACAATTGCACGGCGCAACGATCGAGCTGCTCGACTCACCGTTCGGCAACGGCTTGCGGGTGCGCGTGGTGATTCCGTTGCGGCAGGCCTGAGTCACCGGCATCTCGAAGAGTGCCGGTGGCGTTGGTAAAACTGTGCTTAGTGCTGCCCCACCGTGAGGATGCTGAAGCTGTCCGGCACCATGGATGGACGGCCATTCGCCTGTTTGGTGGCACTCCATTGCGCGGCCGAGAGATACAGCCGGTGCGTGCGCGGGTCGAGTGCCAGCGTGCGTGCGCTGGGCTGGGTGGGAATATTCGCAGTCACGCGGTAGTGATCCGGAGCGTCTTCGTGCACGGCGGTGATCGTGCCGCTTGCGCCGTTGGAGCTGTAGACCATCGAGGTGGCATCGTCGAACACTACCGCATCGGGCCCGTCCCCAATCGCCACCGTGGTCACGAGGTGGCCATTGTCCGCATCGACCACGGCCATCTTCTGGTTGTCGCACACCGAGAACAGCCGGTGATGCTTCGCGTCGATGGCCAGTCCGCTGGGGGATTCGCACGGTGCCAGCGGCCAGGTCTGCAGCAGCTTGTTGCTGGTCGAGTCGATCTGCACCAGCTCGGACTTGTCCTCGATGTTCGCGTAGACGCGGCCGGCGCCATCAGACACCGCGAACTCGGGCTTGCCGGGCAGCGCAATCGTGGCGATCACCGCGTTCTTCGCAGGGTCGATCACGCTGGCGTTGCCGCTCTTGCCGTTGAAGGTCAGTACGTGGTGCGAAGCGCTGTCGTACAGGATCGCGTCGGGCTTCTCGCCCGTGCCGGTGATGGTGGCGACGGTCTTCAGCGAATCCAGATCGAACACCGTTACCGAGGCGTTTTTGCCATTGCTGGTGAAGCCGTGATGCAGATCCGCGGCAATCGCGATGCCATGCACGCCCTGGGTGTCGGCAATCGTGCCGACCTGCTTGTGCTGGTCGACATCGATCACCAGCACGCGGTCGCCGCGGCTGACGAAGAGATGATGCCGTGGCGCGTCGAAACTGAGGTAATCCCAGCCGCCGGCTCCGCCCAGTTTCAGCTTGGAAAGTACCTGGTAGGTCATTGCGCTCGGCGTAGCCGCCGCGGCGGCTTGCGGGAGACAGGCCAGTGCGAGCAGCGCCGGGATGAAAATGCTTGGCCGTAGTCGCATGGTGGCACCTCGAATGAGCGTGGTTCGATGAGCATGAAGGGGCGGGTATGGTCGTCGCAGCATGCCGGCACCGGCTTATGCGCGCCTTAGCTGGCCTTTGCCGTATCACGACGCCGCAACAGCGAATACAGCACCGGCATCACCAGCAGCACCAGCGGCACCTGCACCAGCAGGCCGGCGATGATCGCCACCGCCAGTGGCTGCTGCATCTGCGAACCCTGGCCGAGCGCGAGCGCCAGCGGCAGCAGGGTGAGGATCGCCGCCAGCGTGGACATCAGGATCGGCCGCGTGCGGTGCTGGCCGGCCTCGTGCAAGGCGTCATGCAGCGGCGCATCGGCGGCGGCCTCCTCCAGCTCGGAGAAATAGAAGATCGCCACTTCGGTGACGATGCCGACGATCATCGTCATGCCCATCATCGCCGAGATGTTGAGTTCGATGCCGGTCAGCCACAGCCCGGTGAACACCGCCGGGATCGCCAGCAGCGGCATCGCCAGAATCGTCAGCGCGACGCGGAAACTCTCATACAGGAACAGCAGCAGGGTGAACACCAGTGCGATCGCCGCCAGCATCACGATGGTCAACCCGCGGAATGCCTGCTGCTGTTGCTGGTACAGGCCGCCGAGCTGGACGAACATGCCTTTCGGCAACAAGCCCGGCTGGGCCAGTACCTTCTTGACGTCGACGATGGTGGAGCCGAGGCTGCGCCCGCTGATCAGGCCGATGACCGCGACCATCCGCTTGAGATTGTCGCGGGTGATTTCCGGCTGGCCCTGCACCTGCTGCAGCGTGGCCACTCGCGACAGCGGCAGCAGGTGGCCGTCGGCCGCGCGTATCGGCAACGCGGCGACCTGTTCCAGCCGCTGATGCGAGTTCTCCGGCAGACGCACGCGTACACCGACCACCTTGCTGCCTTCGGGCAATTGGGCAGCCACCGTGCCATCGATTGCCGCTGCGACCTGATCGGTGACGCTGGTCGGATCTAGCCCTTCCAGCGCGGCCTTGGCCGGATCGACATGCACGGTCAGCGCATCGCCGGCGGGATTGATGCCGTTGCGCACGCCGACCACGCCGGTGATCTTGCTGATCGCGTCGGCGACCTTGCTGGCGGCGGCGTTCAACTCCACCGGATCATCGCTGTACAGCTGGATCTCGATCGGCTGCGGCACCGCCACCAGGTCGCCGATCAGATCCTCCATCAACTGCGACAACTCGATGTCCAGCCCCGGCACTTTCTGCTCGACCTCGGTGCGCACCTGCGTCATCACCTCTTCGGTGGAGGGACGCGAGCCGTTTTTCAGGCGCACGAAGAAGTCGCCCTGATTCGCCTCGGTGAGGCCGCCGCCCAGTTGCAGACCGGTGCGCCGCGAATAGGTATCGACATTCGGGTTCGCGCGGATGATCGTCTCGACCTGCCGAAGCAGGCGGTCGGTTTCCTCCAGCGAGGTGCCGGGCTTGGACAGGTAATCGAGGATGAAGCCGCCCTCATCCATTTTCGGCATGAAGCCGGTGCCAACCTGCGTATAGGCCACGCCGCCCAGCAGCAGCAACGGCACGACCAGCAACAACACCAGCAAAGGCCGCTTCAGCCAGCGCTGCAGCACGCTCTGATAGCGCTCCATCATGCCCTTGGTAAAACGACCTTGCGGATGTTCGACCAAGTGACGCTTGTCGAGGAAGCGTTCGGCCAGCAGCGGCACTGCGATCCAGGTCAGCAGATAGGAAATGATCAGCGCGCTGGCCATGGTCAGCGACAGCGCCTTGAAGAACGCGCCGGTGACACCGGTCAGGAACGCCAGCGGCAGGAAGATCACCACGGTGGCCGCGCTGGAACCGGTCAGGGGCCGGGTGAACTCCCACGCGGCGCCGGCAATGCGTTCGTGCACTTCGCCTTCGCCCTGATTGAGCCGGCGCATGATGTGTTCGAGCATCACGATGACGTCGTCGATGATCAGGCCGACCGCCGCGGCCATGCCGCCGAGCGTCATCATGTTGAAGCTCATGCCCAGCACGGACAGCAGCAGCACGGTGATCGCCAGCACCGCCGGCACCACGATCATCGCGACCAGGATCACCCGCGTGTTGCGCAGGAACACGAACAGCACCAGTCCGGCCAGCACGATGCCGATCAGGATCGCGTCGCGCACGCTGGCGGCCGCACCGGTCACCAGCTGGGTCTGGTCGTACCAGTTGGCGATCTGTACGCCAGCCGGCATCTGCGCTGCGTAGTCGGCCAGCCGTTGCTTCACATCGTTGGCGATCTGCACGCTGTTGCCGTCGGGCTGCTGATAGACCTGCAACAGCACGGCATTCTGGCCATCCGCATTGACGCGGATCCACTGCGGCACATGGTCGAGGCTGACCGTCGCCACATCAGCCAGCCGAACCACTCCGGCGGGGCCGGCACGCACCACGACGTTGCGCAGCGCGGCGACGGTGGTCGGCTGGTTGTTCGCCAGCAACAGATACAGCTTGTAGTGATCGGAAACGCGACCCATCGCCTCGATCGTCGCCGCATGACCGACTGCACCGGCGACATCGCCCAGGCTCAGGTTCAACGCGCGCAGCTTGCCGGGATCGACATCGGCATGGAACTCGGCCACTTCGCCGCCCTGCACGTTGACGCTGGCGACACCATTGATGCCACTCAGCAATGGGCGCAGCTGATATTCGGCCAGGTCGTGCATCGCGCTCGGCGACAGTGTGTGCGAGCGCAGGCTGTAGGCCAGCACCGGGAACGTGGTGGGATCCATCCGCCGGGTGGACAACTGGGTGCCGGCAGGCAGCTGAGGCAACACCTGTCCGGCCGCGGCGTTGACCTCCTGCAGTGCCGCGCTCATGTCCGCACCCCAGTCGAACGTCACCGCGATATCGGCACTGCCGCGGCTGGTGGTGGAACGCACGTCGCGTACGCCCCGCACGCGGCGGACCGCCTCTTCAACCGGGGTGGTCACCTCGATCGCCATCTGGTCGGCCAGGCGGTCGCCTGCATCCAGGGTGACCTGCACGCGCGGGAACGCCACGTTCGGAAACAGCGCCACCGGCATCCACAGCGCGCTGGCGATACCGCCGATCGTCAGCATCAAGGCGAGAAACAGCAGCGAGCGACGATGTCGTTGCATCCATGCGGTGATGCTCACTTGGCGGACTCCCGCACCGCATCGCCATCGGCGAGCTCGTAGGCGCCGAGCACGATCACTCTGGTCTGCGCATCGAGCGCACCCTGCACGCCGACGGTGTCGCCATCGGGGCTGCGCAGCGTCACACCAATGCGTTTGGCGTGGCCGTGTTCGACCCGGAACAGATAATCGCCGTGTCCGTCATGCAGCACCGCGGCGCGCGGGACGGCCCATGCAGTAAAATCGGCCGTGCGGATCTGCGCATCGAGGGCGGTGCCGGCCATCAGCGTCGCACTGGCTTCGGCGGGAAGCTCGACCTGGGCGCTCAGCAGGTGACTCTGCGGATCCACCGACTGCCCGATCATGCGCAGCGTGCCGGCAAATCCGGTCGCGCCATACACGTTGCGCAGTTGCACCGGCATGCCCGCATGCAGCTTCGCCGCATCCTCCGGTTGCACGCCGAGCTGGGCGACCAGCGCGTGTGCGGGCGTGAAGCCGAGCAGCGGGGCATTCGCCGCAAAGCGATCGCCCAGTCCCACGCTGAGCGTCGTGACCACACCATCGGCGGGTGCCGTGAGGGCTTCCTCGGCCGTGCCGCCGCCGAGCGCATGCTGCGCATCGAGTGCAGTCTGTGCGTCAGTCAGCACCTTGTGTGCAGCGGCCAGTTGCGACTGCGTGGCCAGCCGTTGTGCGGCCAGTTGTTCGGTGCGCTTGAGCTCGCCGCTGGCCAGGGTCAGCGCACTCTGCGCCTGCTGGTAGGTGTTGCGCGCCGCCGGATCGGGCGTGACCGTCAGCAGTGGTTGGCCGCGCTTGACGGTCTGGCCGGCGGTCACATTCACCGCAATCACCTGGCCGCCGTGCGCGAGACTGATCGTGCGTGCGTGCTGCGGATCGCCGGTCGCGCTGCCCCAGGCCTCGACGGTGTCGTGGAAGGTCTGCTGCACCGGTGTCGCCGTGGTCACCGCAACCTGGCCCGCCGGAGCGGCGGCGTCTTCGTCATCCGCCGCGCCATGACCGCAGCCGGCCAGCAACCCGGCCAGCAACAGTGCGCACAGATTCTGCAAGAGGACGGAACGGTTCATGGCGTGGCTGCTTTGACGGAGACGGGATGGGCGGTGGCGAGATCGGTGTTGCCGAGCAGGGCTTCCAGCGCTATCGCCTGGGTGGCCTGCTGCTGTTGCAGATCGAGCAGATCGAGGTCGGCACTCAGGGCATTGCCGCGGATGGCGAGGTAGGTCGGCCAGTCGAGCAGGTGTTGCTGCCACGCCGTTTCGGCGGCACGACGCGCCGCGTCCAGCTGCTGTGCATGGGCGGTCAGCGTCACGCGTTGTTGCGCCAGCGTGGCGAGATCGGCGACGAGCCGCTGCATGTCGCTGCGGGTCTCCAGCATGCGTGCCTCGTAGTCGTCCTTCAGCTGCTGCCGGGTGGCCTTTTCGATCGCGATATTGCCGCGATTGCGGTCGAACAGCGGTAGCGTGATGCCGATGCTGAAGCCGTGGGTGGTCACGTTGCTGGTATCGCGCGCGGTATTGAAGCCGATGCTCAACGCCGGAAACTGGGCGAGCACGGCCGCGCGCAACTTCGCCTCCTGCGATTGGTAGCCGGCCTGCAGCGCGAGCAGATCGGGCCGCCGTCGGGGCAGGTCGGCCAGCGCCTGCTGCACCTGCTCCGGCGTCGGACTGGCCTGATATGGTGCGCCGACCAGATCCAGCGGCGCGCCGGGTGCGAGTCCGAGCAGGACGCGCAGATCCGTTTCCGCCTGATGCAGCGCGATCGCCGAGTCGGCCAGCCGCTTGCGCAAATCCGCGCCGGCATTGAAACCGACGCTGGCACTGTCGTAAGTGAGATTGCCGGCGCGCAGGGCCGCGTTGATGGACGGTTCGAGCGGGGTCAGCGCGGCCTGCTCGGTGGTGAGCCGAGCCTGTTGCGCGCGCAAGGTCAGCACCTGATCAAACAGCAATCGTGCCTGTGCCACGCTCTGCCATTCCGCCCACAACAGATCGAGATTCACCTGTGCGGCCTGGCTGCGCGCTGCTGCACGGCGTGACGAGCGGGTCAGCAACGCGGTGATGTCCTCGCTGAGACCGAGGCTGTACGCGCTGCTTGTGCCGGCGTCGGTGTGACCGGGGAAATCCTCGCTGAAACTCAGCTGCGGATCAGGCAGCAGGCCTGCTGCGAACGCTTGCGCGCGGGCGATGCCAAGCTCGTCGCGCTTGACCTTCAGGGCCGGACTGTTGACTACCGCCAGCATCGCCACTTCGGTGGCATCGAGCCCGTCCGAGGGATCGAAGCGATGATCCGGCAGCGCCAGCGCCGGCATCGACGCCACCGGTGCGGTCAGTTGCATCACGCTTGGCGCGCCTTGACCACTGCCGAGTGGAAGGGGCGCGTACGTGGCGCAACCGGTCAAGATCAGCCCCACGCCGATGCCCAGCATCAGGAGAGATGCGCGGGGTGGGCACCAACGCGAGAGAGGACGAGGCGGCATGGCACGGAGGTGTCGCTGCTGTCGGGCTTGGTGCATGAGCCATTTTGATGGCGGGCTGCTTAGTTTTCTCTTAAGAATACCGATCAGCGCTGCATGCCCCGCGTGATGTGCGCAGGCATCACTTGAAGTGATGGATGAAGCCGACCTGGAAACCGCCGGGCAGCCAGCCGATGATCAGCGGTGAATTGCGATGAGACGCCCATAGTCCGACACCGGTGCCGATGGCGGCACCGACCAGCACGTCGCTCTGCCAATGGCCGCGAACCTTCATGCGGGCCACCGCGTCGTAGACCGGCAGCAGGGCCAGCGCATAGACGGCGGGATGATCCTCGCCGTAGTTGGCAATGAATGGCGTGACCGCCGCCGAGATGGCTGCCACTTCGCCACTCGGGAAACTCTGCGCATGCGATCCGGCAAAGAAGCGATCGGGATTGCTGGTCTGTGAAGGGCGTTCGCGCTGGAACGTGAGTTTCATCGCCTCGGTACCGATGCTGGTGATGACCAGTGCATCCACGGAACGCCAGAAAGTGTCGCCCAGCTTGTCCTGATCACCGAAGGCCAGGGCGCCTCCGGCGACCGTGAAGAGGGTGCCGTACATCAGCACATTCTGGTTCGTGCGCTTCCAGATGCCGCTGTTGTCGTAATGAAGACGGTGGTCGATGCCCAACGGGCCGCCGGCGGCACAGGCACTCCCTGAAGCCAGAATGGCGACGCTGAACACCCAGGATCGCAATGCGGGCATGTCATGTCTCCCCACGTGGCAGGCGCGGGCCTGTCTTCGCCCTTGAAAGCTACCCCGCCCAGCTTTCGGTTTGCTTACCAACGGTGGCGACAGTCGGCTGTACGGAAGGATGAACTTGCCGGGTGCGGGAAAGGACGCCGAAAGGCAGCGTTTCTACCCTGTGCAGTATCGTTATTGGCGTGAGCTTCCGATGTCCGAATCCGGCTGGACCATTCTGTGTGATTTCGACGGCACCATTTCCGTCGAAGACGTGATCGACTCCCTGCTCGACCGTTTCGGCCGTCCCGGCTGGGAAGTGCTGGAGCAGGACTGGCGTGCCGGCCGCATCGGCTCGCGCGAGTGCATGTCCGGCCAGGTCGACCTGCTGCAGATGACCCGCGCGGAACTCGACGCGCATCTGGGCGAGCTGTGGATCGACCACGCGTTTCCGGGGTTCGTGGCGAAGGCGCGTGAACTGAACGTGCCGATCCGCGTGGTCAGCGACGGTCTCGACTACGCGATCCACAAGATTCTCGGCCGCTATGGCCTGGACACGCTGCCGCTGGCGGCGAACCACCTGTCGCCGGCCGAGCCGCCGAAGCAATGGCAGCTGACCTCGCCGTTCCAGGCCGACGGTTGCCGCAGTGGCACCTGCAAGTGCGCCTGCGTGGCGCAGGCCCGCACGACCGGCGCGAAGACCCTGCTGATCGGCGACGGCGCCTCGGATTTCTGTGCCGCCGACCGCGTCGACTTCGTGTTCGCCAAGCATCGCCTGATCGAGCATTGCCGCGCGACCGGCATCGACTACGTGCCGATCACCGGCTTCGAGGACGCGCTGGAGTTCCTGCCGAAGCTGCTTGACGGCAGCCTGGTCAGCCATGCGCATCACGAGCATGCGCGTCATCGGCACGGGCATCACGAGCCTGCGCACGCGCTGTCCTGATTGCGCGGCGCATTTTTCTCCTCCGAATTCCCCGAATCATTCCGGATCATTCCCCATGAAAATCGACAAGACCGCCGCCGGCTTCATCGACGACGCGCAGCTGCTCGCCGACGAAGCGAAGTACAGCTCGTTCGGTGACACCGTGCATTACGTGGACCCGCCGAAGATCTTCCGTCACGGCGAAGGCAGCTACATGTTCGACACCGCCGGCACGCCGTTCCTCGACCTGCAGATGTGGTACTCGGCCGTGAACTTCGGTTACGGCAACAAGCGCCTCAACAACGTGCTCAAGGATCAGATCGACCGCCTGCCGCAGGTAGCCAGCCAGTACCTGCACCAGACCCGCATCGAGCTGGCCAAGACGGTGGCGCTGGATGCGAAGAAGAAGTTCGGTCTGGATGGCCGCGTGCACTTCAACGTGGGTGGCGCGCAGGCGATCGAGGATTCGCTGAAGATCGTGCGCAACGCCTGCAACGGCAAGAGTCTGATGTTCGCGTTCGAGGGCGGCTACCATGGCCGCACGCTCGGTGCCTCCTCGATCACGTCGAGCTACCGCTACCGCCGCCGCTTCGGCCACTTCGGCGAGCGCGCGATGTTCCTGCCGTTCCCGTATCCGTTCCGTCGCCCGAAGGGCATGACGGCGGAAGAGTATTCCGATAGCTGCGTGCGCCAGTTCGAGCGCCTGTTCGAGACCGAATACAACGGCGTGTGGGATCCGAAGACGAACCAGTGCGAATACGCCGCGTTCTACGTCGAGCCGATCCAGGGCACCGGTGGTTACGTGATCCCGCCGCCGGGCTTCTTCAAGGGCTTGAAGAAGGTGCTCGACAAGTACGGCATCCTGATGGTGTCCGATGAAATCCAGATGGGCTTCTGGCGCACCGGCAAGCTGTGGTCGATCGAGAATTTCGGCGTGACGCCGGACATCGTGGTGTTCGGCAAGGCGCTGACCAACGGCCTGAACCCGCTGTCCGGTCTGTGGGCGCGCGAAGAGCTGATCAATCCGACGATCTTCCCGCCGGGCTCGACCCATTCCACCTTCAACTCCAACCCGCTCGGTACCGCGCTGGGTCTGGAAGTGATCAAGATGGGTTACGAGCTGGACTACGAGACCACGGTGCCGAAGAAGGGCGCGCATTTCCTCGAAGGCCTGCGCGACCTGCAGAAGAAGCACAAGGAAATCGGCGACGTCGACGGCCTCGGCCTCGCGCTGCGCGCCGAAATCTGCACCGATGACGGCTTCACGCCGAACAAGGAACTGCTCGACAAGATGGTCGACATTGGCCTGGCCGGCGATCTCGAGCACAACGGCAAGAAGATCGGTCTCGTGCTGGACGTGGGCGGCTGGTACAAGAACGTGATCACGTTCGCGCCGTCACTGGACATCGGTCACGAAGAAATCGATCTGGCGATGTCGCTGCTCGATCAACTGCTGACCAAAGCCAAGAAGGGCTGATGTCGGCCGCGCATGGATCGCGCCCAAAAAGAACCCGGCGACTTGTCGCCGGGTTCTTTGGTTTGTCGCCAGGTGAAACCTCGTTTTGGAGCAGGTCGTTACGGCGCGCGCTTGAGTGCCAGCACCGCGTTGAGCCCACCGAACGCGAACGAATTGCTCAGCGCCGCACGCACCGGCATCTCGCGGGCGATGTTCGGCACGTAGTCCAGATCGCAGGCCGGGTCGGCCTGGTCCAGGTTCGCGGTGGGCGGCACCACGCTGTCGCGCAGGGCGCCGACCACGGCCACCAGTTCCAGCGCACCGGATGCGCCCAGTGCGTGGCCGTGCATCGACTTGGTCGAGGACACTGCAAGGCGATCGGCGTGGGCGCCGAACGCGAGGCGGATCGCCCGGCTCTCGGTGACATCGTTGGCAAGCGTGCCGGTGCCGTGGGCATTGATGTAGTCGACGTCCTGCGGGGCGAGGCCGGCGTCGGCCAGCGCCTGGCTCATCGCCGCAGAAGAGCCATTCGCGCTCGGCATTACGATATCGGTAGCGTCTGCAGTCATGCCGACACCGGCCAGTTCGGCCAGGATCACCGCGCCGCGCGCCTGTGCATGTTCCATCGATTCCAGCACGAAGATGCCGGCGCCCTCGCCGAGCACCAGCCCGCGGCGATTGATGCTGAACGGTCGACAGGTATCGTCGGCCAGTACGCGCATCGCTTCCCATGCGCGCAACGCGCCGTAGGTCAGACAAGCTTCGGTGCCGCCGGTAACGGCGACGTCGGCCAGTCCGTAGCGGATCATCTGCGCCGCCTGGATGATGGCGTGGTTCGCCGAGGCGCAGGCGCTGGCGACGGCAAAGGTGGGGCCGCGCAGACCGTAGGCAATGCTGATCTGGCTGGCCGATGCATTCGTCATCACCCGCACGATGGAAAGCGGATGCGCGCGCTGGGAATTCTCGCCGTACAGCCGCTTGCTCTGTTCGTCCTGGGTGGTTTCGCCGCCGACACCCGTGCCGACGACCACGGCGGTACGCGCGCCGGTTTGGCCTTGACTGAAGTCCAGTCCGGATTGCGTAACCGCCTCGCGCGCGGCATGCAGCGCAAATTCCGAGGTTCGGTCGAGCATGATCAGGGTGCGTTCGTCGATATTTGCGGTAGGATCGAAACTCGCCGGTACCTGCGCCGCGATCTTCACGCGCAGGCGCCCGGCATCGGGATGCTGCAGCGGGCCAATGGCACTGCGACCTTCGCGCAGGCCCTGCCACAGCGCTTCTGCACCGACGCCGAGCGGGCTGATCGCGCCCATGCCGGTAACCACCACGCGACGCATGGAAACGGTCGACATTACTTCGATCCTTCGCCCGCAGCGGCTTTTTCGTCCAGCGCCTTCTGCACGGCATCGACCAGGCTCTGCGTCGTGTCGGTGTCGAAGTTCGCGCCTTGCTGGTCGGGGAAGGTGATGTTGAAGTGTTCCTCGATGTCGAAGATCAGCTCGATCGCCTCCAGCGAGGCGATGCCCAGATCCTTCAAGGTGGACTCGGGCTTGATCGTGGTCACGTCGATCTTGGCCTGCTTGGCGATGATGTCGAAAACCTGTTGCTGGGTCGTATCGGTCATGACGAGTAGGCTCCTGGCTGCACGCGACAGTTTTACATACACACCAGTCTAGGCAAATTGGCTTACTCATGCCTTTCATTTCGCAATTGGAGCCGGACGCACTCCTGGCGCACTTCATGGCGCAGCCGCCGATCGGATTCTTGGTACAACTGTCGCCGCAAGGCATGCCAAGCTTCGTGGCGCCGTTCGATCTGCTGACCACGGCGGACGATGCGCTGCGCCGTCGCGTGACACACCTGCCGCTGTATCGCTGGTGGGGGCGCCTGCTGCGCTGGCGCACGCGCTTTGCCGGCACCACCGTGTCCGAGTACGCGCCGTTACCGTCGGACGTGACACCCGCTGTGCTGGCGCAGGGGCTGAAGGCGGCCTATGGGCGTGAATGCAGGCTGATGATCGTCAAGGACATCGCGCAGGATTCGCCCCTGCTCAGCGATGCCGACAATGCGTATGCGCGTGAATTCGCCGCTGCCTGCGAACGCGAAGGCTATGTGCTGCTGGAAGGGCAGGCACTGGCGTGGGTGCCGATCGATTTCGCCTCGGGCGACGAGTATCTCGCGCGACTGTCGTCCGGTCGGCGGAAGAACATCCGGCGCAAGTTGCGTTCGCGCGCCGATCTGGAAATCGAGGCGGTGAGCACCGGTGACGCACGCTTCGACGACGCGGCGACGCTGGCCGAGTTCTATGCGCTGTTCGACAACGTGTACGCGCAGAGCGAGGTCCATTTCGACCGGCTGAGCGCGGCGTTCTTCCGCGAGGTGCTGCAGGATGCCGGCAGTGGTGGCGTGGTCTTCGTCTATCGGCATGCCGGGCAGATGATCGGCTGGAATCTCTGCTACGAGCATGGCGGCAAGCTGATCGACAAATATGTCGGCTTCGCCTATCCGCAGGCACGCGAGCACAACCTGTACTTCGTCAGCTGGATGCACAATCTCGACTACGCGCGCCAGCAAGGCCTGAGTCATTACGTGGCCGGCTGGACCGACCCCGAGGTCAAATCCTTCCTGGGTGCGCGCATGACCTTCACCCGTCATGCGGTATATGCCCGCAATCCACTGCTGCGCGCATTACTGCGTCGACTCGGCAGTCATTTCGAAAGTGATCGCAGCTGGCAGGCGGCCACGGAGGCTACTGATGAATAACCTGGCGAACCGACCCGTCGTGCTCGACATCGACCAGTCGGTGGGGCCGCTGGCGGACCGGCTGGTATTGCCGCTGGCACACTGGCAGGAATCGATCCGCTTCGGCTGCTCGCTGGCGACGATGCGGCGCTTCGGCACGATGCTCGACGAATTGCTGCCGGCCGAATACGGCACCGTGTTCATGGGCAGCGGCGACTTCCATCACCTGAGCTGGCCGCTGATCGCGCGCCTGCAGTCGGGCACACCCTTCCAGGTGGTGGTGCTGGACAACCATCCGGACAACATGCGCTTTCCGTTCGGCGTGCATTGCGGTTCGTGGGTGCGTCGCGTGGCGATGTTGCCGCAGGTCAGCCATGTGCATGTGCTTGGCATCACCTCGGCTGATATCGGCGCTGGTCATGCGTGGGAGAACTACCTGAGCCCGCTGCGCCGCGGCAAGCTGAGCTACTGGAGCATCGGCGTGGATACCGGCTGGTCGCGCCGGCTCGGGCTGGCGCATGCATTCCGTGGTTTCGACACGCCCGAGTCAATGGTCGATGCGTTCGTCGAAGCGCAACGCACGCAGACGATGCCGAGCTACCTGTCGATCGACAAGGATGCGTTCTCACCCGAAGTGGCGCATACCAACTGGGATCAGGGCCTGCTGTTGACCGATCACGCGGTGGCGCTGATCGGCAGTTTGCGCAATGGCCTGGTCGGCAGCGACATCAACGGCGAGGTCTCGCATTACCGCTACCGGAGCTGGTGGAAACGCCGGCTGTCGGCAATGGACGAGCAGCCCGAGATCGATCCGGCACAGCTGGCCGGCTGGCAGGCGCAGCAGCATGCGTTGAACCTGCAGCTGCTGCAGGCGATCGCTGTGCGATCGTGAAGTGCTGGTGATGTGGTTGGGCGAAAAGGCGTTCCGCTGCTTCGACACGCCCGCAGCCAGGGGCGACGCGTTCGTCGAAGCGGGGGCGCATGCAGACGGCGCCGAGCTGCCTGTCGATCGACAGGGCTGGTCGACGCATCGGCATACGCTGAGACTCGAAATTTTGCAGGCGGTCCGGGCCGCGATCCCATGCAGGAGATCGGAGGTGCCCCGACGCGGTCAGGCATGGCCAGGATCGCGCCGGGGCACGGCAGTTTCATTGCCGTTGCAAGCCTGGGTATCGATCGCGCCGGCCTGCCAGATCCCCAGGCTGCGCCCAAGGTAGGCTTGCCGGTACAGCGGCGAACTGTCCGGTTGCCGACAGACTTCATTGCTGCTGATGATCCAGCCGTCGGGGTGTGCGTGGGCCCAGGCGGCAACCTGGGCCGGATCATGGGCGCTGGGGATCGGGGCCGTCAGGCGGCCAGCGAACGTGAACAGACCGTACTCCGAGCCGGCGTACAGCAGCGGGGTACCGGCGCGCTGAGCGGCCGCGATGCGTTGCGCCATCGTGTGCACGTCGTAGCGTGGCCCGATGCTCAGCACGAAGGCGAGCTTGCACAACATGATCGCTGTCAGCATGCCGAGTGCAACGGTGCTGCCCGACAGTGCATGCGTACGCCGCAGCGGATACAGCACGCCCATGAGCATGATGAGCCCACCGCACACCCAGGCCCACGGGCCAGAGCCTGGCGCTTCCCACCAGCCCAGGCCCAGCGCCACGAGCAGGCCGAGCGCCATCGGAGCCACACCCGCTCGCCAGGGCGATAGGCGCCAGCGGCCTGCCGCGAGGCGTCCGCCTGCGAACAGGGCCAAGGCCGGCAGCAGGGGCAGCAGATAGTGCGGCTGCTTGCCGCTGATCAGGCTGAAGACCACGAAACACGGGATGAACGTTGCAGCCACGAAGCGATCCGGCGCACTGGGATGGCGCAATGAAGAAGTGGTTGCCGTTGCGTTGCGTCCAAGGCAGAGCGTCCACGGCAGTGTCATCAGGGGCAGGATGGGCAGATACCACCACCAGGGACGGGCGTGGGCGAAGCTGTGCACCACGCGGCCCATGGTCTGGTGCAGGAAGATGGCGTCTGCATAGTGGGGACCGCCTGCGCGCGCGGCGGGAATCGCCCACGCCAGCACCAGCAGGATGGCGACGGCCATGATGCCGAGCAGTCGCAGATAGAACACCAGCGGTTGCACACGCAGCGCCGGCATCCAGTACGGCGCGAACAGGGCCGGCATGCCGCCCACCAGGAGCGCGACCGGCCCCTTGACGAGAACGCCGGCCCCCAGAGCCAGCACCATCAGCAGGCTCTCGCCTGGCCAGTGTCGTCCCACGAGCGCCGGTGTGGCGCGCCATGCCGCCAGCGTGCAGAACGTGAGCAGCAGATCGAACATCACGACGTCCGCGTAGAAGGCCAGTGCGGCGCAACCCAGCCAGAGCCACTGTGCGTTTTCCACGGCGTCCTCGCTGGCGCCCAACCGGCGACCCAGCGAGGCGAGCAGGGGCACGGTCGCCAGCGCGATCAGCAATTCCAGCAACCGCACAGCCCAGGCATGCACGCCAGTCACCGACCAAGCCAGGTTGATCAGCCAGAACAGCAGCGGAGCCTTGTCCGAATACGGCGCACCGTCGAGCCACGGCACCAGCCATTGCCCGCTCCAGCGCATGTTCCATGCAACCGCCAGATAACGCGTCTCGTCGATCGGCACGGGAAACAGAAAGAACACCGGCGGCAGCAGCAGGAAGAATGCCGCCATCCAGTGCAGTCGCCGGTTCCCGGCGAGCTGGCTCGTGATGCGATTGGCCAGGTGCGATGTCGTCATGCGGAACTCGGCGATTGCGCGGATTCCATCCGCGGTGACCGGTGGCAGGAAGCGTGATCAAGCGATGGATGCATGCGACCAGACCCGCGGCATTCTTGCGTGCAGAAGGTTGCGAGTTTGTTAATCCGGCGTGCTTGTCGTCACGGGCCGGACGGATGACTCAGCCGCGTTCGAGTACGCCGCAGATCGTCTCGAGGTCGTCGTCAGTCACCCATGGACTGTTGCTGATGCTCAGGCTGCGTGCAGCGAAATCGCGTGCGTTCGGCACGTCCTGGGATGGCACCACGCCGGCGAGATAGGCGTAATCGGGCAGGGCGTGGATGAACAGACGGCTGACGCCGAGGCCGGATGGCCACAGCTGCGTCAGCGCCGTATCGCGACGTTGCTGGTCGGGTAGCAGCAGCAGCAGGAACGGCCAGGTACCTTGTGCACCGGCAGGATCATCGAGTACCTCGACGCCGTCGATCCGGCGCAGTCGCGGCAGGCGGCGTTGCGCCTGTGCCGACAGTTGATCGAGAAAAGCGGGCATGCGCGTGGCGGCATGCGCGCCCACCGCCTGGCGCCAGCGACCGACGCGGTACAGCGGTATCGTCAACGGAAAATCGTCGCCCACCGCAGCCACCGGATCGCCGTGGCGCAGGGCGCGGCGGAGGGGATTGCCGTACGCCAGCCGCAGGCCGCGTGGTCGGTACAGCGCGGTGTAGCCGAGCAGTTCGATGCTGCGTTTCCATTCCCAGCCGATACTGTGCGGCACGATGCGCGCGGCGGTGCGTGCGAGGTGCTCGCGCAGTGCGGGATCGCGTGCCAGCAGCAGGCCACCTTCGTAGATTGACAGCCCCTTGCCGGCAGCGAGACTGAAAAAGCCGATGTCGCCAGCGAGCCCCACGCTGATGCCGTTGCGACGCGCGCCGAGCGCCTGCGCGGCATCCTCGATCACGTAGGCGCCGACGCTGCGTGCCACGGCAAGCGCGTCCGCGACATCGGCGACGCGGCCGGCCAGATGGGTGGGGATGATCGCCAGCGTGCGTTCGTCACAGGCGGCACGCAATGCAGCCGGATCCATGTCGTAGTGACCGGCCCGCAGATCGCACAGTTGCAATTCGAGCCCGGCCTGCCGCACGGCGATCGCCACCAGCGGACAGGTGTAGGCAGGTACCACGACACGCCGACGTCGCGGCTGCCGTTCATGCAGCGCGGTCAACGCGATCAGCAATGACGCGGTGCCGGAGCATTCCAGTTGCAGCGGCGGCGTGCCCAGTTGCACGGCGAGGTCGGCAGCCAGGGTCGGCGCGCCCGGGCGCAGGTCGGCGAACCTTAGCGGCAGGCCGGCGGTGGGCGGCAGTTCGTGGGGGCGGCGAGGCAGCATGCGCGCAGCTTAGCCGGTGCTCAGGCTTCGGCAGGTTCGGGCACGTGCTCGCGACTTTCGGCCATGCCCAGGCAGACGATCCCGGCGATGATCGCGATCGCACCCAGCACGCGGGCCGTGTTGAGGTGCTCCTCGAACAGCCAGATCGACAGCAGCATCACCGACACCACTTCCAGATGCGAGGCGGCGAACGCGGGGCCGATCGGTGCGTGCTTGAGCAGGGCCATCCAGGTGAAGAACGCGCCGACGTAACCGATCACCGCGCCGTAGACCCATGGCTGACCGAACACGCGCAACACCCATTCGATGCTGGCCGCGACCGGCAGCGCCTGGGTGCCGGCGTATTTGAAACTGATCTGCGCGAGGGTGTCGAAACCCATCAACAGCAGGAAGCCGAACAGATAGAAGCGTTTCATCCGCCGACCCCCACGATCACCACGCCGAGCGTCACCAGCAGGATGCCGGCAACGCGCAGCCGGGTCAGTTTCTCGCCGAACAGGAAGCGTCCGGCGACCATGATCGCGACGATGTTGATCGAACCCAGCAGCACGCCTTCGGACAGCGGGATCAGCGACAGGAACGCGATCCACACCAGGAACTCGACCACATAGCTGGCGACGCCGAGCCACAGCCATGGCCGTGATGCCATGTGCTTCCAGCGTGCCAGACCGTCACCGGCCGCCTCGTCTCCCGCAGCGGCCTTGAACGCCAGCTGGCCGCCGGTGTCGAGCACGATGTTGAGCAACCACAGGCCCGCCACCAGCGGAGAAATGGAACCCGCCACCGACATCATCAGGCCGCGACGCGCTGCGTGCCGTTCGACGCGGCGATGTCGTCGAAGAACGCGGCCGAGCGATCGATCAGGGTGCGCCGTTCCTTGTCGATGGTGATCATGTGGTAGCTGTCCTTGAGCAGCAGCAGCTCGGCCGGTGCGCTGACTTCGCGCATCACCAGTTCCGCATTCTTCAGGCTGGCGACGTCGTCCTCGCTGGCGTGCGCGACCAGGCAGGGTGCGGTCACTTGAGAAAGCTGGCTGCGCACTTCGGCGGCGAGGCCATACATCTCGGCCAGCGAATACCACGGGTTGCCGGGCAGGCCGGCAGCGGCGCTGTCGCCGCTGAGCATGGCGGTGCTGACCTGCGCGCGCAGGCGCTCGTCGCGGATGCCGTAGGGCGGTTGCTCCATGAAGCTGCGGTTGCGACCGATGCCGAGTTTCTTCAGCAGCGGCAGCAGGAACGACAGTCGCGCCAGCCACGGAATGCTCCAGCCGTCATAGCGGAAGGTGGCGCCGTACACGCCGACGCCGGCGACCTGCTGCGGCCGGTCCGCGGCCAGTTTCAACGCCAGCAGCGCGCCCATCGACAGACCCCCGACGAACAGGTGGTCGACTTTTTCGAGCATCTCGTCGGCGGCTTTTTCGACGCTGGCGTACCAGTCGCGCCAGCCGGTGGCGAGCAGGTCTTCGGCGTTGCCGCAGTGGCCGGCCAGCTGCATGCCGTGCACGGTGAAGCCGGCGCGGTTCAGGCCCTTGCCGAGCAGCCGCATTTCCATCGGCGTGCCGGTCAGGCCGTGGATCAGCAGTACGCCGCTGCGCCCGCCCTCGAAGAAGAAATCAGTTTGCTGGATCACGCGATAGCCCTGTGGGTGAGCCGCGGCCGGTCGCTGGCCGCGGTTCTACATAGGGTATGAGGTTCGCAGAGTGCGGTTTCTTCAGCCTTTCGGGGCGGCATGGACAGGTGTCGAAGTGGCGCCAAAACGCACCATCACGCGCTGTCCGATGCGCAGATCCTGCGGTTCGTCGAATGCCAGCACGCATTCCACCGTGCGCGCGTTGGCGCGCACCTGCGGGTCGTTTTCCAGCGTGGCCGGACCATACACCTGGCCAATGCGCAGCACATGCGCGTTCCAGTGGGCGCCGTCGCGACCGTTGTCGGGCACCACCTCGGCGGACATGCCGGGTCGGATCACCCCGACGAAACTGTCGTTGAGTTCGGCGCGGATGATCCGCGGTTTCTGCGGCAGCAGGGTGAACAACGGACCGGACGTGGGCGATACGCTGGCGCCGGGTTGCGCTGACACCTGCACCACCTCGGCGTCGAACGGGGCGAGCAGGCTGCGCTGCTTCAGCTCGTAGCGGGCCTCGTCCAGCTTCTGGCTGGCCATGCTCAGCGCTGCGCGGTCGCTCAACTGTTCGGCATCAAGCTGGGCAGCCGCTTCGCGCGCGTCGTCGGCGCTCTGGCCGTCCCCGGCGCCCGCGGCAACGGCGGCGACCAGTCGCTCGGCGCGCTGCTTCGCCGCCGTCTGTTTGACAGCGAGCAATTTCATCTGCGCCTGTGCCTGCTCCAGTTGCGCCTGGGCGGCGTCGACCGCCAGCGTGGCCGGCTGGGTATCCAGTTCGGCGAGCAGCTGACCTTGCCTGACGCGATCGCCTTCATGCACGGCAACCCTGGCAAGCGTGCCTTCGCGCGGCATCGACAGCGTCAGCAGACCGCCTTCGATGTCGACTTTGCCGCGTGCCACCGCGGCGTAGGTGGTGACAGGTTGTGCAGTGGCGTTGGTTGGCGCATCGGTGGATCGGGAGCAGGCGGCCAGCAGACAAGCCAGCGTCAGTGCGAGGCAGATCTGCATGCCGGGCAAGTACCGCGACGGACGGGCAGCGGGTGGCTTCATGAGGGACGGCTTCATGACGGAGTTCCTTGGTTGTCGATGAGCGGCGCGTGGGTACGCCGGTCGCTCAAGATGCGGCCATCTTCCATCGCCAGCACGCGGTCGGCGTGAACGACCAGACGTGGATCGTGGCTGACACACAGCACGGTGGTTCCGTGGGTGTGCGCGATCCGGTGCAGGATGTCGATGATCATCTGGCCGTTGGCTGCGTCCAGTGCGCTGGTCGGCTCGTCGGCGAACAGCAGCTCCGGTTCCTTGGCCAGTGCACGGGCGATCGCCACACGCTGCTTCTCGCCGCCGGACAGCTCGGACGGCCGCAAGCGCATGCGGTGGCCCAGGCCGACTTCTTCCAGCGAGCTGCGGGCGCGTCGGCGGGCTTCATCGCGCGACAGCCCCATGTGATTCAGCGGCAACTCGACCTGCTCGAACGCGCTCAGCGCGGGGAACAGGTTGAAACCCTGGAACACGAAACCGGTGTGCTGAAGGCGGAAGCGCTCCAGCGCACGCAGATCGAGCTGGCCCAGTTCGCTGCCGAGTGCCTGCACGCGGCCGCTGTCGACCTTCTGCAGCCCGCTGAGCACGGCCAGCAGGGTACTCTTGCCGCAGCCGGACGGGCCGGAGATCAGGGTCAGTTCACCGGCTTCGATACTCAGCGTCAGACCATCCAGCACCTGTGTGCGCTGTTGGCCGGAAACGAATGCCTTGCAGATGCCTTCGGCCTGCAGGGCGGGCGTGCGCACGGGTTCGCTGGCGGTGGCGGGATGCATCACGATTATCTCAGCAAGGTGGCGGGATCGGCGCGACGCAGGCTGCGCATCGCGGCCAGTCCGGAGACGGCGGCGAGACCCATCACCAGGACGATGCAGGCCAGCGCCGCGGGCACGTTCAGCACCACCGGCACGTCCTGACTGCGCGCCAGCATCATCAGTACGATGCCGAGGACGCTGGCGCCGAGCAGGCCCAGCGCGCCGACCCAGAACGCCTGTTCCAGCACCACTCTGCGCAAGGCCGCCACACCCACACCGAGTGCGTTGAGGGTGGCGTATTCGCGCACGGAGCCGTTGACCGCGGCGATCAGGGTCTGGCTGGTGATCACCGCGCCGACCAGAAACACGATGCCGGCCAGGAACAGTACGCCGGCACCGGCACCGGTATCGAACAGCCAGTAGAGCACCGAGATGCGGGCGAAATCGGTAGCGCTCCAGGTCGTGTAAGGACCGAACGCGGTGTCACCACGCAGGCGCGCGGCCACCGCATCGGCCTGGCTCGGGTCGTGCAGCCTGGCGACCAGATAGGTCGGGCCACTGTCGGCCGGATCGTCATTCAACCGCCGCGCGGTATCCAGCGAGCACAGCACGTTGACGCCGCCCAGCGCTCGCAGGCCACTGCTGATGCCGACCACCCGCACCGGATGGCCGTTGATGGTGGCGGTCTGGCCGATGGCGACGCCAAGTTGATCCAGCGCGGAACGATCGACGACGACGGCATCCGGCTCAGCCAGCCGCGCGCGCAAGCTGGCCGGCAATGCCTTGGAGAACATCAGGCCATTGGGGCTCGGATCGATGCCGGAAACGAACACCGAGACGCCACCGGTTTCACCGGTGCCGCGCCAGTCGCCATCGACCCAGATGTACGGTTCGACCCGCTGCACGGCCGGATCCATCAGCACATGCGATTCCACGTCGGCACTGATCGTGCGGCCCGAACCCACGCTCTGCGTACCGGGATAGCCGATCCACACATCCGCCGACGAACCGGTGATGTACAGGCTGGTGCTACCGAAGATGCCCAGCACCAGGGCGATCTGCAGCAGTTGCAGCAGGCCGGCGAAGCCGACCGCCAGCATCGCCGGCAGAAAGCGCCGCCACTCATAGATCAGCGTCTTGCGCGCGAGGGCCACCATCAGCGGTGTGCCTCGTTGTGGGAGGAGCCGGATGGTGCTTGCGGCGACGCATCGATCTGGTCAGCCGACGGCAATGGTGCGCCGCCGAGTGCCTTGAACAGTGCCACATAGGCCAGGTTGTGCCCGGCGCGGGCATCGGTCAGTTCGATCGCGGCCTGATCGGCGGCTATGCGGCTCTCGGCAAGATCGAGCGGACTGCCCAGTCGCAGGCTCACCCGCGTCCGCGCGGCTTGATCGACGCGCTGCAGCGCCTGCCATGCAAGCAGACTGTGCTGTTCACGCTGCTGCTGCTGCTGCACGGCACCCAATGCGGTTTCCACCTCGGCCACACCTTGCAGCACCGCTTGCCGGTAAGCCAGCACGCTGGCTTTCAATTCGTGATCCTTCGCGTGCTTGGCGGCCAGTCGGATACCCCAGTCGAACAAGGGAATATTGAGCTCCGGTCCCACCGAGACGATCGAATTTGGCGTGTTGGCGAACCTGTGGTTGTTGTCGATATCGGTCGACCAGTCGATCGACCCGCCAAGACCGATGCTGGGAAACAGATCGGCATGGGCCAGCGCCAGTGCGCCGGCGGCCTGCAGCACGTCTGCTTCGGCACGGGCAATCTCCGGGCGCGTGCGCACCAGGTCGGCTGGGGCACTGGCGAGTTGCCATGCGCCCAGTTCGGGGGGTGTGCCCGGTTGCAGCCAGGCGGCGTCGGGCTGGTTCTGGCCGAGCAGCATGGCCAGTCGCTGGGCGCTGGCCGTGATGGCCTGCCGGGGTGCCGCCAGGGCAGCCGTGGATTGCGCGAATGCGGCTTGGGCCTGATCGACTGTACCGGGTGCTGCCAGTTGCAGACGCTGGCGTACCTGCTGCAATTGCCATTCGTGCTCGCGGGTCTGGTTGATCCCCAACAGCAGTTTTTCCTGCTGCTGGGCGCTGCGCAGCTCGATCCACTCACGCACGACTTCGGCGACCAGCGAGACCTGCGCACTGCGCAGGTCGGCGATGCCGGCGTCCAGCGCCCCCTGGGCTTCTCGCCGGCTGCCCTCGGCCCGGCCAAACAGGCCAAACTCCCAGCTGGCGTCGAAGCCGACCAGCAGGTAGGAAGCACTTGCGCTCGGTTCGACCACATCGTTGGTGCTCGCGCGCAGCGACGGCAGGTAGCGTGCCTGGGAGCGGTCGTGCAGCGCGCGCACGGCACGCAACCTTTCGACTGCCTGCGCCACATCAAGATTGTTGGCCAGCGCACGGTCGACCAGTGCATCGAGGTCGGAATCGCCGAAGGCATGCCACCAGCCATGCAGATCGGTCGGCTTGGCCGGATCCGAGGCCATCGCATGCTGCCATTGGGTCGGCACGGGGGATGTCAGCTTGGGCAGTGGCGCGGCACAACCGGCCAACCCGCACAGCACGGCGCCCAGCACGCATGCGCGCAGCCGGTCGCCGGGAGTTGCCTTGCTCAGTCGAAATGACACGGTGTGCATTTTTCCATGGTGATGCTTTGACGCAGGTATACCCGTCGGCTCTCGATGACGGTTGTCCTGCGTCACGATCATGGTTCGGTACCTGCTTATTCTGAGGGCATCGGGCGAGATCGCAAAACCCGACCAGTCAGGCGTACAGGCGATATGCAGCGAAGCATGCGCCCATCGCGCTCATGCCGGACGGTTCGCGGGCGAGATTGCCGGCGGCGGGAAGCGCACTTCGACGCTCAGGCCATGCTCCTCGGCTAGTCGGTAGATCACCTCGGCGTGATGCCGCTCGGCAATCCGCTGGACGATCGCCAGCCCCAGCCCGCTGCCTTCCTCGCCGTTCTCTGCGGCGCGAAAAAAACGCTCTCGCAGTCGTGGCAGGAGTTCCGGCGGCACGCCGGGCCCGTTGTCCTCGACGCTGAGGCTGACGCTCCCATCGGCATGCGCCTGCAGGCTGACAGTGACTGTGCTGCCCCGGCCGGCGTAACGCATGGCGTTGTCGATCAGGTTGTCCAGCAGATCCAGGACGCTGGCTGCGTCGCCATCGATGTACAGCGGCTGCCTGACGCCTTCATAGCCCAGGTCGACACCGGCGCGGATCGCCTCGTGGATGCGCTGCGCTACCGCATCGGGGATCATCCGGCCCAGATCGAGCAGGCCGCGCTCTTCATTGTCCAGCGGTGCCGCCTGCGCCCGGGTCAGTGCCAGCAGCTGTGACGACGTGCGCGCGGCGCGCTGGGTCAGCCGCTGGATATGGGTGAGCGCATCGATCATCGTTTCCGGCCTGGGATCGGCCAGCGCACGATCGACATGCAGACTCAACCCGGTCAGCGGCGTGCGCAGCTGATGCGCGGCATCGGCGATGAAACGGTCATGCAGGGCCAGCATGCTGCGCAGGCGACCGAACAGCGCGTCGATGGTGCGCGTCAGCGGCTGGATTTCCTGCGGCACGTCGGCGCCGTCGATCGGGGTCAGTTCATGCGAACGGGCTGCCAGTCGGGCGGTCAGCGGATCCAGTACGCGCAGGCCGCGGCTGACCCCGAACCAGACCAGCGACAACACGCAGACGATCAGCAACGTCTGCATCAGGATCGCCAGCAGTAGGATTTCCCGCGCCTGTTCGTGCCGATCGCGCAGGGTCTCGGCGACGGTGATGATCAGGCTGTCACCGGGATCGTGGGGCGCCGCCGTGTGGACCGTCGCCACACGCAGGCTGTGCTTGTCGAGCTTGGTGTCGTACAGCGTCGGTGCGGCGTCGAGTGGAGGTGCCTGCGCCAGCTGCGGCAGCTGCCCGTTGCCTGCCAGCAGGCCGTGTCGGGCGCTGCTTATGCTGAAGTAACTGCGGCCACCCGGATCGTATTCGAGCAGAAACCGTGCCTGCGGCGTCAGCTGGCTGCCGAGCTGGTCGTTGCCAAGCATCTTCGCCAATGTCAGCGCATCGTCGCTCAGATCGCGGTCGTGCACCCTGTTGGCATAGGTCAGCGCCACGCCATAAGTCAGCAGCGCGTCCAGCAGCAGCAGGGCAGCCATCGGAATCAGCAGGAAGACCAGCAGGCGGCGACGCAGGCTGGGGCGCAGGCGGCTCATGCAGGATCGCTCGCGGATTCCGTCACTTCTTCCAGCAGATAGCCGAGGCCGCGGATCGTGCGCACGCCGGTGCCGCTGCCATGCAGCTTGCGGCGCAGGCGATGGATCGCGATGTCCAGGCCGTTGTCGGTCAATTCCTGATCCCAGTCGCACAGTGCCTCGATCAGCTGGGCACGGCTGGTGACGCGGTCGGCCCGCAATGCCAGCGCTTCCAGCAGACTGAACTCGCGGGCGGTCAGCTCCAGCGGCAGCTGATCGATCCACGCGCGGTGTCCGGGCAGATCCAGCCGCAACCGGCCCAACTGCAGTTCCGGCTTGCCCTGGCTGCTGGCCCGTCGCAACAGCGCACGCACGCGCGCCTCGAACTCGGCAAGGGCGAACGGCTTCACCAGATAATCGTCGGCGCCCAGATCAAGCACGCGGATGCGTTCGGGCAGGCCGTCGCGGGCGGTCACCACCAGCACCGGCATGACCGTGCCGCGGCTGCGCAAACGGCGCAATACCTCGCTGCCGTCAAGCGCGGGCAGCCCAAGGTCCAGCACCAGCAGGTCGTAGTCGTGATCGCGCAGGGCCGCGTCGGCCAGATTGCCGCTGGCCACATGATCCACCGCGTGACCGCCATGCCGCAGCGATGCGCAAATCGCCCCGGCAATGGAAGGGTCGTCTTCGGCCAGCAAGATGCGCATCGTGGATTCCTGGCTCCGCGTGAATGAGGTTGCCGCCGCAGCCGGCAAGGGGTTCTGGCCGGGATGGATTCTAGTGGGTGGCTCGATGTGTACGGTCAGCGTAGTCGGAATCATCGGCTCCCGTGCATTTGCAGACCATTCACATCTGTGGCAGTTCCCGCAGTGCGGCATTTGCGCGATGCATCCGCAGCTGGCATCGGCGTGGACCGTCGACATGCGGCCATCCCGCACCGGCATGACCTCTGGCCTATGCCGCATGTGTCGGTTGCGTGCACTCTGCGCGGATTGCCCGGGGGAGTAGCAAGCATGCGGCCAGCTATACGCAAGTGGGGATACCTGTGTGCCGTGACCGTGTCGGTTGCGGTCTGTCCGTTGACGGTGTTGGCGCAGCAGGCCGTCGCGACCGGCACGGCCGGCGTGCCGCCCGCTACGGCACCGGCGCCAGCCAGTTCGAGTACGACGTTGCTCGCCGACATTCCGTTTGCCGCCGCCAGCGCAGCTGCCCCGCTGGCGCCCAGCGCCGCTGATGCGTGGGGCGGCGAGCGTACGGGCAGTGAAGCGACCTTGTCCGATCGCGTGGTGAGCTACCAGATCGATGCCGAACTGGATGCCGCGAAGCATGCGGTAACCGGCAAGGAGCACATGACCTGGCGCAACCGCAGCGATCGCCCGGTCAGCCACGTCTATTTCCATCTGTACCTCAACGGATTCCAGAACGAAGGCAGCACCTGGTTCACCGAACGCAAGGTGCTGACTGCGCATGGCCGTTCGCGTGGCGCGGCCGCGTTGAAGAAGGGCGAATGGGGCTGGATCGACCTGCAGCAGGTCAAGCAGGGCGACGCCGCGCTGAAGTGGACTTTCGTGCAGCCCGATGGCGGCCCGGCCACCGACCAGACCGTGGTGCGCATCGATCTGGCCGAACCGGTCGCGGCGGGCGCGACCCTGACCCTGGACATCGACTTCCTCAGCCAGTTGCCGCGGGTGGTCGAACGCACCGGCTGGTTTGGTGACTTCAACCTGGTTGGCCAGTGGTTCCCGAAGATCGGCGTGCTGGAGCTGGCCGGCGAACGCGGCGCTACAGCGCCGCGCTGGAACGTGCACGAGTTTCATTTCAACAGCGAGTTCTTTGCCGACTTCGGCCTGTACGACGTGCGCCTGACCGTACCCAGCGACTACACCGTCGGTGCGGTCGGCGAGCAGCAGGGTGAGCCGCAGACGGCAAGCGGCAAGACCACCTATCACTTCGTGCAGGGTGACGTGCACGACTTCGCCTGGGTCGCGGCCAAGGGCTACAAGGTGCTGGGCGGCAGCTGGCAGGGACCGGGTAGCCCGAAGGTGGCGTTGAAGGTGCTGTATCCGCCCGAGTACGTCGGCAGCGCACAGACCCAGTTGAAGGCGAGCACCGATTCACTGAGCTATTTCTCCGATACCTTGGGCGCGTACCCGTACCGCACACTGACAGTGGTGGTGCCGCCGTACAACGCCGACGAGGCGGGTGGCATGGAGTACCCGACGTTCTATACCACCGAGGGCTACACCAAGGTGGAGCCGGGCACGCTCAATCAGTACGCCTCCGACTTCGTCACCATCCACGAATTCGGCCACGGTTATTTCTACGGCATCCTCGCCTCGAACGAGTTCGAGGAGCCAATGCTCGATGAAGGCCTCAACGAATACTGGGATCAGCGCATGCTGCGCGAGCGCGGGCAGAATATCGTCCTCACCACGCCAATGCTGCGGCGGCTGGGGTTTGCGCCCTCGTTCACCGGTTTCGCGATGGAGCGCATGGCCGCTGGCCTGAAGCAGCCGGCCGATCCGCTCGGAGAGAATGCATGGGATCGTTTTTCCAGCAGCAGCTACGGCACGGTGTATTCGCGCACCGCCACCGCGATGCACGATCTGGAAGAGCGCCTGGGTAAAGGTGTCACCGAGAGAGCCTTCCGCGAGTACTACAAGCGTTGGCGCTTTCGTCATCCTTCCGCGGCCGATCTGCGCGCCGCTCTGATCGATGTCTCCGGCGACGCGAAGACGGTCAACGAGATATTCGACCAGTATGTGTACGGCACCGCGCGCATCGACGACCGCGTCGCCAGCATCGACACCGCCGAAGTGCTGCCGCAGGTCGGCAGCGTGCTGAAGGACGGCAAGCGCACCGAGATCGACGGCACCGAGCTCGACAAGCAGATCGACAAGCAGCGCAAGGACTGGGCCAAGGCCCATCCGAAAGCGAAACCGGGCAGCGGACCATTCCCATGGAACAGTACGGTGACCGTGTCGCGCGACGGCGCCCAGGTGCCGCAGCTGCTGCGGGTGAAGTTCGCCGATGGCAGCAGCGAGGATGTGCGCTGGAATGACGGCCGGCGCTGGGCCCGATTCGATTTCACCCGGCCGTCCAAGGTGGTCTCGGCCACCCTCGATCCGGAACAGAAGATCTATCTGGATGCGAACAAGCTCAACGACAGCCTGACCACCAAGGGCGACGGCACCGCCTCGCGCCGCTGGAGCGCGGATGTCGCCGCTTTGCTGCAAGCCTTCTACGCCTTGGTGGGGTCACTGTGATGATCAATAAACATGCTTCCCGCCGAGTGAATATCGGCGCTGCTGCACGGGCGCCGTTGATGGCGATGCAATGGCGCCTGTTGCTGCTGTGGGTACTGTTTCTGCTGCTGCCGACGGCTGTGGTCAGCCTGCCGTTGTGGCGCGCACTGAGCGGCTTGCTCGACCATTCGGTGCATGCGCCGGCGTGGGCCGCGCAGTTCAGCCCGTTGATGTTCGGCGATACCATGTCGGCGCTGGGCGACAGTGCCGGCTGGTTCAATGGCGTGGCGATGCTCGGCCTGTTGCTGACCGTGCTGCTGTCGCCGTTTCTCAACGGCATGATGATCGGCAGCGGACGTGCCGGACGCGTGCTGGGCTTCAGTCACCTGCTCCAATGCGGCATCGTCGAATATGGCCGCATGTTCCGTCTGATGCTGTGGTCGATCCTGCCGTATGCAGTGATGGCGGCGCTGATCGGTTTTGCGTTCCATGCGCTGGATCGGATCGACAGCAAGGCGGTGCTGGAGTCGCAGGTGGATCGCGCATCGCATATCACCATCGGGGTGGCGGTGCTGCTGTTCGTGCTGGCGCAGGCGATCGTGGAATCGGGCCGTGCCGCGTTCATCGCCGACAACGGCCTGCGTTCGGCCACGCGCGCCTTCGGTCGCGGTTTCATGCAGCTGTTGCGCCGGCCTTTCAGCACCTTGCTGTGCTATCTGCTGATCAGCCTGGTCGGCTATGCGATCGCGTTGGCGCTTGGCGTGGGCCGTATGCATACCCCGGCGCTTGGCGTGGGTGGCCTGGTGCTGGCCGTATTGCTGGCGCAGCTGGTGGTGCTGGTGCTCGGCTGGGTTCGAGTGGCCCGGTTGTTTGCGCTGGCCGAGGTCGCGCGTTCGCTGTCGTCATCGCGCCGTGGCGGCGGGTTGCCGGCGGCGCTATAAGGATGACATCCCCTGCCGGCGCAAGCCGGCAGGGCGCACCGTGCCTCTAGCCGTAAGCGCGGCGGTGTTCGCGGTGCGGCGGGTAGTAGGCGAACACGTGGCTGTTGCTGCCGTAGAAATCCATGTCTTCGATATGCTCGCCGCCGAGGCGTTCGGCCACCCGATCGGAGGCTTCATTGCCGATCCGCACCAGACTGATCACACGCTGGGCATGTAGCTGGTTCCAGGCGAATTCGAGCACGGCATTGCCCGCTTCAGTGGCATAACCGTGATGGCGATGTTCCGGTTTCAGCATCCAGCCCATTTCCAGATCGGGCCAGCCATCGGGGTACATCAGGCCGGCGCGGCCGATGAATTCGCCTGTGGACTTCAGTTCCAGCGCCCACATGCCGAAGCCGCGCAGCTGCCAGTGGCCCAGCAGCATCGCCAGCGAGCGCCAGGCATTGGTGCGATCCAGCGGCTGGCCGTCGCCGATCCAGCGCGTGCTACCCGGGTCGGCCAGCATCGCGGCGTAGTCGTTGAAGTGCTGTTCGGTCAGCGCGGTAAGGCGCAGGCGCGCCGTTTCAAGAGTAGGGATATCAAACATCACGATCAGCGGTGGGTGGCAGCCAGCAGTTCAGCCAGTGCGTGGGTACTGCTGGCGAGGCTTTCTTGCCAGGACAAGCCGGTGATTGTCTCACCTGTGAGCGAATCGACAAAATCCTCGGCCTGACCAGGCGGCAGCAGGTGCCGGTAGTCCACGGTGATCTCGGTGCCGGGTGGCAGCTCGGCCAGCGCAAACACGAAGCCCAGGTGCCACAGCCCGTTCGGGGTGAAGCTGTGGTTGATGTAGCACTCGTCCGGCCAGTCGGGCGACAGCGTGTAGCGATCCTCGAACCAGCGCGCGCTGGCATGGAACTGCGCGTTGAGCTCGGGCGCGGCAAGGATGTCGGCGTATCGAAAAGTCTGCTCGATACCATCCGGCGCGGTGATGATGCGTCCCGCCGCCACGGTTTCATCGAGGAACAGCCCCTTGCCGGCGCCCTGAATGGCGGAAGCGGCGATGTGATAACGCGGCAGGATCATGGCAGGAGCGCGGGCTGGATGGGCGCGGGAGTGTAACGCAAGCGGCGCGACCCACCATGGATCGCGCCGTCTGGTTCCCGTCCGTGGAAAGGCCTCCCGAGTTATTCAGTGGCAGCGGCGTCCGCGACAGCAGCCTTTTTGCTCCGGTGCCTACTCCTGACCGGTTTGTCCGCCTTGGTCACGGCATCCTTGGTCGCGGCATTGGCCGTAGTGTCGGTGAGCAGGATGGCTGTGCGGTTGCGTTCCAGCGTCGCCTGGCCGATGCCCTTGACCTGGGCCAGGTCATCGGCACTCTTGAACGGTCCGTGGGCATCGCGCCAGGCGACGATCGCCTCTGCCTTGGACTGGCCGATGCCATCCAGCGAACTGGCGATGGTGGCGGCGTCGGCCTTGTTGATGTTGACGGGTGTTGCGGCGAACGACAGGCCGGGCAGTGCAAGTGTCAGTGCAAAGGCAACTGCGGCAAGTTTGTGGAACATGGCTTTTCTCCCTGGGTGTGGTGGCGCGTGAGCGCTGAGGCGGCATCCGGGTGCCGTGGCAGCACTGTGCCGGGCAGCGGGGCAGGCGCACAGTCGGCAACCTCATGACGAAGCTGTGCGCGAGCATTGTGGTCAGCTGTGGGTTGTCGCCTGATCGCGTGTCGGCGTCGACACCGGAGTAGCTGAGTGCCGCTGATACAATATCGGTCTGATCGCCCGGAGTTTGACCATGGATACCGCCCGCCTTTCCCGTTTTGTCAGTGGCCTGTGGGACGATGAAATCGTGCCGCAGCTGGTCGAGTACATCCGTATTCCCAACAAGTCGCCGATGTTCGACGCGAAGTGGGTCGAGCACGGCTACATGGATGCGGCGGTCAAGTTGATGGAGACCTGGGCGCGCTCCAAACTGGCGGCGCTGCCGGGCGCCACGCTGGAAGTGGTGCGGCTCGAAGGGCGCACTCCGCTCATTTATATCGAAGTGCCCGGCCAGGGCGACGACACCGTGATGTTGTACGGCCATCTGGACAAGCAGCCCGAGATGACCGGCTGGGCCGAAGGGCTCGGCCCGTGGACGCCGGTCATCAAGGAAGACAAGTTGTACGGCCGCGGCGGCGCCGACGATGGCTACGCGATCTTCGGCTCGCTGGCCGCGCTGCTGGCGCTGCACGAGCAGGGCATTCCGCACGCGCGTTGCGTGGTGATGATCGAGGCCTGCGAGGAGTCCGGCAGCTACGACCTTCCTTATTACGTCGACCATCTGGCCGCGCGCATCGGCAGCCCATCGCTGGTGGTGTGCCTGGATTCCGGTTGCGGCAACTACGACCAGCTGTGGCTGACCACCTCGCTGCGCGGCATGACCGGCGGCAACCTCACCGTGCAGGTGCTGGAAGAAGGCGTGCATTCGGGCGATGCTTCCGGCGTGGTGCCGTCGAGCTTCCGCATCCTGCGCGAGCTGCTGTCACGACTGGAGGATCCGGTCACCGGCCAGATCAAGCCGAACGAGCTTTACGTCGAGATCCCCGCGCAGCGTGTCGCGCAGGCCAAGCTCTCGGCCGAGGTACTGGGTGCGGATATCTACGACAAGTTTCCATGGGTCGAGGGCATGCAGCCGGTCACCCACGATCTGGCCGAGCTGGTGCTCAACCGTACCTGGCGCCCACAGCTGGCGGTGACCGGGATCGGCGGCATGCCGCCGCTGGACAGCGCCGGCAATGTGTTGCGGCCGCAGACTTCGGTGAAGCTGAGCCTGCGTGTGCCACCCACGCTCAATGGTGCCAGGGCCGGCGAATTCCTCAAGCAGCTGCTGGAAAAGGACCCGCCTTACGGCGCCAAGGTCACCTTCACGCTGGAGAAAGATGGCAGCGGCTGGAACGCACCGCAGCTGTCGCCATGGCTGGAGCGGGCAGTCGGCGATGCCTCACAGCATTATTTCGGCGCGCCGGCCACCTACATGGGTGAGGGTGGCAGCATCCCGTTCATGGGCATGCTCGGCGAGAAGTTCCCCCAGGCGCAGTTCCTGATTACTGGCGTGCTCGGTCCGCATTCCAATGCGCATGGTCCGAACGAATTCCTGCACATTCCCACCGGCAAGAAAGTGAGCATGGTGGTGGCTGAGGTGGTGGCACGACACCACGAGCAGAGCGCCAAGGCCGGAGCCTGACAATCGGCGCATGAGCATGGACACCGCCTTTCTGGCCGCCAACTGGGCGCAGATCCGTCGGCGCGTCGATGATGCCTGCCGCGAGGCTGGCCGCGATCCGGCATCAGTGAACATCCTGCCGGTCAGCAAGACGTTCGGTCCGGAGCTGATCCGGGCGGCGGTCGAGCTGGGTCTGCACCGCTTTGGCGAGAACAAGGTGCAGGAGATCCGCGACAAGGCGCCGCCGCTGGCCGACTGCGACATCGACTGGGTGATGATCGGCCACTTGCAGACCAACAAGGCCAGGGATGTGGCGCGGCTGGTCAGCGAGGTGCAATCACTGGATCGGCTGGAACTGGCCGAGGCACTGGATCGACGCTTGCAGCAGGAAGGTCGTGCGATCGACGTGCTGGTGCAGGTCAAGACTTCGCACGAGCCCAGCAAATACGGGCTGCCTCCCGAACAGCTGCCCACCTTCCTCGATACCTTGCGTGGCTACGACACGTTGCGGGTACGCGGCCTGATGACCCTGGCAACCCATTCCAGCGAGCCGGTCGAAGTACGCGGCTGTTTTCGCATGCTGCGTGATCTTCGCGACCAAGCGGTTCTGCAAGGTCATGATCTTCCTAGGCTTTCCATGGGCATGAGTGGCGACTTCCCGCTTGCCATCGCCGAAGGCGCCAGCGAAGTGCGGATCGGCACCGCGATTTTCGGTAGCCGGGCCTCTCCGGACTCTCATTATTGGTCTGAAACTGCCAGTCAGTCCTGAAAGTGCTTGGACAAGTCACGGATACATCACGAAATAGTGTTTGTAATCAATGGCCTGAGTTTGAGTGTGCGTTCCATCATTGTTTTCGGAAACGACAGGGTTCAATTAACCTCAATCCAACATCCGCATGCCTTCTTCTTGTTAACTTCACTACATCGTCACGTCGTCAGCTTCTGCAGGCGGCCAATCCTGTGAATCACAAGGGATTTCCACCGCATGCCAATCAACCGATTGACCGCTCTTTCCGTGCTCGCTGCAGCCTTGTTCGTGATGGCACCCGTACAGGCAACAACCAGCAAGACTCACGGCAAGTCGGCCCCGGCGAAGCATGCGCAGCATGTGAAACCCACCCACGGCAAACTGGCTAGTCACAAGCCGACCCAGACCAAGCACGCCAAACTCGCAGCAGCGACGCACAAGTCCAGCCACGCCAGGTCGAAGGCATCCGTCGCCAGCGTTGCGTCCCCTCTCATTTCCGCCACGGCAAATGCCGAAGCCGCCGTCGAGATGAAGTCGGCGTTGCCGATCTCCGGTTTGTTGCAGGCCAACGTCCCTGTGGTGGACGGCTCCCAAGCCGGTGCCAACGTCACGCCGCAACTGTTGAGCCAGCTGCCGATCTTCAATCCGGTCCCGATGTTGAGCCAGTCGGTTGTTCCCGCCAGTCCTCAGGGCCTGCTGGGTGGCAAGCAAGCGGCAGCAAACGCTGTTGCAGTCGACAACACCGCCGCTGAACAGGCGACGGGCGAGGAGTCGGCGCCTGCCGTTGACGCCAGCGAAAGCGCTACCGATCTGCGCAAGGCGCTGATCGCGATGGCGATGAAAATGCGCGATATCCGTTACGTGCGCGGTGGTCATGACCCGTCCACAGGCTTCGACTGCAGCGGCTTCGTCCGTTACGTGTTTGCCCATGCGATCGGCATGCAATTGCCGAACAACTCGGCCTCGCAGTTCCTGGCTGGCCTCAAGGTCAATCGGGCCGACATGAAGCCGGGTGACCTGGTGTTCTTCCGGACCCATGGCAAGCGGAACATTTCGCATGTGGGCATCTACATTTCGAATGGTCGCTTCATCCATTCGCCCAGTGCCGGCAAGTCGGTGGAAATTTCCAGTCTCAGCGAGAGCTACTGGGCCAAGCGTTTTGCCGGTGCCAAGCGGCCGGAAGCGATCGCCATGGTGGCGAACAAGGGCTGAGTCGGTTTCCCTCCTGCCCGTCTTGAAAGCCGCCGCAAGGCGGCTTTTGCGTGTACGGCATGCAACCCCGCTGCAGCGCGCCGATCCGGATGAACGATTCCCGCCGGGCAGAGTCAGCACGGGAACGTCATCGCTGGCGGCGTCACACCGTCGTCGCTACGCTGCCCATTGATTTTCCGGAAACCATCTGATGCCAATTGACTTGCCACCCGTCACGCGCAACCTGCTGATCGCCAACGTCGTCGTGTTTCTGCTGCAGCTGCTACTGCACGATCAGACCAGCCTGGCGCTGACCCAGCACTTCGCACTATGGCCGCTGGGCCCGGACGTCACCGGCGCGACGCCCGACGGCAATGTCGTCACGGCCGGTTTCCGCATCTGGCAGCTGGCGACCTACGCCTTCATGCATGATGGATTCACCCACATCCTGTTCAACATGTTCGGTCTGTACATGTTCGGCGGGACGATCGAGCGCACCTTTGGTGCGCGCCATTTCCTGATCTACTACTTTGTCTGCGCGATCGTGGCGGCGATTGCACAGCTGATCGTGGTGCATTGGTTCATCCCGGGTTTCTACCCCACGATCGGCGCATCGGGTGCGCTGTTCGGCATACTGTTGGCGTTCGGCATGTTGTATCCGCAGGAAAAGATGATGCTGATCTTTCTGCCGGTGCCGATGCCGGCATGGCTGTTCGTCACCGGTTATGCCGTGGTCGAGCTGGTGCAGGGCGTTACCGGCACCCAGGCCGGCATCGCCCATTTCGCCCATCTCGGCGGCATGCTGGGTGGCTATGTAATGATCGAGTACTGGCGCGGACGGCTGCCCATCAAACCGAAGCGCCGTCTGCTGCGCTGATTCCTTCCTTCACCGGTATTCCACATGACCCAACACCTGCAGCGCAGCCTCAGCCCGCGCCATATCACCTTCATGGCGCTTGGCATGTGCATCGGCGCGGGCCTGTTCCTCGGCTCGGCCAGCACGATCAAGCTGGCCGGGCCATCGGTGCTGTTCGCCTACCTGTTCGGCGGTGCGATGATCTTCATCATCATGCGCGCGCTGGGCGAGATGGCGGTGCACGACCCGGTGGCCGGTTCGTTCAGCACCTATGCGCACAAGTATCTCGGCCCGTTCGCCGGCTATCTCACCGGCTGGAACTACTGGATCCTGATGATGGGCGTGGGCATTGCCGAGAGCACGGCGGTGGGCATCTACATGAAGGCGTGGTTTCCCGACTTGCCGCAGTGGATTTGGGCGTTCGGCAGCGTGGCGATGATCGGTGGCCTGAACCTGTTGGCGGTGAAGGTGTACGGCGAGATGGAATTCTGGTTCGCGCTGATCAAGGTGCTGACGGTGGTGCTGATGATCGCCGGTGGCGCCGCGATCATCTGGCTGGGCTGGGGCAATGGCGGTCACCCGGTGGGCCTGTCCAACCTGTGGTCGCACGGTGGCTGGTTCCCGAATGGGGTGACCGGCATGGTACTGGCGCTGCCGGTATTGGTGTTCTCCTTCGGCGGCATCGAGACGATCGGCATGGCTGCGGCCGAGGCCGCACATCCCGAGCAGACGATTCCGCGCGCGGTCAACTCGGTGATCTGGCGCATCCTGATCTTCTACGTGGGCGCACTGTTCGTGATCATGGCGATCTATCCGTGGAACGAACTGGGTACGCAGGGCAGTCCGTTCGTCAGCACGTTCGCCAAGCTCGGCATTCCCAAGGCGGCGGGGTTGATCAACTTCGTGGTGATTACCGCCGCACTGTCCAGCTTCAACTCCACCACGTTCAGCGGCAGCCGCATGCTGCACAGCCTGTCGACCAAGGGACAGGCCCCGCTGGCCATGCAGCGCCTGAGCCGGCAGGGCGTGCCGGTGCGCGGCGTACTGGTGACGCTGGTGTTTCTGATGCTGGGCGTGCTGCTGAACTATCTGGTGCCAGGGCGCATCTTCGGCATGATGATGTCGATCCTCGCGTTCAACACGGTATGGACCTGGGGCATGGTGCTGGTGGCGCATTGGCGCTTCCGCCGGCAACTGCCCGCGCCGTTGCCGTTCCGGCTGCGCTGGTTTCCACTCAGCAGCGTGGTGTGTCTGGCCTTCCTCGCCTTTGTACTGGTGATGCTCGGCTACAGTCCCGACACCCGCGTGGCGCTGTATGTGGGCGTGGTGTGGATCGCCCTGCTGACGGTGGCGTACAAGGTTTTTGGCGTCAGCCGCAACATGCTTGCGGTTGAGCCCGTCACAGCCACGCTGTAGCTGCTTCTGCCATGGTGTCGTCACCATGGCGGAAGCAGTTCAGCGCATGGATGGCGCTTTTCCGGTCAGCGCCAGACATGGAACGTGGATCAGCGCAGCGCGAGGAAGTCCGCGCTGACCACGAAGCGCACCGCATCCAGCCGCAGGCGGGATTGCGGCAACGCCGCCAGCAGCTGGGTGCGTTCGTCGGCCACGGCGGTGATTTCCGTTTCACTGATCGACGGATTCACCGCACGCAGCGCGAGCAGGCGCGACAGTTCGGCATCCAGCGTCTCGGTGGCGAGGTTCAGGGCTTCATCGATGCTGGCTTGTCCGCGCGTGGTGGCGAGGGCCTCGGCGCGCTCCAGCATCGGCGGTACCAGCTTGCCGAGAAACTTGCGGTAGCGCACCACTTCGATATTGCGATCGCCGGCTTTGCGCAGGGCGATCTCGCTGGGCGCGAAATCGGCACGCTCGACCAAGCGGGTATCGACGGTGACCGTGATCGGCAGGGTCGGCAGGAAGCGTTCGGCGTCCAGCCCGCGGTCGGCCACGCATTCGAGTACATAGACCGCCTGCAGCAGGGCGGTGCGCGGCGGCAGTACGTCGTCGACCATGAAGGCCGCGTTGCCCTGTTCACCGGACAGCGCCAGATCCATCGCGCCGGCGACCAGCGGGTGATCCAGCCGCAGCAGCGGAAGCTCTTCGCGCGACAAGGCCACGTCGCGCGCGAACGTCACCGACTGCGGGCCCTCGGCAAAGCCGGGCAGGGCATCGGTGGACAGGTATTGCGGATCGAGCAGCAGCACCTGGCCGCCGAGCTCCTCGGCATGAATGCCGAATGCCTCCAGCAGACGCTGCACGAAGGCGTCGCGGCCTGGATCGAAATCCTCGCGGGCAAACGCCTGCTGCAGCTCGTCGGCATGCAGGTCGCGGCTGGCTGCCAGCTCCAGCAGATGATCGCGACCGCCACGGATCAGTTCGGCCATCTGCTCGTGGCTGGCACGGGTCTCGGCCAGCAGCACGTCCAGTTCCTGGTCGCGGTTGTCGTCGCCGCGTGCGTGCTCGTCGGCCAATCGGGCCAGCGGCTCGCCGTAGCGGCGCAGCAGCTCGCGGCCGTCGGCCGGACTCATGCGGAACGCATTGACGCCCTCATCGTACCAGCGCGCCAGCACATGCTGTGCGCTGTCGGCGACGGCCAGGATATGGATGTTGATGTCGTGCTTCTGGCCGATCCGGTCGAGCCGGCCGATGCGCTGTTCGAGCAGGTCCGGGTCCAGCGGCAGATCCCACAGGATCAAGCGGTGCGCGAACTGGAAGTTGCGTCCCTCCGAGCCGATCTCCGAGCACAGTAGCAGGCGCGCGCCATCGGGCTGGGCGAAGTACGCCGCGTTGCGGTCGCGCTGCACGATGCCGAGGCCTTCGTGGAAGCGCGCCACACCGACGCCGCTGCGCGTGCGCAGCACGTCTTCCAGCGCCAGCACCTTGGCCTGGCTGCGACAGATCAGCAGGAATTTGTCTTGTGGATACTTGTCGAGCAGGGCGATCAGAGTGTCGATGCGTGGATCGGCGCTGTAGTCGACTTTGATCAGCGCCGGCGGTTGCTGGATGTCGGCATGGAATTCGGCCAGCAGCGACTGGCGGGTGTTCTCCTCCAGCGTGTCGGCATCGAGCAGATGCCACTCGGGCAGGCGCTTGGGGAAGCCGCCGACGCCGGCGCGGTTGTTGCGGAACATCGCCCGGCCGGTGCCGTGGCGGTCAATCAGCGCGGCGAGCAGCTCGCGCGCGTTGGCCGGTTTGGTTGATTCGGCCAGTTGCGTGGTGAGCACCTCGTCGCCGTGGAAGGCTTCGGCGAGGGTGGCACGCTGGGCATCGTCGAGCGCGTCACCGTCGAGCAGCTGGTCGGCAATCTTCGAGAGCGCCTGATAGGTGTCCGCTTCGGCCAGATAGCCGTCCAGATCGTGATAACGCTGCGGATCGAGCAGGCGCAGGCGGGCGAAGTGGCCGCTTCGGCCAAGCTGTTCCGGCGTCGCAGTGAGCAGGATCACGCCGGAAATCGCCGCGGCCAGTCGTTCCACCATCGTGTAACGCGGGCTGGCTACTTCCGGCGACCAGGCCAGGTGGTGGGCCTCGTCGACCACCAGCAGATCCCATGGCGCATCCAGCAATTGCTGCGCGTGTTTCGGCGAGTTCTCAAGAAAGCCGAAGTCGGCGATCACCAGCTGCTCGTCCTCGAACGGGTTGCTGTTGTCGCCGGACTGCTCCAGCGCCTCGCAGCGTTCCTCGTCGTAGATCGCGAAGCTGAGGTTGAAGCGGCGCAGCAATTCGACGAACCACTGGTATACCAGCGTGTCGGGCAGCAGCAGCAGCACGCGCGAGGCGCGGCCGGTGGCGAGCTGGCGGGCGATGATCATGCCCGCCTCGATGGTCTTGCCGAGGCCGACTTCATCGGCCAGCAGTACGCGCGGCGGCCGACGCGCGGAAGCGATGCCGGCCACGCGAAGCTGGTGCGGCACCAGCCCGATCCGCGCGGCACCGAGACCCCACATCGACGAACGGCGTGCTTCGGCACGCCGCTTGAGGCCTTCCAGACGCAGTTCAAACTGCGCGACCGGATCGGTGCGGCCGCCGATCAGGCGATCGTCGGCCTGGCTGACGCTCTGTTCGTCGTCGAGCTGGCCTTCCTCCAGCTCGCGGCCTTCGCCGCGGTAGATCAGCAACTCGTCGCGAATCTCCACGCGCTCGACCAGGAAGGCGATGCCCTTGCCGGCGACGCGCTGGCCGGCGCGGAACTCGGCGCGCAGCAGCGGTGCCGAATCCATTGCGTACGGGCGCAGCACGCCGGCCTTGGCGAACAGCACCTGCACGCCGCGTCCTTCGACGCGCAAAACGGTGCCGAGGCCGAGCTCGGGTTCGGCAGAGGAGATCCAGCGTTGACCAGGTACGAACATTATTCAGCCGCGTTGCATCAAGGGCCGACGATTATCCGCCCCGCGGCGCGTGGTGGGAACAGCTGATGACGCAATCAGTCGCTGCGGACGCCGTCACTTCTCAGGTTTCAGCCCATTGGCGCAACAGGTTGTGATAGACGCCAGTCAGCTGGAGCAGCGCGTCGGCATCGGCGCCGGATTGGGTCAGGGTCTGGATCGAGGTGTCCAGCTCGAACAGCAGGCGGCGCCGGCTGTCGTCGCGAATCAGGCTCTGCACCCAGAAGAATGCCGCCAGCCGCGCGCCACGGGTAACCGGCTGCACCCGGTGCAGGCTGCTCGACGGATAGACGATCAGATCGCCGGCCGGCAGTTTCACCTCGTGCTCGCCATAGGTGTCGCTGACAATCAGCTCGCCGCCGTCGTAGGCGTCCGCTTCGCTGAGGAACAGCGTGCAGGAGATGTCGCTGCGCAGCTGGCCGGCGTCGACGGGAAGTGTCATCACCGCGCCGTCGACATGGAAACCGTAATGGCCGCCGCCCTCGTAACGGTTGAATCGCGGCGGCAGGGTGCGCAGCGGCAGCGTTGCCGCGTGATAGAGCGGGTGCTTCGCCAGCGCCGACAGCACGATCTGGCCCAGTTGCTGGCGCAGCGGCGATGTATCCGGCAGCTGCTGGTTGCGTTTTACCCTGGCGCCCTGCACACCAACGGTTTCGCGGCCATCGGTCCAGTCGGCGCCGTCGAGCGCGGCACGCATCTGGATGACCTGTTCGTGGCTGAGGACGTCGGGGATGTGCAGCAGCATGGCGGATTCCTGAGTGGCCCTTCTCGCGCAGGAGAATGGCTGCAACGCAAACGTCAGAAGCGGAAGTTGGCAGTGAGCATCGCCGAACGCGGCGCGCCGGGGGTGTAACGGTAACCGCTCTTGTTGATCGCCGCGACGTAACTCTTGTCGAACAGGTTGTACAGGTTCAACTGCAGGTCGAAGTGCTTGTTGACCGCGTAGCTGGCCATCGCGTCGAACACCCAGTACGCATCGGTGAACGCCGGCGTACCGACCGCACCGTCGGTACCGCGCTTCAGCTCACCCGAATAGCGGCCGCCGCCGCCGATCGTCAGGTTGAACGGAAGGTGGTATGTGGTCCATGCCGTGAATGCGCTCTTGGGCGTATAGGCCAGATCGCTGGAACCGTCCTGGGAGACATTCGGACCATTCACCACGCTGGCGTTCATCGTGGTGTAGCCGGCACTCACCGCCCAGTTGTCGGTGAGCTTGCCGACCGCGCTCAGCTCGATGCCCTGCACACGCTTCCTGCCAACCTGGTAGTACTGCAGGTCGACCGGATCCTGCACGACGTCATTGCTGACGATGGTGCGATAGAGCGCTCCGGTCAGCAGCAGTCGCTCGCCGAGCAGGTCCCACTTGGTGCCGACTTCGGTGGTGCGGGCCTTTTGCGGGGCGAAGATCGGATTGTCGGCGCTGTTGGCGGCTGAACTGAGCGACAGGTTGCTGCCGCCCGGCGGCTGCGCAGACACGGCAAAGTTGGCGTAGATGCTGCCGTTGGCGACTGGTTTGTAGAGTACGCCGAGCTTGTAGTTGAGCAGGTTGTCGGACTGGCGGGCGTTGACGCCGGACACCGGGTTGCCGATCGGCAGGCTACCGCAGGCCGGGGCGCTCCTCGACGTGCCGCAGGTCACTACGCTGGTGAAGTCGGTGGTGTAGTTGTCCAGCCGCACGCCGGCATTGACCTGCCAGTGCTCGCCGAATTTTAGGGTGTCGAACAGATAGGCAGCAGCAGTGTCGGTCTTGCCCGCGCTCCAGGTTCCGTTCGGGCCGTAGGCAGGGTTCGCCACATTCGAATTGGGGGCGTACAGATTGGCCGCTGGCCACAGCTTGCCGATCGGAGAGGTGGCCATGCCGAGGGTGTTCAACTTTTCCCGGGTCAGCTCGATGCCGGTACTCAGGTTGTGGGTGACCGCACCGGTGTCGAAGTTGACGGTGAGGTTGGTCTGGTTGGTCAGGATGCGGTTGGTCTGATCTTTGAACGTCGGGTTGCTGCGCGCGATCGTCCAGGTCGACGGGTCGTTGATGTTCGGTGTCAGCAGGTTGGCCGCGCTGGCCATGAACGAGGTGAGCAGGTAATCCTCGTGCGTGCGGCCCCAGCGCAGGGTGTTGTGCAGTGCCACGTCTGGCGAGAAGTCGTGTTCGATGCGCGCGGTGAACATGTCGGCATTGACGCGATCGTGGTCGGCATCGGTGCCGTAGAAATTGCTGGAATCGACCATCGCTGCGTTACCGATCTGCGGGCGCGTCGGATCCGGGCTGCTGTAGCCGGGTAATCCGATGGTGGGCACGCCACCGTCGGGTATGTTGTTCTGCCTTACGTGCAGGTAATCGAGATACACGCGGGTTGCGGTACCCAGCCCCAACGCCAAGGTTGGCGCCACGCCCCAGCGATTGTTCTCGACCTTGTCGCGGCCCGGTACGCCGCTGTCCTGGTCCATCACGTTGAGGCGGAAGGCGGCGTTGCTGCCGATGACGTGGTTCCAGTCGGCGGTGCTGCGCTTGCGGTCGCCGCTGCCCCAGGAAACCGAGGCCGAGAGGTTGTCACGCAGGGATGGCTGCTTGCTGACCATGTTGATCGAGCCGGTCGGCGCGGTGCGTCCATTGTCGGTGCTGGCCGGGCCCTTGGTCACTTCGATCTGTTCGATGTTGAACACATCACGCGAGATCGAGCCGAGATCGCGTACGTCATCGACGAAGATGCTGTTCGAGGTGTCGAAGCCGCGCATGGTGATCGCGTCGCCGGTCGAGGTGGTGCCGTTCTCGCCAGCGTAGAACGTGCCTACACCGGGGCTGTTGCGCAGAGCCTCGGTCAGCGTGGTGGCGCCTTGCTGCTGGATCAACTCTCTGCTGATCACGCTGATGGTCTGCGTGGTGTCGAGTAGCGGCTGGGTGAATTTCGGCGAGGACAGCTGATCGACGCGATAGTCGCCGGTGGTGGTGGCTTCCACTTTCACGCCCGGCAGATTCTTTGCCTGGGCGACCTGCGCATCACTGGATGGTGTGGCCGCGGGCAGGTCCGTGGCGATTGCGGGAAGAGCCAGTGCCAGACCGGTGAGCAGGGTCACCATGCCGGACGTCGACGCGGATTTGCGATGGATGATCGGGTGCTTGCGGCTGTTGATGGAGGCCATGGGGATCCGGTAATGAGTGGGGCGTTGCGTGTCGACAGGGCTAGGCAGGTCTGGCGTATGCGGATATTTCGCAGTGGCTGGATGCAGGTTTTCAGGCCAGCCGAAAGCACGCACAGCAACTAGCTGTGTGGGCGATGGCGCGCCACGGTGGGCCCGAATATGAAGTTCGTGAAACGTGCTGATGCCAGTCGCTGTGCGAACGGGTCCGGGCATGTGCATACGATATTTTTAATGAGAATGATTTGCAATACCCAAATCTGCCGATGTGTGCCTGCACGGCAAAAGTCATCGAATGCCTGGGAGGTGGCGCAAACAAAAAGGCCCCGCATTTGCATGCGGGGCCTTGGTCTTCGTGCCGCGATGACCTGCAGCACTCAGGGGCAGTGACTTACCAGATCTTCACCTGCGTGTCGGCCGGACGCACCATCGCATCGCCCGGCTTGCACTGGAACGCGCTGGCGAAGGCCGGCATATTGGACGGTGCACCGATCGCGCGCAGCGACTCCGGTGCGTGCGGGTTGGTATTGATCAGCAGTTCGGCGGTCTTGTCACGCATGGAGCCGCGCCACACGCGTGCCCAGTTGAGGAAGAAACGCTGATCCTGGCTGTAGCCGTCGATCTGCTTCGAAGCTTCGGCCGGATTGGACTTCAGGGCCATCTGCAGCGCGTCGTAAGCCGCGTTCAGGCCGCCCAGGTCGCCGATGTTCTCGCCGAGAGTCAGCTTGCCGTTGACGTGCAGGTCAGGCTTGCTCTTGATCGGAGCATAGGCGTTGAACTGGTCCACCAGCTTGCCGGTGCGGGCCTCGAACTGGGTCTTGTCAGCGGCGGTCCACCAGTCTTTCTGGTTGCCGTCGCCATCGAACTGGGCGCCCTCGTCGTCGAAGCCATGGCTGGCCTCGTGACCGATCACTGCGCCGATGCCGCCGTAGTTGATCGCGTCGTCGGCCTTGGCATTGAAGAACGGCGGCTGCAGGATCGCGGCCGGGAAGTTGATCGTGTTGTCGGTCGGGTTGTAGTACGCGTTGACCGTCTGCGGGGTCATGCCCCATTCCTTGCGATCGGTCGGCTTGCCGATCTTGGCGATGTCGTACTCGTAGTTGAACTTGCCGGCCGCCTTGACGTTGGCATAGTAGTTATCCGGCTTGATCTCCAGGCCGGACCAGTCACGCCACTTGTCGGGGTAACCGATCTTCGGCAGGAACTTGTTCCACTTGTCGATCGCCTTGGTCTTGGTGTCGGCGCTCATCCAGTCGAGGTTCTCGATGCGTGCCTTCAGGGCATTGCGCACGTTGGTGACCAGCTCCTCGGCACGTTGCTTGGCCTCGGGAGTGAACTCCTTGGCCACGTACAGCTGGCCAAGTGCCTGGCCCATGCCCTGGTTGACGGCACTGAGCACACGCTTCCAGCGCGGCTTCTGCTGCGGCTGGCCGGCCAGCGTGGTGCCGTAGAACGCGAACTTGTTGTCCTGGAAATTCTTGCTGAGATACGGCGAGGCATCGTCGATCGCGTGGAAGCGCAGATAGGCCTGCCACTGGCTGACCGGGGTGCTCGCCAGCATCTTGTCGAACTGTGCGAAGAACTTCGGCTGCGACAGCGAGAAGCCCTTGTCGACGGTCACGCCTTGGGCGGTGAAGAACTTTTCCCAGTTGAAATGCGGGGTGACCTTGTCGGCGTCCTTGACACTGACGAAGTGGTACTGGTTCTTCGGGTCGCGTTCTTCCACCGGTGCCAGCGAGGCGGCGGCGAGCTGGGTCTCGAACTTCAGCACGTCGTCGGCCTGCTTCTTCGCATCGGCCTCGGCGACGCCGGTCAGTTCAAGCGACTTGGCGATATAGGCGACGTACGCGTCGCGCTGTTCCTTGTGCTCCGGACTGGTGTAGTAGTCCTTGGTCGGCAGGCCCAGGCCCGACTCATTCGCGTACGCGATCTGCATGTCGGCGTGCTGGAAGTCGGCGCCGGAGCCGAACTCAAACACCTGGCCGTCGCCTTCGGCGTAACGCTGGGTGATGAAGTTGGCTACGTCGTCGCCGCTCTTCAGACCGGCGATCGCGTCGAGCTTCGGCTTGAGCGGGTCGAAGCCGTTCTTCTCGATGGTCGCCTCGTCCATGCCGGAGTGGTACAGCCAGCCGATCTTCTGCTCGATCGAGCCAGCCTTGGCGCTGTCGGCATTCTTGCTGGCGTCGTCGACGATGTCGTGCTGGGTCTTCAGGCTGCTCTCGTTGAGCATGTTGAAGGCGCCCCAGCTGGTCTGGTCGTCCGGGATCGGATTGGCGGCAACCCATTTTGCGTTGACGAAGCCGTTGAAGTCCTGGCAGGCGTTGATCTTCGGGTCGAGCTCGCTGACGTCGAAGATGCTTTTGCCGAGATCGGCCGCAGCGGTGGTGCTGCTGGCAGCCGGGGCGGTGCTGGCACTGCTGGCCGGTGCATTGGCGGCCGGCTCCTGCTTGCCGCAGGCGGTCAGCGACAGGCCCAGGCTTACGGCCAGAGCCAGCGCCAGGGGCTTCAGATACTGCTTGGTCATGGATATCCCTCTGTGAGTGATGTTGCCCGTCGGGCGGTTACGGTGGTGGACGGACCGCGCTGCTGGATTCCCCCCTCAAAACGCGGCCATACCTGTTCACGCTAGGTCAAACGTCATGGGCCAGACAGTGTCAAAGGTCAGGGGGTGTTGCTGCTGCCGGTCGTGCTTCTCCCCGCCGAGAGCTGGTGCAGTTGCCCGGCATCCAGCCTCAACACGGGGTAGGCGCCGACGTGCTGGGCGACGTACCACGGCGAACGTTCGAAGAAGAACTGCAGGCGGGCATTGCTGCTGGCGGCGAAGGCCGGGTCGTCATGCAGCCTGTGTTCGAACTCCGTCTTGAGTGCCGGATCCTTCGCCAGCATCTCGCGCGCCAGTTTCTCCACCACGCGCGGCTCGCCGTATTCCTTGGCCTCGAACATCGCGTTGAGGAAGCCCCAGTGCAGCAGCGAGTCGGGCGCCTGCGGTTCGAGCAGTTCGATGGCCACGTTGGCGCCACGCTGGTCCAGTGGCACGATCACCGAACCGGTCGGCAGGGTCACTTCGTGCGGCACTGCATGCAGGGTGAAGTCGCGCAGCATCAGATGGCCTTCGAACGGTTTGTTCGCCCACTTCGGATCATCGAGCTGATAGCCCTCGGCGTGGATCGTCAGCGGATGGTCGATGCGGCTGTAGCGGATGCCATGCGCGTCGAGCCTGTCGATGATCGCGGTCCATGGCGCCGGCACCACGTAGGCGGCCGGTGGAATGATCGACAGGTCCGGCAGCAGGCCGTTCCAGTTGCCGATGGTGTAGCTCTTCGGCTGGCTCGGGTCGTACTGGATCCAGTCGCTGTTGGAAATGTCGCTGTGGGTAAGCGTGAACGCGTAGCCCTTGAGCTCGAACTTCGTCGATTGCGGATCCGGCTTGAACGTCAGCGGCACGCGTGCCTGCGCATCGTGGGTGCGGGTGATGGTGTCAGCATCGGCTTTCGCGGTGGCGGTGAGCAGCGCAGCCGGATGCTGGTTGATCTGCTCCAGCATCAGCTCGACCAGGTCGTAGGTGGCGCGTACGCGGTTCTCATACGGCTTCAGCATGTGCGTCTCGATCAGTAGCGCCGGCCGGTTTTGCAGCGCCGCGTAGCCGGTGGAGAAGCGCGGACCGGAGCCGAAGTTCTCGATGCCCTTGCGCGGATCGCGGCCGTCCTTGAACTCCAGATAGATCGAAGCGAGGTGACCGCGCTTCTCGTACGCCGGTATCGCATGGTTGACGATCGCATCGTGCTGCCAGGCATCCACCGCCGGATCGAGCTTGTGCGGATCCTCGGTGTACCAGGTCAGGTCGTACTGGTAGTCGGCGCCGTCGGTG
>DAHUXL010000100.1 GCA_027307195.1 Rhodanobacter sp. | reverse complement strand
ATCCGTCTCTTGGCAGCCTGCTGCGTCAGAAAGCCGAGGCGCGCCAGCTCATGACGCGCGACATGATCGCGGCAGCCGGCCATGATTCGGTGCTGATCGCGCCGCTTTGCCCCAGCGCCATGCTGTTCGTCCCGAGCGTCGATGGCATCACACACAATCCGCGCGAATACTCCACGCCGGAGCAGCTCGCCCGCGGCGCGCAGGTCCTGCTGGATGCCGTGCTCGACCTGGCGGCCTGATCGCTGCTAACACAAATTTAAGATCGATCGCCTACGCCACCCGAGAATTCTGCGAGGGTGACATGGTGATCAGAGACAGGCTGCTCTGGGCAGGTGTGATCCTGCTGGGCGCGATTTCACTTGGCGTGGTCGCCCTGACCAGAGGCGAGCCGGTCAATGCGGCCTGGCTCGTTGTCGCAGCGGTGTGCGTCTATTTCATCGCCTACCGCTTCTACGCGCTCTACATCACCAATCGCGCGTTCCGCGTCGACGCCGCGCGTCAGACGCCGGCCTGGCAGCATAATGACGGCCTCGATTACGTGCCCACCAACCGCTACGTGCTGTACGGCCACCACTTCGCCGCGATCGCCGGGGCCGGCCCGCTGGTAGGACCCGTGCTGGCGGCGCAGATGGGCTACCTGCCCGGCACGCTGTGGATACTGTTCGGTGTGGTGTTCGCCGGCGCGGTGCAGGACTTCATGATTCTTGGTCTGTCGCTGCGCCGCGATGGCCGCTCGCTCGGCCACATGCTGCGCGAGGAGCTGGGTCCGGTCGCCGGCGTGGTGGCGATGTTCGGCGTGCTGGTGCTGATGATGATCGTGCTGGCAGTGCTGGCGCTGGTGGTGGTCAAGGCGCTCACGCACAGCCCGTGGGGTACCTTCACCGTGGCCGCCACGATCCCGATCGCCTTGCTGATGGGCGTGTACCTGCGCTGGTTCCGCCCGGGCAAGATTCTCGAAGTGTCGATCGTCGGCCTGGTGCTGCTGCTGGCCTCGATCGCGTTCGGCAAGACCGTGGCCGATTCAACCGTACTGGCGCCGCTGTTCGACTTCGATGCGAAGGCCTTGGCCTGGCTGCTGATCGCCTACGGCTTCTGCGCCTCGGTGCTGCCGGTGTGGCTCCTGCTGGCGCCGCGTGATTACCTGTCTACCTTCCTCAAGATCGGCACCATCGCATTGCTGGCGCTGGCGATCTTCCTTGCCGCACCGACCCTGCAGATGCCGGCAGTGACCAAGTTCATCGACGGCAGTGGCCCGGTGTTCCAGGGCAACCTGTTCCCGTTCCTGTTCATCACCATCGCCTGCGGCGCGGTGTCCGGCTGGCATTCGATCATCGCCTCCGGCACCACGCCCAAGCTGCTCGCCAACGAGGGCCAGGCGCGCCTGGTCGGCTACGGCGGCATGCTGATGGAAGCGTTTGTGGCGATCATGGCGCTGATCGCCGCCGCGTCGCTGCATCCGGGCGTGTACTTCGCGATGAATTCGCCCGCCGCTATCGTCGGCAGCACGGTGCAGGACGCCGCCACCGCGATCAGCCAATGGGGCTTCGTGGTGACCCCGGACGAGTTGCTGCAGACGGCGAAGAACATCGGCGAGTCCAGCATCCTCGGTCGCGCCGGCGGCGCGCCGACCCTGGCCGTGGGCATGGCGCAGCTGCTGCACAACATCATCCCCGGCGGCGGCATGATGGCGTTCTGGTACCACTACGCGATCCTGTTCGAAGCGCTGTTCATCCTCACCACGGTCGATGCCGGCACACGCGTCGGTCGCTTCATGATCCAGGAAATCGCCGGGCTGATTCACAAGCCGCTGCAGGCCACCGAATCGTGGACCGGTAACCTGCTCGCCACCGCGATCTGCGTGGCGCTATGGGGCTACTTCCTGTACCAGGGTGCGGTCGATCCGCTCGGCGGCATCAACACGCTGTGGCCATTGTTCGGCATCGCCAACCAGATGCTCGCCGCGATCGCGCTGATGCTGTGCACCGTGGTGGTGGTGAAGCTGAAACGCGAGCGTTACGTGCTGGTGCCGGGCATCCCGGCGATCTGGCTGATCGTGTGCACGCTCACTGCCGGCTGGGAGAAACTCAGCGGGCCGATCAGCTTCACTGCTGCCGCGCAAAAATACGCGCAGGCGATGCAGGACGGCAAGCTGCTGGCGCCGGCCAAGACGCCGGCCGCGATGCAGCAGATCGTCACCAACAACTACGTCGACATGGCGCTCACCGGGCTGTTCATGCTGCTGATCGTGGCGATGGTCGGCTTCTCGCTGCGCGCACTGATCCGTGCGTGGCGAACCAACCATCCGACCGCGCACGAAGAACCGTACGTGGCACTGAGCAGCGTCGCCAGCTGAGGATGCCGTCATGAACAGGTCGATGCAGGCGCTTGAATCGGTCTGGAAGTGGGCGGTGCAGACCGCCCGCCTCTGCTGCGGCGTGCCCGACTACGATGCCTACGTGAAACATCTGCGTGAGCATCACCCCGAACGCAAGGTGCCTAGCTACAAGGAGTTTTTCCGCGAGCGGCAGGTGGCGCGGTACAAGGGGACCGGCGGGCGTTGCTGCTGAAGGCAGAAGTCTCCATGCGAGAGGAGCGGCTGCAGCCTCGATAGCTCCAAAGCAGAGCAGCGCGACTGAAGTCGCTCCCATCAGACCGCTACAACGGCATACCTGCGTGCCAGCTCGCCAGCTGCAGGCGATCGAGCAATTCGACGACGGACTGCCGCGCCTGCGCGCCATGCGTAGGCAACACCAGCACATCCCCATCGCGCGCCCACGCAAGCAACCCCCGCACCGCATCCAGCTCGTCGAGACATTCAACAATCGCCACCACCGACACCCCGTTCTGCACCAGCGCATCGCGCAAAATACCCGCGACCTCGCCAGCCACGCGGCCACGCATGAAACCCTCGATGTCCTTCAGCACCACGCGCCGCGGATGGAAGCTGGCGGCGATCGCGGCGAGCTCGCGGATATCGGTGTCCTCACGGTTGCCAGCCTGGCCCAGCACCAAGCCAAGA
>DAHUXL010000077.1 GCA_027307195.1 Rhodanobacter sp. | reverse complement strand
TCGTTCTCCGGGATCGGGTGGAATTGCGGCAGATAGAAGGCCACCAAGGTAGCGGGCAGGTGCGCCGGCAATGTACCCGTGCGCCGGGGCACATAGCCAATGGCGCGTCCCGCGGCATGGACGCGCGGTCGGCGCTCAGCCTGCGATAGATCACCGACCTGTCCACGCGGACCCGGTGGCAGCAGGTAAGCGTGTCGATCCAGGAAGCGCTGACGCAGTCGGTCGCGTGTGGCTAGCGGCATCGGGGTCAGCCGGAACCCGATGCGCAGCATGTCGAACAGGCAGCGTTTGGCGAAGTCGCGAAGTGACATGGCGCTCTATCGGTGGTGATGCCGGAGCATCGCGGTTGGCGTGACGACGGTCAATCCAGCACGCGATGCAGGGCCGCGGCGGCTGCCGCTGCGGAGAAGTGCTGCCGCACATTGCCCAGACCGTGTTCGGACAACTGCTGCCAGAGTGTTTTGTCGCGCTGCAGCCGCAGCACGGCGTCGACGAAAGCGCTGGCATCATCGGCAACCAGTACATCGATACCGTCGCTCAGCTGCATACCCTCCACCGCGATCGTGGTGGCGATCACCGGCACGCCATGACTCATCGCCATGTTGATCTTGCCCTTCACGCCGGCGCCAAAGCGCAACGGTGCGAGGGAGGCGAGGCAGTTGTCCAGCCACGGCGCCAGATCGGCTACGCGGCCATGCAGTTCCAGGCCCGGCGCGGCAAGTTCGCGCCGGACTGGGTCCGGCATATCGCCGAGTACATGCAGGCGGATATCAGGCAGCACTTCGCGCAATCGCGGCAGGATCTCGCCAGCGATCCAGCGGATCGCATCGCTATTGGGCGGATGGCCGTAACCGCCGATGAAAACCAGATGCTTGCGTTCCGCATGGGGGTGTCGGCAGCCATGAACATCGTGGATATTGGATAGCACCTCCACCCGGGCTTGCGGCAGCATCTGCGCAAGCAACGCCTGTTCGTGCGAGCTGACCACGAAGGTGGCATCGCATTGATCGATCAACGCCAGCTCGCTGCGGCGTGACGCTTCGGCTTGACGGGCCATGGCGGAGTTGCCGCTCAGTTCGGCGGCGCGCTGTTCACGCAAAAAGTGCAGATCCACCGTGTCGAACAGCAGTTTTGCCTGTGGCGCGTGTTTGCGCACCAGGTCCGCGTATTGGCCGGCTACGGTGTGGCGGCACAGGATCACGGCATGCAGCTCCGCACCGTGCTCACGCAGCCACCCAGGCAGCTCGGACACCCACGGTCTGCACAACACCTCGATGCCAAGCGAGCCGAGTGCGGTGATCTCATGCATGCTGGCGCGGCCATCGTCCGGCAAAAAACTGGTGGACCAACCCTGTTCGCCAAGCAGACGAAGGATCGCCGATAGCCGCAGCGAGCCGGAGTCGCGTGCAGGCTCCGGCGTCATCGTATCCACGACCAGGATGCGCCCACGCGCGCGCCAGCGAACCGCGCGTTCCAGCGGCGCGCCGACGGGTGGTTGCGCGGGAAGCACGGCCTTCCATTTATCGACGAACTTCGCCTGATTGATCACCTGGTGGCGCTTGACGCCGCTGGTGAGGTCGGTGCCCGCGGTTATGCCTTCGCAGTGGATGACGGTGCTGGCCGGCTCGTAATACACGCGCAAACCGAGCTGGCGCACCGCGAACGCCAGATCGGTGTCCTCGTAATAGGCCGGCGCATAGCGAGTATCGAACCCGCCAACGCGCTGGAATACCTCGTGGCGAATCAGCAGCGAGGCGCCGGAGACGTAATCGGTCTCGCGGCGATAGCGGAACGCGGGTGCGTCGCGCAGCTCGAAGCGGCCGGTGGCCCAGCAGCTGCCGTCGGCAAACACCAGTCCGCCCGCTTCCTGCAGGCGACCATCCGGATAGACCAGCCGGCTGCCGGCAATACCGCAGTCGGTGCGTTCGGTGAAGCAGCGCAGCAAGGCATCCAGCCAGCCGGATGTCACCTGGGTGTCGTTGTTGAGAAACAGCAGAAACTCGCCGCGCGCCATGGCGGCACCTGCATTGCAGCTGCCAATGAAACCGAGGTTATCTTCGTTGTGAAGCAATTGCAGGCCAGTGACCTGCGCCAGTACGGAAGCACTGTCGTCCGGTGAGGCGTCGTCCACCACGATCACTTCGAACGACGCTTGCGCACCGTGTCGTGCCAGCGAACGCAGGCAGGCGACGGTATAAGCGAGCTTGCCGTGGATCGGGATGACGATGGAAACCCGTGGTTTTTCAGCTACCGGCAACACAAACGGCGCGAACGGTTCGCCCAGCGGCAGCAGCGACAGGTCTTCGTCGTGTTCGGGCCGTGACTGGAACTCCTGACGCATCCGCGCCAGCGTGCCGCGCCAACCACGCAGGACAAAGCTGCCACGGGTACGTTGCAAGAGATAGCTGAGGCGCTTCAGCCGCCATGACAAATTGCCGATCAGCGGAATGCCCTCGACTGCTCAGAGATTCTGATAATTCGGGCCCGAGCCGCCTTCCGGCGTGACCCAGGTGATAATTTCGTACGGATCCTTGATGTCGCAGGTCTTGCAGTGCACGCAGTTCGCCGCGTTGATCTGCAGCCGTTTGCCCTGGCTTCCATCGGCGTGGACGTCGTCGACGATTTCGTAGACATTGGCCGGGCAGAAACGGGTGCACGGGTTGTCGTATTCGGTGGTGCACTGATCGATGCAGATATTCGTGTCGGCCACGTGCAGGTGGGTCGGCTGATCCTCGTCGTGTTCGGTGGCGGCGAAGTAGACGCCGGCGAGGCGATCGCGCGGTGCCAGCGTGCGCTGCACGTAGTCGCGCCTGGGCTCTTCCTGCGCGCCGAGCTTGTGCAGCGCTGACCAGTCGGCCTTGTTCTTCAGCGTCCACGGCGACAGGCCGAAAGTGGCGGTTTCCCATGCCGCGTTCAGCAGGCCGTACCACAGCCCTTTCTTGAACCCGGGCTTGATGTTGCGCACCTTCTTCAGTTCGGCCATCGCCTCGGAGCCGCGCAGCTTCGCGTCGAAGCCGGCAGCGTCCAGGCCGCTCGCGGCGAGATGTTCGGCGGCCAGCATGCCGCTGCGGATCGCCTGGTGCGTACCCTTGATCTTGGGCACGTTGAGCAGGCCGGCGGTGTCGCCAATCAGCAGCGCGCCGGGCATGTCGCATGTCGGCAGCGACTGGTAGCCGCCGGTGACGATGGCGCGCGCACCGGCGGAGAGGATCGTGCCTTCCTCCAGCAACGGTTTCACCATTGGATGGTTCTTCCACTGCTGGAACGCTTCCCACGGTTTGTATTCGGGGTCGCTGTAGTCGAGTCCGCTGATGTAGCCGAGCGCGATGCGGTCCTTGTCCAGGTGATACAGGAAGCTGCCGCCATAAGTATGTGTGTCGGCGGGCCAGCCGATGCTGTGCACGATCTTGCCCGGCGTGACGCGACCGGCCGGCACCTGCCACAACTCCTTGATGCCGATCGAGTAGCCCTGCGGGTCGCTGTCCTTGTCCAGCGCGAAGCGCTTGATCAGCTGCTTGGTCAGGCTGCCGCGCGCGCCTTCGGCCAGCACGGTGACCTTGGCCTTGATGTCGATGCCTTCGGTGTAGCCCGGCTTGTGCGTGCCGTCGCGGGCCACACCCATGTCGCCGATGCGCACGCCGGCGACCGAGCCGTCATCGTTGTAGATGTTGTCGGCGGCGGCAAAGCCGGGGAACACGTCCACGCCCAACGCTTCGGCCTGCGGCGCCAGCCACGCGCACAGCGCGCCCAGCGAGACGATGAAGTTGCCATGGTTCTGCATGCCTGGCGGCACCGGCAGCTTGCGGCCGCCGTCCTTGCTCAGCAGCCAGAACTCGTCCTTGGCGGCCGGCACGCAGATCGGCGGCGGGTTGTCGCGCCAGCCGGGAAGCAGGGCATCCAGCGGCTGCGGTTCGATCACCGCGCCGGACAGGATCTGTGCACCGATGGTCGAGGCTTTCTCGATCACGCACACGCTCACGTCAGGCTTCAACTGCTTGAGGCGGATCGCGAACGACAGCCCGGCCGGGCCGGCGCCGACGACGACAACGTCGTATTCCATGGTCTCGCGCTCGCTCATGGCGGACTCCGTATTGCGGTGGGCAGGTGCAGGCGTGTGCCGTGCGTGGCGGTATGGATCAGACCGCCATTGTCCGGTTTCAGGTGCCGTGCGGCAACGCGTGCTGCGCTACCGCTTGCAATCACTTCACCCGAGGCGGCGATAATCGCGGCATAAATGAAGGAGTGTTCATGAATTCGATGCCGCCGATCGCCGATCTTGACCTGCGTCGGGCCTCGCTGTGTCAGTTGCTGCATTGGCTGGCGGTGGGCCGGGTGCAGCCACAGGCGCTGGCCGATGCCTATCAGCATGCGATCGAACGGCTCAATCCCGAACTCAATGCCTATGTCGACCAGCGCTCGGGCTTGTTGCAGGAGCAGGCGCACATGGCCGATCGGCGCCGTCGCGACGGTGTGATCGGGCGACTCGACGGCATCCCGCTGGCATTGAAGGACAATTTCGACATGGCCGGCTGGCCGACTCGTGCCGGCCTGCCCGGACGCGAAACACCGGTGGAAGGCGATGCGCATGTGGTGGCGCGGTTGCGTGCCTCCGGCGCGGTGCTGATCGGCAAGACCAATATGGACGAGGGTGCGCTGGGTGCGGCGTGCGACAACCCGCACTTCGGTGCGACCCACAATCCGCATCGCCACGGCTACAGCGCCGGCGGTTCCTCCGGCGGTGCAGCGGCCGCGGTGGCGGCGGGTCTGGCGGTGGCGGCAGTCGGTTCGGACAGCCTCGGCTCGATCCGCATCCCGGCCAGCTACTGCGGTGTGTACGCGCTGAAGCCCACGCATGGCGAGATTTCCGCGCGCGGCCTGGTGCCGGCGGCGCGCCGACTCGATGCGGTTGGCCTGCTGGCGCGCAGCGTCGACGATCTGACCGTACTGCTGCAGGTGCTGGCCGGTTACGACGCGGACGACGCGCGCTCGCGCCGGCGCCGGGTCGCCTTCGCGTTGCCGGACTGGGAGCCGGGCAATCTGCGCGCGGGTCTGCTACCGGACCTGGCTGCGGTCGGCGTGCAGCCGGAAGTCATTGAAGTATTCGAGGCAGCCATGGCGAAGCTGCCGCATGCGTTGGGCGATCGGCGCACGGTCGACTTCGCTGACTGGAATTTCAGCCGCACCCGTCGCGCCGGCCTGTTGTTGATGGAAGCGGAGATGCTCGGTACCTTCGCCGCCGATTTGGTGAATACCGAGCGCCCGGTGTCGGCGCGTTTCCGCAACATGCTCGGCTATGCCGCTGGCAAGAGCGCGGCCGATTACGCGGTGGCCGATCGCGTGCTCGACGCGGCCACGCTGAAGATGCGCCGGCTGTTCGCTCAGGTCGACGTGCTGGTGTTGCCGACCACGCCGCAGGGCGCGTTTCCGCTGGAGGGCCCGGTGCCGGATTCGCAGGCCGACCTCACCAGTTTCGCCAGCCTGGCCGGTTGTCCCGCGGTAAGTCTGCCGATGGGCAGCTTGCCGAATGGCATGCCGGTCGGGCTGCAGCTGGTCGGCGCGCGCGGTTCGGACTTGCGCCTGCTGGAACTGGCGGCGGTATGCGCCGCGACGCTGGATGCGGAACCGACGTATCCGGTGATTGCCTGAGGATCGCGTAAGATGTCGAGCCGTATGCGATGCCCACGGCATCGCTGATGCACCGCTGCGGTTAAACATTCCGACTCTTCAAGCATGACGACAGCTTCCCTGCCATCCCATTCCCACCTCGACGACCTCGAGGCCGAAAGCATCCACATCTTTCGTGAGGTGCAGGCGAGTTTTCAGCGTCCGGTGATGCTGTACTCGATCGGCAAGGATTCCTCGGTGCTGCTGCACCTGCTGCGCAAGGCGTTTTATCCGGCGCGGGCACCGATGCCGCTGCTGCATGTCGATACCACCTGGAAGTTCCGCGAGATGATCGCGTTTCGCGATCGGGTGGCGGCTGCCGGCGACGTGGAAGTGCTGGTGCACATCAACGAGGACGGCGTGCGCCAGGGCATCTCGCCGCTGACCCACGGCGCCACCGTGCATACCGACGTGATGAAGACGGTGGCGCTGAAGCAGGCGCTGGATCAGTACGGCTTCGACGCGGCGATCGGCGGCGCGCGGCGCGACGAGGAGAAGTCGCGCGCGAAGGAGCGCATCTTCTCGTTCCGCAATGCACAGCATCGCTGGGATCCGCGCAACCAGCGGCCCGAGTTCTGGCACACCTACAACACCCACATCCGCAAGGGCGAGAGCGTGCGGGTGTTTCCGCTGTCCAACTGGACCGAGATGGATGTGTGGCTGTACATCCAGCGCGAGAACATCCCGGTGGTGCCGCTGTATTTTGCCAAACCCCGCCCGGTGGTCGAGCGCGATGGCGCACTGATCATGGTTGATGACGACCGCTTCGTGCTGCGCGAGGGCGAATCCGTGCAGACGCGCGAGGTGCGTTTCCGCACGCTGGGCTGCTACCCGCTGACCGGTGCGGTGGAGTCCTCGGCCGATACGCTGGCGAAGATCATCGACGAGATGGCCAGCTCACGCAGCTCCGAGCGGCAGGGTCGGGTGATCGACCAGGATCCGACTGCGTCGATGGAGCGCAAGAAGCAGGAAGGTTATTTCTGATGAGTGGATCCACAGCACCCGGCCTGTTGCGCTTCATTACCTGCGGCAGCGTGGACGACGGCAAGAGCAGCCTGCTCGGCCGCCTGCTGTATGACGCCGGCATGCTGCCGGACGATCAGCTGGCAGCGCTGGCACGCGACAGCCGCCGGCAGCATGCCGATGCCGGTGACGTGCTGGATTTCTCGCTGCTCACCGACGGTCTGGATGCGGAACGTCAGCAGGGCATCACCATCGACGTGGCGTATCGCTACTTTCATACCGCGCAGCGCAGCTTCATCGTGGCCGACTGCCCGGGCCACGAGCAGTACACGCGCAACATGGCCACTGGTGCGTCGAACGCCGAGCTTGCGGTGGTGCTGGTCGATGCGCGCAAGGGCGTGCTGCCGCAGACGCGTCGGCACACCTATATATGTGGCCTGCTGGGGATCCGGCAGGTGGTGCTGGCGGTTAACAAGATGGACCTGGTCGATTATGACCAGGCGGTCTATGCCGCGATTGCGGCGCAGTACCGCGAGCTGGCGCAGGAGATGGGCATCGTCGAGGTACATTGCCTGCCGGTAGTGGCGTTGACCGGCGACAACGTGGGCACGCGTTCGTCGAGGATGCCCTGGTACCGGGGCGACAGCCTGCTCGAACTGCTGGAATCGGTCGAGGTCACGCCGTTCCGCGCCGCCGATTTCCGCATGCCGGTGCAATGGGTGAATCGTCCGGATCATGCGTTCCGCGGTTACGCCGGCACGATCTGCGGCGGCCGGGTGAGTCGTGGCGATGAAGTCATCGTGCAACCCGGCGGACAGCGGGCACATATCGAACGCATCGTCAGCGCCGATGGCGACCTGACCAGCGCGACGGACGGGCAGGCGGTAACGCTGTGCCTGGATCGCGAGATCGACGTCAGCCGCGGCGATGTGATTGCCGATGCGCTGCGCCCGGCGCCGGTGGCCGACCAGTTCACCTGCCATCTGCTGTGGTTGGGCGACGCCACCTTGCTGCCCAACCGGACCTACTGGCTGAAGATCGGCACGCGTACAGTCAATGCGCGGGTGATGTCGATCAAGCACAAGGTCGACGTCAACAGCCAGGCCCGGCTCGCGGCGCGCCACCTCGCCCTCAACGAAGTGGGTTACTGCACGCTGGGGCTGGACGATGAGATCGCGTTCGAGGCTTACGCCACCAACCGCACGCTGGGCGGCTTCATCCTGATCGATCGCCAGAGCAACGCCACCGTGGCCTGCGGCATGCTGGATTTCGCCCTGGGCCGATCGTCCAACGTGCACTGGCAGCACGTCGATATCGACCGGACGGTGCGCGCCGCCAGCAAGGGCCAGCATCCGCTGTGCCTGTGGTTCACCGGCCTGTCCGGTGCCGGCAAGTCCACCATCGCGAACCTGGTCGAGCGGCGGCTGCACGCGCTCGGTTATCACACCTATCTGCTCGACGGCGACAATGTGCGTCATGGCATCAACAAGGATCTGGGCTTCACCCCGGAGGATCGCGTCGAGAATATCCGGCGCATCGCCGAGGTGGCGCACCTGATGGTGGATGCGGGGCTGATCGTGCTGGTCAGCGCGATTTCCCCGTACCGCAGCGAGCGACGCTCGGCGCGCGAATTGTTCGGGGCGGCGGAATTCATGGAGGTATTCGTGGATGCGCCGCTGGAGGAATGCGAACGGCGCGATCCCAAGGGCCTGTATCGCAAGGCGCGTGCCGGCACGATCCGCAATTTCACCGGTATCGATGCGCCGTACGAAAGGCCCGAGGCGCCGGACATCCATCTGTTGAGCAGCGGACAACGTGCCGAGCAACTGGCCGAACAGGTCACCGCAGGGCTGCTGGCCAGGCTGGACAACAGCGGCAGTGGCGAGTGACGCAGCGGGCTGACCCGTGGCGCAACGCTTGGATTGCCCGGAGCCGGCGGCGATAATACGGGACTTCCCCTGCAAGGCGCCGCCGCGATGACCGAGAAGACCGTACTCAACGCCACTCATCGTGCGCTCGGCGCGCGCATGGTCGACTTCGGCGGCTGGGACATGCCGATCAACTACGGCTCGCAGATCGAGGAACACCATGCGGTGCGCCGCGATGCCGGCATGTTCGACGTTTCGCACATGACGGTGATCGACTTGCATGGCGCACGCACGCGCGAGTTTCTGCGCCACCTGCTGGCCAACAGCGTCGACAAGCTGAAAGTGCATGGCAAGGCGCTGTACTCGTGCATGCTGAACGAGCAGGGCGGCGTGGTCGATGACCTGATCGTGTATTACCTGGGCGAGGAATTTTTCCGGCTGGTCGTCAACGCTGGTACCCGCGCCAAGGATCTGGCCTGGATCGAACAACAAGCTGCCCCGTTCGAGGTGCAGGTAAAGGAGCGCCCGGAATTCGCGATGATCGCGGTGCAGGGGCCGAACGCGCGCGCCAAGGTGCTTGGCCTGCTGCATGACGTGGATCGCCCGCGTATCGAGAAGCTCGGCAAGTTCTCCGCCGCCGCCGCGCAAGGCCCGCACGGCATGCCGCTGTTCGTGGCGCGCACCGGCTATACCGGTGAGGACGGTTTCGAGATCATCGTGCCGGCCGAGCATGCCGTCGCGCTGTGGGAGGCATTGGCCGCTGCCGGTGTCGCGCCGGCCGGCCTCGGCGCACGCGACACATTGCGGCTGGAAGCCGGCATGAACCTGTACGGGCAGGACATGGACGAGAGCGTCCTGCCATGGGAGGCGAACCTGGGCTGGACCATCGCGCTGGACGAAGGCCGTGCGTTTATCGGCCGCGCTGCGCTGGAGCAGCAGAAAGCCGCCGGCGTGCCGCGTGTGATGGTCGGCCTGGTGCTGGACGACAAGGGTGTGCTGCGCCATGGCCAGAAGGTGCTGACCGCGAACGGCGAGGGCGAGATCCTCTCCGGCAGTTTTGCGCCGACCCTCAACAAGGCAGTGGCGTTCGCGCGCATCCCGGCCGGCGAACCGGGCGATGTGCGCGTGGACATCCGCGGTCGCGAAGTACCGGTGCGGCTGGTGAAGTATCCCTTCGTGCGCGACGGCAAGCCCTGCGCAGGTATCTGAACCACCGCGGCACGACTTACCCCGGCGGTTCTGGCTAGAATCACCGCCTGTACCCTGACTTACACCCAACGACTGGACCCCGATCATGAGCGAGATTCCTGGCGATCTGAAATTCCTCAAGTCCCACGAGTGGGCCCGCGTCGAAGACGACGGCCTGGTTCGCGTGGGTATCTCCGACCACGCGCAGGGGCAGCTCGGCGATCTGGTCTACGTCGAGCTGCCGGAAGTGGGCTCGGCCGTGAAAGCGGGTGCCGGCGCCGCCGTGGTCGAGTCGGTGAAAGCCGCCTCGGACATCTACTCGCCGGTTTCCGGCGAAGTCGTCGAAGTCAACGAGCTGCTCAACGACAAGCCCGAGATCATCAACGAAGATGCCTTCGGCGAGGGCTGGATCTTTCTGGTGCGCCCCAGCGATCGCGGGGAGCTGGATGAACTGCTCGACGCGAACGATTACGAAGAGCTGGTCGAGAACGAAGACCACTGAGTCTTCGGTGATTGCGCGATGTTGCCGGCCGCCCAGTGCGGCCGGCTTCGTTTCCGGGGTAGCGATCGGCGAGCCGTCGAGCCGTCCGTCTGTCAGGACGACGGCCGATGCGCATCGTGTCGTCACGTCGTGCATGCAGCGTATGCATTCGCTGCACCGCTCGTCGATCTGCATTGACAGCATCGGCACAATCCGCGTTCTGCTTTTCGGCAAGATCGTGTTGATGTCGAAGCCGCGTATGCGAGTCATCGTCGATGCCGCCGCGCAGAAAATGTTGTCGCTCCGACCGCCTTCGACAACGAGCAGCGGGGTGCCGGCAATCTCGGTCGAAGTCGTCGCGAGGCAGAGTGCCGAACTTTTTTTGCCTGGGTGGGCAGGTCGGCTGAAATAATTTCAGTAGTCTTCCGTTCATCTGATGAGGGCGGCGGAGCGGTCTGAATTCGACTTCGTGTCAAGTCGAATTTTGCGACGCTTGTTTTTTATTCGCAACGGATGCAATTGCCTGAAATCGTTGCGCAGCAACGTTTTCGAGGCATATTGCCGTTTTACGATAAATATTGTTTGGACGTATGGATGTCCAAATCATAATGACCTCGAATGCCTCTGAGGCCTTGCCGGCACCGGGTTTCGGTCGGTATGGGGAGGGTGCAGTGGTTTGATTTCATGACTAAAATCAATTGACAGCTGAAATCTTCAGGGATAGCTTTCGCAACAGATCACGGGGAATGCGCTTTATGGCGACAGCAAAATTCATCAAGCCTTATGTCGAGCACGGTGAAAAGGCCAATGCAGTACGCAAGATCACTGTCTCGATTCCGCTGCATGTCTTGCGGCGGCTTTCCGATTTGCGCACCCACCGTCAAGTGAACAATCTTCGGCACGCCACCAACAGCGACTTGTTGGTCGAGGCGTTCCTGCACGCTTTTACTGGGCAACCACTGCCAACTGATGAGGAGCTTAGACGAACTATGGCCACTGCCAAGAAATCCGCTGCAAAGAAACCGGCCGCCAAGAAATCGGCCGCCAAGAAATCCACCGTGAAGAAGGTTGCCGTCAAGAAGCCGGCCGCCAAGAAAGCTGCCGTGAAGAAGGTTGCGAAGAAGGCTGCGCCGAAGAAGGCCGCCGCCAAGAAGGCTGCACCGGCCAAGAAAGCTGCCGTGAAGAAGGTCGCGAAGAAGGCTGCGCCGAAGAAGGCCGCCGCCAAGAAAGCTGCACCGGCCAAGGTGGTGAAAGCCACCAAGACCGCGAAGGCCTCCAAAGCCAAGAAGTAAGCAACACGTAGCAAGCGACACCTCCAATAAGACACGTTCATCGATACTTCTCTCCCCGCGGTGCCCAGCGCGGGGAGAGCATTTCGAGAAGCCTTCGTCCCGGCCTGGCCGGGACGCTTCGTTTGTGGGGTCGGAAAGTTTCGTCGCGGAGGCCGCGTGCTGCCGGCGCCTGTGCCGCTCGGGGCGTCGGCTGGTTAAGCGCAAGGCGGGTGTCCGGCCGCCAGCTCCTGGAGCAAAATCCCGTTTCGTGCCGTGAACTCGCACGCGATTTGCCGTGCTGAGTCATTGGAGTTACCTTTCGCACATCCGCGCCGCGGTGAGTCCGGGGGACTCATTCGCTCCTACAGGGGGAAAAAGCGCGGGTATCTGTCGACACTCAGTGAGAGACCATGGATACCCGAGACATACTTGATACACGCCGGCATTCGCGTGGGGCCGTCAGGCCCGTAGTCATTGCCATCATCGCCGTCTTCGCCCTGCTGGCCGCGGGTGCATGGTTCCTGATCATCAAGCCGCATCAGGAGCTGGTCATGGCTGACACGGGCGGGCATCCGTCCACGCCGGTGTCCACGGCAACCCGGGCAGCGCCACCACCGCCAGCCAACGTGGCGGCGATGGACGTCAACCAGTTGCTGGCCGAAGCGCGCACGGCAATGAACGAACAGCGCTACCTGGCGCCGACCGGCAACAATGCCTTCGAGTTCTATCTGCGTGTGCTGGAGAAAGACCCGGGCAACAAGGTCGCGTCCGATGCGTTGCGCGAGACATTCCCGTTCGCCGCCACTTCGGCGGAGCAGTCGATCAATTCGCGCGATTTCAATGAAGCGCAGCGCCAGATCGATCTGCTGGCCAAGGCCGATCCGACCAACTTCACGTTGACCATCCTGCGCTCCAAGCTGGATGCCCAGCGCAAGACGCTGGACAAGCAGCAGCAGGATGCCGCCGATCAGCAGAAGGCACAGCAGCTGGCGGCACAGAAGGCTGCGGCGGACAAGCTGTCGGCGGACCAGCTGGCAGCCGAGCAGCAGAAGGCCCAGCTGGCCGCGGAGCAGCAGAAAACGCAGCAGGCCCGCACAGCGCAACAGCCAAGTCAGCAGCCTTCGTCGACGGTTCCGTCGACAGCGAGTGGCAACACGGCAGCTGCCACGGCCGGTGGCAGCAATGCTGCTGCCGCTCCGGACAGTGGTGCCGTGCTGCTGAAGGCAGCCGGCGCACGCTATCCCACGGCAGCGATGCGCGCGCGGCAGGAGGGCTGGGTGCTGGTGTCGTTCACGGTCGATCCCAATGGGCGGACCAGCGACGTCAAGGTCGTTGACGCACAGCCGCATCGCATCTTCGATCGCGCCGCAATGGACGCGGTGGAGCGTTACCAGTTCACGCCGGCGATGAAGGATGGCGTGGCTGTTTCCAGCACGAAGCAACAGCGGATCGAGTTCAAGCTCTGATCGTCACGCGTTGATGTGAAGCAGCAACCGGACGGCGCATGTTTCCCATGCGCCGTCTTTCGTTTCGGGCGGTTGTCGCGGCTCAGCGGTGGTGCGTTGCACGGTGCTTGCGCGGCTTTTTCCGTTGTGGCGTCGCTGCTGGCTTGGCATTGCCCTCGATCTCGGCCCAGTCCACGTGCGGCAGGTTCAGCAGATCGTCGAACACCATCGGCATCAGTCCGCTGGGGACCGGGCCGGTGGAATTCCACAGCGTGACCACGCCGGCGTGGTACTTCGGGAAGAAGCCGATCATGGTGCGATAGCCGGCTACGGCGCCGGCGTGAAAGATCAGGGTTTCGCCGCCGTACTCGTACACCCGCCAGCCCAGCGCGTAGTGCGCATCGGTGAGCCGGGCCCTGCGCCATGGTGTGGCATGCAGTTCGCTGGGCGTGGCCACGCCCGGGGTGTGCAGCACATCCAGCAAGGAGTTGGGCAGCACGTCCTGACGATCGCCCATCTGTGCAATCAGCCATTTTTCCATGTCGCGCAGACTGGCGTTGACGCCTGCCGCCGGCGCGACGCGGTAGTAGGTTTCACTCGGCTCGAACGGTATCCAGCCGTGGCTGGTCGCACGGTGCGGGCGCGCCCAGTTCTTGCTGGACTCCAGTGCGGCGCGACCGTAGCTGGCGGTAGTCATGCCGAGCGGATAGAAGATGCGCTTGTCGACCTGGCGATAGAAGAAGTCGCCAGTGCGTGCGAGCACCACGTCGCTGATCATGCCGAACGCCACGTTCTGATAGCCGTAGCACTGGCCGACGCCGCAGACCAGGTCGACCTCGTCCAGCTTGCGCACCAGCTCCTCGTACGGGATGTCGCCCTCGAGCATGTTGTCATAGGTGTTGCGCGGGAGGCCCAGCCGTTGACCCAGGATGTCGCTCACGGTGGCCTGGGATGCGGCCTGCATGTCCTTGAGCTTGAAGTACGGCAGCACGTCGACCAGCTTGGTATCCCAGCTCAACATCCCGTCGTCCACCAGCAGACCCGTGATGGCGGTGGCAAATGCCTTCGACAGTGAAGCAAGCCGGAACACCGTCTCGGGTGTCACCGGTTCTTTGGTGGCAGCATTGGCGTAGCCGACGGTGCCTTCGTAGACGACCTTGTCGTCGATCACCAGCGCGGTGACGAGGCCGGCCACGGCATGGCGCTCGGCGACTCGGTTCAGCCAGCGCTGATAGTCGGCGATGGTCTGCTTGACGCGTGCCGGCGGCAGACTTTCCGTGGTGTTGCGAACCCGCACTGCGGGCAGTGTTGTGACGGTGGTAGTGGCGCGGATCGGTGCGCAGGCCAGTCCGAGCACGCCCGCGATCAACAGAAAGATCTTTTGAAACTGCATGGTATTCTGGCGTGGTTCCGGCGTGGGGATGCGCCTCAGGGTGGAGAGTCGACCGATGGGCCTGATCGTTTTTCTGATTATTGTCGTTTTGATTGTCTTGTACTTCGTGGCGATCTACAACGGACTGGTGACCTCGCGTAACAGCTACAAAAATGCCTTTGCGCAGATCGATGTACAGCTGACGCGCCGGCATGACCTGATTCCGAACCTGGTGGAAACGGCTAAAGGCTATCTCGCGCATGAACGCGGCACTCTCGAGGCGGTGGTGCAGGCCCGCAATGCGGCGGTCAGCGGGCTGGCCGGTGCCAAGGCCAACCCGGGTGATCCGGCGGCGATGCAGCAGCTGGCCAGCAGCGAAAATGCTTTGACACAGACCTTGGGTCATTTGTTCGCGCTGCAGGAAGCGTACCCCGACCTGAAAGCGAACCAGACCATGATGCAGCTCTCCGAAGAGCTGACCTCGACCGAGAATCGGGTCGCGTTCGCGCGACAGGCCTATAACGACTCCGTACTGACCTACAACAACAAGCGCGAGGTCTTTCCCGCCTCGTTCGTGGCGAACAGCCGGGGCTTCGTCGCGGCCGAGCCGCTGAAGATCGAGGATCCGGCCGTGCGTGACGTGCCGAAGGTTTCCTTCACCTGATCGCCGCTGCATCGCGGCAGTAGTCGCGATGCATCCGTTCAGCCACCGGAGCCTCCATGGATTTCTTTGCGCAACAGGCGCGCGTACGCGGCAGCAGCCGACGGTTGGTTGCGCTGTTCGTGCTGGCCGTGATCGCGATCGTGGCGGCGATCGATGCGGTGGTGTGGATCGCGATGGGCCACCATGCGGTGGATGGCGAGCCGGCGCGATCGAATCTGCCGCTGCTGGTCGCCAGCAGTGCCGTGGTGCTGGCCGGTATCGGCCTCAGTTCACTGTTCCGCATCATGAGCCTGTCCGGCGGCGGCAAGACGGTGGCCGAGAGTGTCGGCGCGGTACCGGTGCCGCCGGACACGCGCGATCCGCAGTTGCGCCAGCTGCGCAACGTGATCGAGGAAGTGGCGATCGCGGCAGGCGTGCCGGTGCCGGACATCTATCTGATGGAAGAGGAGCCTGGCATCAATGCGTTCGCTGCCGGCTACTCGGCCTCCGACGCCGCCGTGTGCGTGACCCGCGGCTGTCTCGACAACCTCAGTCGCGACGAATTGCAGGGTGTGATCGCGCACGAGTTCAGTCACGTGCTGAACGGCGACATGCGGCTCAACATCCGCCTGATGGGCCTGCTGTTCGGCATCCTCGTGCTGGCGATCGTCGGGCGCAAGGTGATCTGGTTCGGCGGCAGTCGCAGCAACCGGCGTGATGGTGGCGGTGGCCAGGTATGGATGATCGGGCTGGCACTGATCGTGGTCGGCTATATCGGGTATTTCTTCGCGCGGCTGATCCAGGCTGCGGTGGCGCGTTCGCGCGAATCGCTGGCCGACGCGTCGGCGGTGCAATTCACCCGCCAGACCGACGGCATCGCCGGTGCGTTGAAGAAGATCGCGATCCTCAGCGAAGGCTCCGAACTGCAGGTGGCGAACAAGCAGGAAGTGGCGCACATGCTGTTTGGTGAGGCCGGTACATACAACGCGTTGTTTGCCACTCATCCGCCGCTGCTGCAACGCATTCGCGCCCTTGAGCCTGGTTTTCGCGAAGAGGATCTGGTGCGACTGGCAACGTCGCTGCAGCAGGCTGCGGCGACGCGACCTGCGGCGACGGTCGCCAGCAAACCGGCGAGTTCGCCCGGTATACCGGGCGTGACCGTAGCGCCGCCCTTGCCTGGCGTGCTGACCGGTGCCGTGTTGGCGCAAGGTGCCGGTAGCGCCACGGACTCGGCGCGCTTCCAGCGAGCTGCTGCCGTGCATCAGGCCATGCCGACCACGTTGACGGTTGCCGTGCAGCAACCGGAGTCGGCACTGGCCGTCGTGCTCGCCCTGGCCACGTCGGCGGAGATGGCGCTGCAGGCGGCGCAGCGCCGGATCATTGCCGATGCCTTTGGTGACGATCTGCAACAAGCGGTGCAGGGGATGGCCGTCGAGATCGCCGCGTTGCCGCCGGCATCGCGGCTGCCGCTGGTTGCGCTGGCGTTCCCCGCGTTGAAGCAATTGTCGGCAGGGCGCCAGCAGACCTTGCTGAGTGCACTCGATGCGCTGGTGCGGGCGGATGGTCGTGTTGATCTCGACGAGTACTGCCTGGTGCGGTTGCTGCGCATGCAACTGACCGAGGCACAGCAGCCGCGACGCACACCGGTGGACGGACTGAAAAAACTGCCGGCGTGCCGCGACAGCGTGATGCTGGTCTGCGCGGTCGTTGCCGCGAACGGCAGCGCCGACGAAGCCGCCGCGCGTCGCGCCTGGTTGCTGGCGATGCAGCAGGCTTTCCCCGGCGAAGCGCTCGACTGGTCGACACCACCGCCGGCGTGGCAGGCGCCGTTCGAGCGCGCGCTGGACGATCTCGACGGATTGATGCCGCCGGCCAAGGAGCTGGTGATCCAGAGCCTGGCCAGCGCGATCCACGCCGATGGCGTCGTCAGCGTGGAAGAAATCGAGTTGCTGCGGGTGATCTGCGCGAGCCTGCATTGCCCGCTGCCAGCGTAGTCGTCGATCAGGTTTCGACACGGATCAGCGCCGCTCGGCCAGCATGATCGTCGGCGCGTGGGTATTGCCGGCATGGGCCATCACTGGACGATCGTGACCGCATGCTAGGCTTGCCGCGCCCCACGCTGGATGTGCCCGTGAGTTTGCCCCGCCGAACCGTTGTGGAACAAGCCGCCGCGCCGACCCTGTCCGCGCTGGCGTTTTTTTTCGTGATGACCTCGTACTACATCATCCGGCCCGTCAGGGACCAGCTGAGCGGCGCGGTCGGTTCGCAGTCGCTCCCGCTGTTCTATGGCGCGGTGTTCGTGGTGATGCTGCTGCTGACGCCGGTGTTCGGCATGTTGGTGACGCGCTTCCGACGCAGGCAGTTGCTCGGCTGGAGCTACAGCTTCTTCATCCTGTGCCTGCTCGCGTTCGTGCCCGCCTTCATGGCGCAGGACCGCATCGGCGCGCGCGAGCTGGGGGTGGTGTTCTTCGTCTGGGTCAGCGTGTTCAACCTGTTCGTGGTGTCGCTGTTCTGGAGCTTCATGGCCGACATCTTCTCCAGCGGCCAGGCACGGCGGGTGTTTTCGTTGATCGCACTCGGCGGTATGGCGGGCGCGATCTTCGGCCCGCTGGTGACCAAGTTGCTGGTGCAGCTGATCGGCGTGGCGCCGTTGTTGCTGGTCTCGGCGCTGGCCTTGGGCTTCTCGATGCTGCTGCTGCTGCAGCTTTCCGCGCAGAACGACAGGCAGGTGGGCAGCCGTGGCGATGAGGCGATTGGCGGCTCGTTGTGGGCCGGCATCCGGGAGCTGTGGTCGCGTCCGTTCCTGCGTTACATGGCCTTATTGATGTTGTTCGGCGATGGCGTCGGCACGCTGGCTTATGCGCTGGTGGCCGATTATGCCAAGGCGCATTTCACCAGCACGGTCGCACGCACGTCGTTCTACAACGATCTCGACCTGGCCACCAACCTGCTCGGCGCGGCATTGCAGCTGACCCTGACGCCGTGGTTGCTGATTCGTCGCGGCGCCGGCTGGGGACTGGTCGTGCCCTCGCTGGTGAATCTGGCTCTGCTGGCCGGAGTGGCGTTGATTGGTGGCGGCAGCTTCCTGTTCTTCGGCCACAGCGTGCCGCTGCTGTTGGCAGTGATGCTGGTGATCACGCGCGGCTTCGCCTATGGAATGACCAAGCCGGCGGTGGATGCGTTGTATACGCGGGTGCCGCGCGAGACCCGCTACAAGGGCAAGAACTTCGTCGAGACCGCAGTGTGGCGCTTTGGCGACGTGGTGGTGACAAGCGCAGTGAGCGGCCTGCGCGCGCTGGGTTGGGGTATTAGCGGCCTGGCGTTGCTGGGTGCCGGAGTTGCCGCGCTGGCGACAGTGGTGTCACGACGTGCCGGCTGGTCGCCCGACCTGGCGCCGGAGGAGCATGCGCGACGTGACGGCGCCGATGCCCCGTCCGCCTGACGAAGCTTGCACCGCACTCAGCTGGTGCTGCCTTAGCTGGTGATGTAGCGCTGCAGATGCTCGATCTCTTCGGCCTGTGCGTCGATCACCGCCTTGACCAGATCGCCGATCGAGATCACGCCGATGACCCGCTTGCCTTGCACCACGGGCAGATGGCGGACGCGGCTGTCAGTGCACAGGCGCATGCAGTCGAATACGTCGGTATCCGGGCCGACGGTCAGCGGCTCGCTGCTCATGATGTCGGACACGGCCGTTTGTGACGAGGAGCGGCCTTGCAGGATCACCTTGCGCGCGTAATCGCGTTCGGACATCACGCCGACCAGCTGGTCGCCGCGCATCACCAGCAGCGCGCCCACGCGGTGCTCGGCCATGTGCTTGATCGCTTCGAGCACCGGCGCATCCGGTGCGATGCTGAAGACCGTACTGCCCTTGCTTTCCAGCAAATGCTTGACCTGACTCATGCCTGGGTCTCCCTCCGGCCCGGACGGGCCGTTTGTCAGGAGTCTACCGCCGCTGCCGCCCACACGTGTAGCGAAGTTGTGAAGCCGCGCCGCGAGCCCCGTGAGCCCGGCGCGGCGGCCGATGTTCGCCGCTGAAATGCGGCGATCGTACCCCGCCTCCGACCCGACTCAAGGGCGCGCCCGTGGCGGCGCGCGACCCTCGATGTAGGCAGGGCCGCCGAGCTGGTCCATCTGTCGCTGGATCCAGTTGGCGCGGCGCTGGACGTAGGCGCTGGGTCGATCCGCATGCAGGCGACGCGGGCTCGGCAGTACGGCCGCCAGGCGTGCGGCCTGCACCGGCCCGAGCTGCGCCGGCGAGGCATGGAAGTACGCGTCGCTCGCGGCACCGACGCCGTAGATGCCATTGCCCAGCTCGGCGATGTTCACGTACACCTCGAGGATGCGCTGTTTCGGCCAGGTCAGCTCGATCAACACGGTGAAATACGCTTCCAGTCCCTTGCGCACGAAGCGGCGGCCGTTCCACAGGAACAGGTTCTTGGCGGTTTGCTGGCTGATCGTGCTGGCGCCGCGCAGGCGCTTGCCATCGTCGGCCGCATCCATCGCGTCCTGGATGGAATCGAAGTCGAAGCCGTGATGGTAGGGAAATTTCTGGTCCTCGCCGGCCACCATCGCCAGCGGTACCCAAGGCGATACCTGTTTCCATGGCACCCAGTGCTGGCGCAGCTGGAAATCCTTCTCGCCATGGATCCACGCGCCGAGCTGGCGCTCCAGCATCACCGCCGACGTCCACGGCGGCACGAAGCGCAGCAGCAGCACCATCAGCCAGCTCAGCGCCAGCCACGCCAGCACGAGGATCGCCAGCGAGCGCAGCAGACGGATCAGCAGGGGACGGCGAGACACAGGGAACATGGCGATACGCACGGGAAGATGCGGCAGTATAAGGGGCGTTGTCATGACGCCGCCGCGCCCCCATCTGGAGCGCTTGACCTCATCCGGAACGCTTATTGTGGAAACCCAGCCTGTCGACGATGTACTGCATCGCTTTCTACTGGAACGTGCCGGTGTGCGCGGCACCTTGGTGCGGCTCGGACCGGCCTGGCGCGAAGTGGCCGGCCGCGCCGACTATCCGCCGGCACTGCATGCATTGCTCGGCGAGGCGTTGGCCGCCAGCGCGCTGCTGACCGGCAACATCAAGCTGGATGGCGCGCTGTCGATCGAGCTGAAGAGCTCCGCTGCGTTGCGCCTGCTGTTTGCCGAATGCAATGACCATGGCCGCTTGCGCGGACTGGCACGCTGGAATGAGCCGTTGTCCGAACCGCTGGTACTGGACGCGCTGCCGGACGCGATCATGGCGATCACCATCGGCAACGTGGATCGTGGCCAGCGCTATCAGGGGCTGGTCGATCTGCAGCATGCCGGGCTGGCCGAGTCGCTGGAGAATTATTTCGTCAAGTCCGAGCAACTGCCGGCGCGGATCGTGCTGGCCGCCGACGGTGAGTACGCGGTGGGCCTGATGCTGCAGAAGATGCCGGACGAGGGTGGGCGTGACGCCGTGCGCGATGAGGATGCGTGGAACCGCATCGTGCACCTGACCGCCACGCTGGGCGCCGACGAGTTGCTGAATACCGCGCCGGAGCAGTTGCTGTACCGGCTCTACCACGAAGAGTCGGCGCGCCTGTTCGAGCCACGTGCGCTGGCGTTCGGCTGCAACTGCAGTCGCGATCGGGTGACGGCGATGCTGCGTTCGCTCGGTCGCGATGAAGTCGAGGCGGCACTGGCGGCGCGCGATGACGAGATCGAGGTGATCTGCGAGTTTTGCGCGCAGCGCTATCACTTCGATCGTATCGACGCCCAGCATCTGCTCAGTCACAGCGCGGCGCCGGCTGCGCCGGAGACGCCGCAGTGAATCGGGCGCAATAAATCGGTGCGGAACGAGCAGGTTCGGCGCGGATCAGGCCAGCAACAGAGGGTTATCCGCGTTCAGCCAGGTCGACGCCGGCTGCGGCGTGGCGAACAGGAAGCCCTGGCCATAGCGGCAGCCGACCCGCAGCAGGGCCTGTCGCTGCGATTCTTCTTCGATGCCCTCGGCGATCACCTTCATCTGCAGCGAGTCGGCCAGTACCTGGATCGCGCGCACCAGCGCCAGGCCCTGGGTCTCGGTGTCGTCGGGAGGCAGCTCGGTGATGAAGGAGCGGTCGATCTTCAGCGTCTCGAACGGGTACTGGTGCAGGTAGCTCAGTGAGGAGTAGCCGGTGCCGAAATCGTCGAGCGCGATGCCGACGCCGTGGCTGCGCAGGTTCTGCAGCATCTGCTTGACCTGGGTCGGGTTCTCCAGCAGCGCGTGCTCGGTGACCTCGATGCGGATGCAGTGCGTCGGCACGGCGTATTGCTCGAACAGGGCAAGCAGCCGCTGATCGAGGTCGGCGGAGCGGAAATGCCTGCCGGAGACATTGATGCTGATGAAGCCCTCGTTGCCGATCAGCCGCACGGCCTGGGTGCAGACCTGTTCGAAGATCTGCCAGTCGATCGCCTCGGCGCAACCGCACTCTTCGGCGATCAGCAGGAAATCATGCGGCGGCAGCAGGCCGCGTTCGGGGTGGTGCCAGCGCAACAGCGCCTCGTAGCCGGTGACGCGCCCGTCGGCGAGTTCGACGATCGGCTGGTAGAACGGCTCGAATTCGTTGCGGCTGAGCGCGTGGCGCAGGTCGCTCTCCATGTCCAGCAGTGACAACGCTTCGCGGCGCAGGCGGTCGTCGAACATCGCCGCGCGATGGCGGCCACCATCCTTCGCGTTGTACATCGCGGCATCGGCGTCGCGCAGCAGCTCTTCCGGCTGGCGGTAATGCGGGCTGGCCAGGGCGATGCCGATCGACGCGGAGGTGAAGATCTCCTTGGTGCCGAGCCGGAACGGCGTCTGCAACTCGCTGATGATGCGCTCGGCGATCAGCGACGCCTTGCCGGTCTCGACGATGCCTTCCAGCAGTACGGCGAATTCGTCACCGCCCAGGCGGGCGACCACGTCGCGGGTTTTCAGGCAGGCGCGGATGCGACCGCCAACCTGGAACAGCAGGTCGTCGCCGACCAGATGACCAACCGAGTCGTTGATTACCTTGAAGCGGTCCAGATCGATGAACAACACGGCAAACTGTTCGTTCGGATTCGCGACGTAGCGCTGCATCGCCTGCTCCAGCCGCTGCAGCAGCAAGGTGCGGTTGGGCAGGCCGGTCAGCGAGTCGTGCAGCGTTTCGTATTTCAGCCGGCGCTCGACCCGTTCGCGTTCGGCGATCTGTTCGCGCAGGTCGCGGTTGGCCAGTGCCAGCGCACGGGTACGTTCGGTGACGCGACGTTCCAGCCCTGCATAGGCGTGCTTCAGCGAGGTGGCTGCCTGCCTGCGTTGCAGCGCATTGGCGATGTGATAGCTGACGAAGGTCAGCAGTTCCTGGTCGCGTTCGTTGTAGGTGTGTTCGGGTGAATAGCTTTGCAGCGCCAGCACACCCATTGCCTTGCCGCCCCAGATCAGCGGCACGCCGAGCCAGCATACCGAACGTGAACCGAAGTGGCTGATCTCGCCCAGCGCAATGAGGCGGTCGATTTCCGGCATGTCGGCCAGCAGGGGTTTGGCATGGCGCAGTACATATTCGGTCACGCCGCGACCGTGCGCGCGTGGCGGCCGCACGCTGTCGACATCGTCCACCGAGTAGGGGAAGGTCAGGTAGCCGTTTTCTTCGTCGACCAGCGCAATGTAGAAATTGCGCGCGTACATCAGGCCGCTGATCACCTGATGCATGGCCGCGTAGAATTTTTCCAGGCTCTCCGAGGTATTCGCCAGCTCGGCGATGCGGAACAACGCCGCCTGCAGGCGTTCGCCGCGTTGCCGTTGCAGCACTTGCTGACGCAGCACGCGGTTGGCTTCGCGCAACGCCGCGGTACGGTCGGCCACCCGGCGGCCCAGTTCGATATGCGCCTCGCGCCGCTCCAGCGTGGTCTGCACATGCTGGGCCACGTAGCTCAGCAGTTCCAGGTCATGCCGCGAGTAATGAGTGTCGTCGCGGTAGCTCTGCATCACGATGCCGCCGACCACACGGCCGGCGCGCAACAGCGGCACGCCCAGCCAGTGCTCGCAACTGGGTCCGACCAAGACGAAGCGGTCGCCGAACTGTTGCCGCAGTTCCTCGATCGAACCCATCAGCGGACGGCCTTCCTGCAGCAGGTTCCAGGTCAGGCTATGCAGCATGTCGTGCAACGGCATGCTCTGGTCCGGTGATGGCGGGTCGGTGTCGGCGATGTCGACGTAGTAGGGAAAGCGAACAGTGTCGGTGGCTGCGTCGTACAGCACGATGTAGAAATTTTCCGCATACATCAGGCTGCTGACGATGGCATGCAGCGAGCGCATCATCTCGGGCATGTTTTGCTCGGCGCCGGCCTGTTCGGCGATCGCATACAGCGCACGCTGCAGCCGTTCGGCCAGAGCAAGGCGGGAGATCGCTTCGTACAGGCGGCTGGTTTCGGCCAGCTGGCGCAGACGGGTGCCGGCCAGCCGGCCCAGCCAGTCCAGTCGATCACGTACAACCTCGGGCGGCGGCAGGTCGGCCCATTCGAGCGTCAGCGTGCGTGGGCCCTGGGGATCCTCGGCCAGATCGAGCCGTCCTGCCGGATGGGCGGCCTGTTCGTCCATGCGACGCCAGCGCAGCTGACCGTGAATGCCGAAATTGCCCAGCATCTGCTCGCAGATTTCCATCACGCTGGCGGCGTCCGGGGCCTCGAACAGTCGCTCGACCGCACCGTGCAAGGCCACAAGATCTCGCGCCACAGGAAGTGGCGGGGATGAACGGATCGTCGGTGTGGCACTCATCAGGGTTGTGGTCGGGTTCCGGGACGATCTGGCGGATCGGCGCCAAACGCCTTTATAGCGTGTAAGTTGGCCCGGTCGCCAGCCGTCCGGCAGCGGGAACTGCGGCTGTCCCGACCGGTCGAAGCTTGACACAAACCCATCCCGTTCTGTGATTGGGTAGGGGTTTTCAGGGTGTTAGCAAAACGTAAAACGGGGTATACTCGCGTCCAGCTATTCCACCATTGAACGAGTCGTCGATACCAAGCTCATGCGCCGCCTGTCCGCCCTGTTACTGATCTCCCTGCTGCCGCTCACCGCGGCCGGGCAATCTGCGGGCGACAACAGCGCCATGGCCCAGCGTTTGCTGACGCAGCCACCGGACCAGATGACCGAAGTCGAGCCCGGCGTGATGGTGCCGCTGTGGCGCGGCGCCGATGGTCGTCTGCTGGCGCTCAAGGCGGATCAAAGCACTGGCGCCGACGCATTGGGCAAGAATGCGCCGCTGGCGTTGCACGTGGTCGATGCGGCCAGTGTGATGACGACCGGCCTGCAATACGGGCTGGGACCGAGACTGCAGGCGCATGCCGAGATCAGCGAGCATTCGTGGGCCAACCAGAGCACGCGGGTTCTCGGCAGCGAAGTGGGTGCCACGTATGACGCTGGCCGTTACAGCCTCGGCGTGAGTGTCGGCACCGTCAACACCTCGAACAGCAACAGCATGTTGCCGCGCGTGCTTCCGGGCGCTGCGCCGGGTGTCGATGGCCTGTCCGGTTTCGACAGCAGTTCCCAGCTCAACGCGCGTGGTCGATTGGCCTTGGGCGGCAAGAGCGGTATCGATCTGGGTGCCAGTGTCGGCCGCATTCACCTGCTGCCAGGCAACCTGCTCGGCATCAACACGCTGGATCAGAAAGCGCTGAGTTTCGGCGTCGATCATGGCCCGTTGAGCGGTGTCCTGATCGGTCGCACCATGCAGCCGGAGGCTGGCATTCCGGGTAACTATGGCGCCGACCGGCGCTGGAACAGCATCGATCTTGGCGTGACCTGGCGTTTGCCGTGGCGTGGTGCGTTGAGTGTCGGCGCGCAGAATCTGTGGTCGTCCGGTACACCGGCGAATACGCCGGCAGGCCCGGAGCCGGACCAGTCGCGTACGCCGTACGTGCAGTATCACCAGGATCTTTGAATCGCCGGGTGGCATTCGCCGGCTGAACTGAAACGCCGTCGCAATGCGACGGCGTTTTGTTTTGGGGGATGTGCTCGGCCGTCGCATTGCGACGGCGTTTTCGTTTGGGGTGTGCCGATCTGTCTGCCGTCAATTCTGCTTGCGAACGCGCAGGTCACCGCTGAAGGTCTCGACATTGATCTTGCCGCGACCGTCGCCGAGGCGCACGTCCAATGAGCTGCCGGGGCCGTGCTCGGGTTCCTTTGGCGTACCGAAATCACTGCGCAGGTTGCCGCTGAAGCTGCTGGCGTGCAGGTTGCCCGAAGTACTCGCGGGCAGCTGCAGCTGCACATCGCCACTCATGCTGTCGATGCCGATGTTGCCATCGGTGGCCAATGCGCCGGTCAGTTGTACGTTACCGGATACGGTGCTGAGCGTAAGTTTCTTCCACGGGCCACCATCGGCCTGGATGCGACCGGAAATGGTCTGCAGCTGCACCTCGCTACCGAGCACGGGGGCAAGAATGTCGCCGCTGACGGTTTGCAGGTCGGCCTGTCCGGCATGCCCGGCCAGCTCGATGCCGCCGCTGACACTGTCGACTTTCAATGAGGGTGTGCGCGCGTTGATGCGCGCCTTGCCGCTGACCGCATTGACCTCGATGTTGCCGCCATCCATGCCGTCGATGACCAGTGGTGCGCTGACCACGTCGATATCCAGCGAGGCGGCCTTGGGCACATGCAGTTCCAGCGTGGTCGGCGCCATGTTGTTGTCGCCCTTCCAGTTGAACCAGCCGGAGCCACCCTGAGGCTCGACCTTGATCGCCATGTCGGTATTGCTGCCGGTGATCGCCAGCGGCTTGGCGCCATTGCCGAGCTGGCCGCGGACCTGTACTTCATTGCGGTCCCACGCGATCACATTCACCGTGCCGGCGATATTGCTGATGCTGACATGCGCGGTCGGACTGGCGTCATGACGCAGCTGGATCGGTGTGTCGGCGAGGGCCTGACCGATGCACAGACACAGCAGCAGCGGAAGATAGCGGGTGGTTTTCATGGTCATTCCTGTAGGTATCAACCGGCCTGGTTGGCCAGTTGGCGCAATTGCGTCTGTTGCAGTTCGGTGCGGTCGAGCAGGCGTTGCAGCGCGGGCGAATGAGGTGCCTGCTGGATCGCCAGTTGCAGCTCCATGCGGGCGGCGTCCAGTTCGATCGCGGCGCCAGCCAGTCGTGGATCAGCCGGTTTCCAGCTCGCCGGAGCCGTGCTGACACGGGCGAGCGAGCTGGCCGTGGACTCCTGCAGCCGATGCCAGCCGATGCCGGCTACCAGCAATACCGAAGCGACGAGACTGACGGCAACCAGCCAGCGTTGTCGGTGCCGCGACGGATGCACCGGCGAAGCCTGGATCGTGGGCGCATCCATCCGTTCGGCATCGTCCAGAGCGGCGTCGAGCGAAGTCCACAGGTCGCGCTGCGGCGTGACGGGCTGACGCAGGTCGCGCATCTGCCGGCGCCATTCGAATTCGTTCATGACCTTTCTCCCAATATCTTGCGCAGCAGGCCGCGGGCGCGATGCAGTTGGGCTTTCGAGGTGCCGACCGCCATGCCCAGCTCGTTGCCGATCTCTTCGTGTCGCCAGCCTTCGACGTCATGCAGCACCAGCACGGCACGTGCGCGCGGTGGCAGCAAACCGATCGCGCGCTCCAGTTCCTCGCGTTCGGCGGCGCAGAATGGGGTCTCGCCGGTGTCCGGCAGGTGATCGTCGTCCAGCATGCTGACCGGATCGGCGCCGCGGGCACGGATATCCATCAGCGCCACGTTCACCGCGAGCCGGTACAACCAGGTGCCGAACGCGCTTTCGTGCCGGAAGCCGGGCAGTTTCTGCCAGGCGCGGATGAAGGCGTCCTGGGTCAGATCTTCGGCACGGGCATGGTCGTAGCCGGCAAGCCGGTAAACCGCACCGTGCACCCTGCCCACATGCAGGTGATACAGCCGCTGGAATGCGTGGCGATCACCGGCAGCCGCGGCGCGCACGTCATCGGTGTCGTTGGCTCCCGTTGAGGCAGGCGACATGGAACTTCCAATGGCAGGGCAGGCGGCGATCATCTTGCCAACTTGGATGCACCGTCATGCGAAAGGGTTTGAACCGCCGCCACTGTGTCAGCGCCATGATGCATCCCGGACAGGCGCGATAGCCCATCCAGGTGCGTTGGCTCAGTATGCGGTTGCCTCGCGGCGCGGCCGGGCGTCCGCTTCATCCAGCGCCTTGGCCACGCGCTGCTGTTCCTGGTGCAGACGCTCGGGCAGGCGCGGAGTGAAAGTCTGCAGATATTCGCCGATCGCGGCCAGCTCGCGCTGCCAGCCGGCGTTGTCCACGTCGAGCAGTTCATCGAGCTGAGCAGGGTCCAGCTTGAGGCCGTCCAGCCTGAGTTCGCCATCCGCAGGCAGGATGCCGATCGGGGTTTCGGTGCCGTCGACGCGCTCTTCAACGCGATTGATCATCCATTCCAGTACGCGCAGGTTGTCGCCAAAACCCGGCCACAGGAACTTGCCGTTGGCGCCCTTGCGAAACCAGTTGACGTGGAACACCTTCGGCAGCTTCGCGCCAGGCTGGTCGAACGACAACCAATGCGCGAAATAGTCGCCATAGTGATAACCGCAGAACGGTTTCATCGCCATCGAATCGCGGCGCAGCACACCGACCGCGCCGGTGGCGGCCGCGGTGGTTTCCGAACCCATCGCGGCGCCCATCAGCACACCGTGGCCCCAGTCGCGCGCCTCCATCACCAGAGGTAGCAGGGACGGCCGGCGGCCGCCGAACACGATCGCGCTGATCGGCACGCCTTGTGGCGCTTCCGCCTGCTCGGACCAGGTCGGGCATTGCTTCGCGCTGACCGTGAAGCGCGAGTTCGGATGTGCGGCCGGACCATTGGCCGCATCGTACGGTCGCCCCTGCCAGTCGGTGATCGGCGTGCCGGGCAGGCCTTCCCACCACGGCTGGTTGTCGGCGGTGACCGCAACGTTGGTGAAGATGGTGTCGCGCGAGATGCTCTTCAGCGCGTTCGGGTTGGTGCTGTCGCTGGTGCCCGGTGCCACGCCGAAGAAACCGGCTTCCGGATTGATTGCATACAGGCGGCCATCCGCACCGGGACGCATCCAGCAGATGTCGTCGCCCACCGTCCACACCTTCCAGCCATCGCGCAGATAGCCTTCCGGTGGAATCAGCATCGACAGGTTGGTCTTGCCGCAGGCGGAAGGGAACGCGGCGGCGACGTAATGCGTTTCGCCTTGCGGGTTCTCGATGCCGACGATCAACATGTGCTCGGCCAGCCAGCCTTCGCTGTGGGCCTGGTGGCTGGCGATGCGCAGTGCATGGCACTTCTTGCCCAGCAATGCGTTGCCGCCGTAGCCGGAGCCGTAGGACTTGATCGACAGTTCGGCCGGGAAATGCATGATGAAGCGGCGTTCGGGATCGAGCTCGCCGGTGGAGTGCAGGCCCTTGACGAACGTGCCCTCGCGCTCGATCCGCGCCTGTGCCGCGGTGCCCATACGGGTCATGATCTTCATGTTCGCGACGACGTACGGGCTGTCGGTGATTTCGACGCCGCAGCGCGCCAACGGCGAATCGATCGGGCCCATGCAGTATGGGATCACGTACATCGTGCGGCCTTCCATGCAGCCGTCGAACAGCGCATCGATCTTCGCGTGTGCCTCGGCCGGATTCGTCCAGTGATTATTTGGGCCGGTATCCTGCTCATCGGGATGGCAGACGAAGGTCAGGTGCTCGACACGCGCCACGTCGGAAGAATGGGAGCGGTGCAGATAACAACCCGGATGGGTCTGCTTGTTCAGTTCGATCAGGGTGCCGTCGGCCAGCATTTGCTGCACCAGGGTTTGGTATTCGGCATCCGAGCCATCGCACCAGTGAACCTGGGCCGGGCGCGTCAGCGCCGCCACCTCATTTACCCAATCCTTGAGCGCTTCCAGCTTGCTGGCCATCGTGTCCCCTAAGGTCTGCAGAAAAATTGAACCGGAACGGTAGTTTGCGTGTACTGGTATTGCAAGGTTTCGTGCAACAAAAACGGCGCCAGATGGCGCCGTACGGGGAGATTTTTGAGGTGGATCAGGCCGGAATCAGGGTCGCGATCATGTGCTCCACGTAGGCGTCGAATTCCTCGTGGTTGATCCGTGGCAGGCCCAGCGTGAAGTTCAACTGCAGGAAACCGACATAGGCGGCATAGGTCAGCCGCGCGCGATTCAGTGCCTCTTGCGCCGGCAAGCCGGCTTCGCGATACGCGGTGGTCAGGAACTCCATCCGCCGCTGCGACACGCGTGCCATCACCGGCACCACTTGCGGATGATCGAGCGCCTTCAGCAGTGCGGCATATACGCGATGCGGCTGCAGTTCGTGCGCGACGCGGCGGAACAGTTCGGGCAGGCGCTTGCGCGGATCGGTGATCTGTTCGATCTGGCCGAGCACCTCGCGCTCGCCGTATTGCTCCCAGCGCTCCAGCGCGGCGTTCAGCAAGGCTTCGCGGGTACGGAAATGCCAGTAGAAACTGCCCTTGGTCACGCCCAGCTGGCGAGCCAGGGCCTCCACGGCCAGTGCGCCGACGCCCTGTTCGGCGATCAGGTGCAGGGCGGCGAGTTCCCAATCCTCGGCAGACAGGCGGGTGCGTTCTGGCTTGCTACTGACATTCATGTGCGTATGGTAGCGACACCCTGTGTGTTTGTAATGTGGTGCGGCCAATCTGGCCGAATGCGCGGGCTTTGCAGCTTGCATGGGGAGCACCGACGTGACGGTTGACGGCGCTTGCCGAGGCAATCCATACTCTTCCGTATGGTTTTTGATATTTCATGCTTTCATGCCGTCAGTCGTTTCCCCGTTGCCGATCTGGATCTGGCGGTAGAGACGCGCAATCCGGCCGGCCGGCCGACGCTGCTGTTCGCGCATGGATTCGGCCAGACCCGTGGCGCCTGGAACGGCGCGGCTGCGGCGCTGGCCGAGGCCGGCTGCCGTTGCGTGACGTTCGATGCCCGCGGCCATGGCGAAAGCGGTCGCGTGGGCAACGGTGATTACCACATGGACCAGTTCGCCGATGACCTGCTGCGACTGGCCACGGCGCAGCCGCAGCCGCCGATCCTGGTCGGTGCCTCGATGGGTGGTCTGCTCGGCATCGTGCTGGCCGGCGATGTGCGACCGACGCCGTTCCGCGCGCTGGTGCTGGTCGACATCACGCCGCGCTGGGAAACTGCCGGGGTGGAACGCATCCTCGCCTTCATGCAGGCGCATCCGGACGGCTTCGCCAATTACGCCGAGGCGGCCGAGCAGATCGCCGGCTACCTGCCGCAGCGGCGCGAGCGCAAGAGCGAGGAGCAATTGCGCCCCTTGCTGCGCGAAGGCGCCGATGGCCGGTTGCGCTGGCACTGGGATCCGGCC
>DAHUXL010000052.1 GCA_027307195.1 Rhodanobacter sp. | reverse complement strand
GAGGTTCCTCGACTGCGTGCGTCGCCAATGATGTGCGGTGCGATCAGCTTCCAAGCTGCATCGCTCAGCACCAGCCGCCCAACCACTCCCAAAGCCGCCTCCTCTCCAAGAGACAGCTTTGAATCACAACTTCACCCCGTGTCGGAATCCCTAGAGTCCACAGGACCTAGAGCATGGTCCGCGCTTCTACCAGCGTGGATCATGCTCTAGCAGGCTGCTGAAAAAGCTGGGTCGAACGCGTGTTTTCTGAGTGTTTGTCGGCAGCTTTCGATGTCCACGGTCATTTTCAGCCCATTTTGCGGAGTTGCAAAGCCGCTGATGCAACCTTGCGGCATCTTGCGGACAGACTCATCCTGTCGATAGCAGTCCCGGCAGCCGAACAAGATTGTAAGCTGTGGCCTTGAACTGAAACATCCAGTTCACGCGCGCGAGGCCGCGGAATTTGGTCTGCGTCATGCCACCCACCGTCTTGATCCAGCCGTTCGCCTCCTCGATCCGCTTGCGGATGACCTGGCTGATCTCGTAGCCGGGGTGGCGCGTCGTGCGGCCATCGATGTTGGAACCGCGATGGCCATTGATGTTCTGCGCCACATGCGGCGTGATGGTCATATCGCGAGCGGCGGCAACAAACTTCGCCGTGTCGTAGTTCTTGTCCGCTCCGACTGTCTTGCGCGAACTGCCCGGCAGGTCCTCCAGCATCGCCAGTGCCGCCTCGGGCTCTGCCGTCCCCGTTGCCTGCGTCACCCGTGCATCGGTCACAAGGCCAAAGCGGTTTTCCATCAGCAGATGCCCCGTGAATGCCAGCTTCGCCTCCTGCCCGTTCGACTTCCTGGCCAGCCGCGCATCAGGATCGCTGGTCGAGGCATGCGTCTCGTTCGAGCGCTTCTCCGTGCGGAAGTTCCGTTCGCTGTTGCGCCCAGGGCCGGGTGGCTCGTCCATGCCGTCCTTGCGGCGGAAGCTCTTCATGCTGGCCCACGCCTGGATCAGCGTGCCGTCGACGGAGAAATGCTCATCGGACAACAGCGTCTTGACCCGCTGCAGGTTCAGCACGGCAGCCATGAAGGCGGCGGCGATGTCGCCGGACAGCAGGCGCTCCCGGTTCTTGCTGAATACCGTCGGCACCCATACCGGATCGTCCACCGACAGACCGACAAACCAGCGGAACAGCAGATTGTAGTTCAACTGCTCCATCAACTGCCGCTCCGAGCGGATCGTGTAGAAGGCTTGCAGCAGCAGCGCCCGCAGCAATTGCTCGGGCGGGATCGAGGGGCGGCCTTCCGCCGCATACAGTTCATCGAACTGACCGCTGAGGGAGCGCAAAGCCTCGTTCGCAACCGAACGGATCACCCGAAGAGGGTGGCTCCTTGGGATACGATCCTCTGTCCTGACATAGCTGAACAGACAATCTCGCCGACGATCCTCGCCACGCATGCGCAATCAACCTTCGATCCGATAGCCCATCGAATCCCAACCACTCGCGTCGCGGCAAGGGGTTTTTCAGCAGCCTGCTAAACCACCGGGCTCGCGCCGCCGTCCACATTGATCGCCGTGCCGGTGATGTAGGAAGCGGCATCCGACGCCAGGAAGCAGGCGATGTTCGCGAATTCCTCCGCGCGCCCCATGCGCCCGAGCGGCACGCCGACGCCGGCCTTGGCAATGAACTCCTCGAGCGGCTGGTTGGCGCCCTGCTCGCGATGCCGGCGCACGATCTGGTCGCTGACGATGACGCCGACCAGCAGCGCGTTGACGAGAATCCCGTGCGGCGCGCCCTCGCCTGCCAGCACCTTCGTCAGCGCCATGCCCGCCGCCCGCGTCACCATCGTCGGCGCACCGCCGCCACGCGGCGCTTTCGCTCCCGTGTTCAGCACGTTGATCACGCGCCCCCAGCGCCGCTCGCGCATCTGCGGCCAGGCCAGGCGCGTCAGGCGGATGGCGGCGTAGAGCTTCAGGTCGACGTCTTCCTGCCACACCGCATCGGTGATCGTCTCGAACGCGCCGGTGCGCGAGGCGCCGGCATTGTTCACCACGATGTCGATTTTCCCCA
>DAHUXL010000043.1 GCA_027307195.1 Rhodanobacter sp. | reverse complement strand
CGCTGGATCAACCGGCTGATGGCGCTGGCGCTGGATCTGGTCGGCGGCAGCTCGTACATCTGGCAGTGGAAACACGCACGCTTCCACCACACCTGGGTCAACGTGGCCGGCCACGACAGCGACATCGACCTCGGCGTGCTGGGCCGGCTGTCGCCGCAGCAGCCGCGCCGACCGTGGCACCGCTGGCAGCACCTCTATCTGTGGCCGCTGTACGGCGTCACCGCAATCCGCTGGCACCTGTTCGGCGACTTCCGCGACATGATCACCGGCACCGTCGGCGAGCGTCCGTTCACCCGGCCGAAAGGCTGGGATCTGGCCGGCTTCGTGATCGGCAAGCTGGTGTTCTTCACCCTCGCGTTCGGCCTGCCGCTGATCTTCCATCCGGTCGGCACCGTGCTGTTGTTCTACGGCCTTGTCTCGGCGGTCGCCGGCATCCTGCTGGCGCTGGTGTTCCAGATGGCGCACGTGGTGGAAGAAGCGGGGTTCCCGGTGCCGGACGAAAGCGGCTTGCAGATGGATACACCCTGGGCCATCCATCAACTGGAAACCACGGTGGATTTTGCCCGCGGCAACCGCGTGCTGAGCTGGCTGATCGGCGGGCTGAATTTCCAGGTCGAGCACCACCTGTTTCCGCGCATCTCGCATGTGCACTACCCGCTCGTCGCCCGTGTGGTGGAAGACGCCTGCCGCGAGTACGGCGTGACCTATCGCGAGCACCGCACGTTCGGCGCCGGCATCGCCTCGCACTATCGTTTGCTGCGCCGGCTCGGCAAGCCCGAAGTCAATGTCGTTGCCGTACTGACCACTGCGCCCGCGCTGCCCGGCTGAGTCGGCCCACGCGGGCTGCAAGCCCTCAGCGCCGATGCCGAGGCGGTCGTCGTTTCGCGTTTGCGATCAGCCCAAGCGGCTGCGACACTCCTGCAGGCGAGGCGCCGCCAGCCGCCATCCAAGGGGAGTTGCCATGTCCATCGCCGCGAACGTCGTGGTCGCCATCATCGCGTTGCTGCACCTGTGGTTCCTGATCCTGGAAATGTTCCTGTGGACCAAACCGTCCGGTCGCCGCGCGTTCGGCACCACCGCGGAATTCGCCGAGCAGTCGAAGGCACTCGCCGCCAACCAGGGGCTCTACAACGGCTTTCTTGCCGCCGGGCTGGTCTGGGGCCTCTGTCTCGGCGGCACCGCCGGCTTCTACGTAAAGGTGTTCTTCCTCGCCTGTGTGCTGGTCGCCGGCATCTTCGGCGGGCTGACCGCAAGCCGGAAGATCCTGTGGATACAGGCGTTGCCGGCGGCGATCGCACTGGTGCTCGTCCACCTGGCCTGATCTGGCAGACACTCATGGCGACTCCCACTCGCGAAGCTGTCGGAACACGCTTCGATCCCGCTTTGATGCAACATGCCCGCGAAAGAACCTGGGCCGCACTGCACGGCATCCGCGCGCGCATGTATCCGGGCATCAGCGAGGACGAGGCGAAGATCGAAGCGGCCGAGGTGTTCCGTGAGCTGGGCTTCGAGCGGCTGTGGCATCCAGCAATCATCCGCATCGGCGCAAACACGACCAAGACGTATCGGCAACGCTCCGATCCGAACGTGCGGCTGGGCGAGAACGACAGCTACTTCATCGACCTCGGGCTGGTGTTCGACGGGCATGAGGGCGATGTGGGCGATACCTTCGTGGTCGGCCATGCGCCGCTACGGCAGGCGTGCGCGGACGCGGCACGCGCGCTGTTCGGCGAAGTGGCCGACGCGTGGCGCACGCTGGGGCTGAGTGGCCAGGCGCTGTATGCATTTGCCGGCGAGCGTGCCGCGGCGATGGGCTGGCGATTCAACCACGCGATCAAGGGTCACCGGGTCAGCGACTTTCCGCACGCGGTGCACAAAGGTGGCGACCTCGGCGACCTGGAGGCACCGCCTTCCAGCGGGGTGTGGATCCTGGAGATCCAGATCGCGCATCCGAGCGAGCCATTCGGTGCGTTCCACGAAGATCTGCTGATCTGACACGTCCGCGCGCTGCAATCACCCGAGTTAGATAGCATGCGCGCTATGCTGCAGCCTCATCTAGGCGTCGCCTTGGATTTCAGGCTGCATCGCATGTCGTCGTATCTGAAGCCTGCACCTACTCTCGCCGCGGCCGCCCGCAAGGGCAGCTCATCGGCGAAAACCCGCAAACTGCCACCGACCAGCGCCATGATCGTCGGCATCGGCGCCTCGGCGGGTGGACTGGAAGCGTTCAAGACGTTCTTCACGCACATGCCGGCCGATGGCGAACTGGCATTCGTGTTGGTGCAGCACCTGGCGCCCGATCACAACAGCCTGCTGGCGGAACTGATCGGTCGCAGCACCACCATGCCGGTGCTCGAAGCAACACACGGCATGCGCGTCGAAGCGCGGCATGTCTACGTGATCCCGCCGAATGCCACGCTGACCATTGCCGGCGGCGTGCTGCAGGTATGCAAGCCGGCGCCGCCGCGCGAGCATCGCTGGCCGATCAATACGTTCTTCACCTCGCTGGCCGAGGACCAGGGTGACTGCGCGGTGTGCGTGGTGCTGTCCGGCACCGGCAGCGATGGGGCGCAGGGACTGCGCGCGGTGAAGGATCACGGCGGACTGGCGCTGGCGCAATCCGGTTTCGACCACGAGGCGATGACCGGGATGCCGGCCAGCGCGGTAGCCACCGGACTGGTCGATGCCGTCATGCCGGTAGCCGACATGCCGGCGCGGCTGCTCGCCTATCAGAAGCAGATGCACGCCGCGCAGCGGATGAAGGGCTCCGATGGCGTGCGTGGCGACGTGGTGGCGCACCTGAAGACCATCTGCGAACTGCTGCACGCCGAGGTTGGCCACGACTTCGGCCAGTACAAGGAAAAGACCCTGATGCGGCGGATCCAGCGGCGCATGCTGGTGGTGCAGGCCGAGACCGTCGCGGACTACATCGAGCACCTGCGCGAGCATCCGAACGAGCACGAGCTGCTGTTCCGCGAGTTCCTCATCGGGGTGACCGAGTTCTTCCGCGACCCGGTCGCGTTCGAGGCGCTACGCACCATCGCAATCCCGTCGCTGCTGGCCGACAGGACCAGCGACGATGTGTTGCGGGTCTGGGTGCCGGGCTGTGCCACCGGCGAGGAGGCCTATTCCATCGCGATTCTGCTGCGCGAGGCGATGGGTTCTCAGCGCGGCCTGAAAGTGAAGATCTTCGCCACCGACATCGACGATCAGGCGATCGGCCGCGCCCGCGCCGGACGCTACCGGGCTCCGTTGAACGGTATTTCGCCCGAGCGCATGGAGCGCTGGTTCAGCAAGGATCGCGATGACTACTACTGCGTGGTCAAGCAGATCCGCGAGATGTGCATCTTCTCGACGCACAGCGTGATCATGGATCCGCCGTTCTCGCGGATGGATCTCGTCTCCTGCCGCAATCTGCTGATCTATCTCAACAACGATCTGCAGGAACGGCTGGTGCAGTCGTTCCACTATGCGTTGCGACCCGGCGGCTTCCTGCTGCTGGGCCCGTCGGAACGCCTGGCGCGGAAAGCGCGCCTGTTCACCGAGCTGGACAAGAAGCAGCGGTTGTACGTGCGCCGCGACGACGCGCATACACGCCCGCGGGATTTCGTCAGCGTGCATCCGCGCCCCTCCGGCAGCACCGAGCACGCCGCGCCGCGACATGTGGAAGACCCGATTTATCAGCAGGCGCGCCAGGCGCTGGAGCCATGGTCGCCGGCCTACGTGGTGATCAACAGCAGCCACGACGTGCTGCGCTTCGGCGGCGACACCGGACGTTACCTGGCGCCCTCGACCGGCGCGGCCAGCCTCAACCTGTTCCAGCTGCTCGACAAGCCGCTGCGCGGCGCCGTGCGTGCGGCCGCGCTGCAGTCCTTTGCCAGCGGCAAGCAGGTGATCCGCGATGGACTGACCCTGCTGCTCAACGGCCAGGAGCGATCGTTGCGGCTGATCGTGGAGCCGCTGGGTCAGGATGAGCTCCGCGACGATCGCAAGGTCGAGATGTGTGTAGTCGCCTTCCATGAGCTCGAACCCGCGTCGCACTCGACCGCGCCAACCACCGACGGTACGCCTGGCAGCGAGCTCGCGCGCATCCACGCGCTGGAGGACGAATTGCGCGGCACCCGCGTGCAACTGCATAACGCGGTCGAACTGCACGAAACGGCCAGCGAGGAACTGAAATCGGCGAACGAGGAATACCAGTCGGTCAACGAGGAGCTGCAATCCGCCAACGAGGAGTTGGAAACCTCGACCGAGGAAATGCAGTCGATCAACGAGGAACTGCAGACCGTCAACCTCGAGCTCAACAGCAAGAACGAGGCGCTGAACCGGCTCAACAACGACATCCGCAACCTGCTCGACAGCACGCAAATCGCGACGATCTTCCTCGACCGCGAGCTGCACATCCGCAGCTACACACCGATGATGACCGAGGTGTTCCACCTGCGCGATGGCGACAAGGGCCGGCCGATTACCGAGATCTCGCCGCGCATCAACTACCCGGAACTGAAGAGCGACGTGGCGCAGGTGCTGCACGAGCTGACGGTGATCGAACGTACCTTGCGTGGCAGCGGTGATGCGCCAACCTTCTTGCTGCGCATGCGTCCTTACGTGACGTTCGACAATATCGTCGACGGCGTGGTGCTGACCTTCGTCGACATCACCGAGAGCCAGCAACTGAACAGCGAGCACGCCCGTCTGGCGGCGATCGTGAACTCCTCGCGCGATGCGATCTTCGGTTTTTCGCTGGACGAGCGGATCAGCAGCTGGAACGCCAGTGCCGAGCGCATCTTCGGCCTGTCGGCCGCGCAGGCGGTCGGCCAACCCTTGAGCATGCTGCTGCCATCCGAATCCTCCGAGGAGACCAGGGCGTTTTTCGTCAGTCACGAGCGGCCGCTGCGACTGGCCGAGTTCGACATGACTTGGGTGCGACCAGATGGCACCTCGGTACCGCTGGCAATCAGCTACTCGCCGGTGTGCGACCACGATGGCACGATGTTCGCCGGCAAGCTGATCGCACGCGACGTCACCGAGCGTGCGCGCGCGGAACGGCACACCGAAATGATGATGGCCGAACTCAACCACCGGGTGAAAAATACGCTCGCCACGGTGCAGGCAATCGCACACCAGACCATCGCCAATGCGTCGGACTTGCCGAGCTTCAGGGAAAGCTTCCTGTCGCGGCTGCTGGCGCTGTCGCAGACGCACAACCTGCTGGCGCGGGATGCATGGCTGGGCGCGCCGCTTACCGGCATCATCAACAACGAGCTGGCACCTTATCGGCATGACGATGCGCGCACGAATGACGCGCGGGTATGCCTGCAGGGCGAGGAACTCAACCTGTCGCCGAAACATGCGCTGGCGCTGAGCATGGCCGTGCACGAACTGGCCACCAATGCCGGCAAGTACGGCTCGCTGTCGGTGCCCGAAGGTCGGGTCTCCGTCACCTGGACGACACGCACGGAGGATCAACGTCCGTGGCTGCAACTGCAATGGACGGAAACCGGCGGCCCCGCGGTGGTGCCGCCTACCCGACGCGGCTTTGGCACCCGTCTGATCAATGAAGGCGTGCCGTATGAACTGGATGGCGAGGTGAGGCTGGCATTTCCCCCCGGCGGCGTCACCTGCACCATCGATGTACCACTTGAGGTAGTTCGCTGATGACCACTGATAACTGCCTGCCCTGCATCCTGCTCGCCGAAGACGAGATGATGCTGGCGATGATGCTGGAAGATCGTCTCAATGCCTCGGGCTACAACGTGATCAAGGCCGCGCGTCTGAGCCGTTGCCTGGAGCTCGCCGAGTCCGCCTCGATCGACCTGGCGATCCTCGATATCAATCTGGCCGGGGAACAGAGCTTTCCCGCGGCCCTGGTGCTGCGTCGCCGCGGCATACCGTTTGTATTTTCCTCCGGCTACGACGACCAGGATCTGCCCGAAGTCTGGCGCAACGAGAAAGTCCTGCAGAAACCATACGACACGCGGCAGCTGGCCGCGGCGCTGACTGCCCTGCGTGCCGCCTGAGACGGCCGAAAAGGCACACGCCCAACGACCGCCGCCAGCCGCCGACTGAACCAATCTCGGCAGACCGGCCGCCAGCCGGTTACGATGGGCGGTCTCATGCACCCGCAAACGACCTGCCAGGCCAGCGCAAACCCGGCCCCAGGCTCGCAGGCATCTTGAAAACCTCCCCGGAGGATGGCATCTGCTGTCCTCCTCACGTTTGTCCTGACGCAACCCTTTCCGGAATCCAGACCGTGGCCCGACAGAAACCCATCTCGCTGTATCGCAACATCGGCATCATCGCCCATATCGATGCAGGCAAGACCACCACCACCGAGCGTGTGCTGTACTACACCGGCAAGAAGCACCAGATCGTCGACGTGCATGACACCAAGGACGGCAAGGGCTCGACCACCACCGACTACATGGAGCAGGAGCGCAAGCGCGGCATCACCATCCAGTCGGCGGCCGTCACGGCCGAATGGAAAGGTCACCAGATCAACGTGATCGACACCCCGGGACACGTGGACTTCACCATCGAGGTGAACCGTTCGCTGCGCGTGCTCGACGGCGCCGTGGTGGTGTTCGACGGCGTCGCCGGCGTGGAGCCGCAGACCGAAACCAACTGGCGCCTGGCCGACCAGTACAACGTGCCGCGCGTGTGCTACGTCAACAAGATGGACCGCATCGGCGCCAGCTTCGCGCATTGCGTGAAGGGCATCCGCGAGCGCCTGAACGCACCGGCCCTGCTGTGCCAGATTCCGCTGGGCAGCAGTGACGAGTTCTGCGGGATGGCCGATCTGGTCGCCAACGTGGCCTACATCTGGGCCTCGGACGACAAGGACAGCACATGGGAGACCGTGTCGTTCGAGGAAGCGCGGGCACGCCTGAAGTTCGGCTCCACCGTCGATAACGACTGGATCGACCAGTTGCCGAAGCTGCGCGAGGAAATGCTGGAAACCGCGCTGGCGATGGACGACGACGCGTTCAGCCACCTTATCGAGACCGGCGAGCACGATCCGGCGAAGCTGAAGGAATGCATCCGCAAGGGCTGCGTCACCGGCAAGCTGGTACCGGTGTTCTGCGGCTCGTCGTACAAGAACAAGGGCGTGCAGCAGCTGCTCGACGCCGTGGTCGACTACATGCCGTACCCGGGCGAGAACGGCGGCATCTCGATCGTCGACGAGGACGGCAATGTCATCGGCGAGCAGGAAGTGCGCGACGATGCACCAGCGCGCGCGCTGGCGTTCAAGGTCATCAACGACCAGTTCGGCACGCTGACCTTCTGCCGCATCTATTCCGGCGTGATCAAGAAGGGCGACACGCTGATGAACGTCACCCGCGGCAAGAAGGAACGCGTGGGCCGCATCGTCGAAGTGCAGGCCAATGCCACCAAGGAAATCGACGAGGTGCGCGCCGGTGACATCTGCGCGTTCGTCTCGATGAAGGACACCGAGACCGGCGATTCGCTGTCCGATCCGGCGCACCCGGCGTTGCTCGAGCGCATGCGCTTCCCCGATCCGGTGATCAGCGTGTCGGTCGAACCGAAGACCCGCGGCGACGTCGACAAGATGTCGACCGCGCTCTACAAGATGGTCAAGGCCGATCCGTCGCTGCGCATGGAAGTGGACCAGGAAACCGGCCAGACCGTGCTCAAGGGCATGGGCGAGCTGCACCTTGAAATCACCATCGACCGCATGCGCACCGAGCTCGGTGTGGAGGCGAACATGGGCAAGCCCAAGGTCAGCTTCCGCGAAGCCTTCGGCCAGACCGTCGAGCATACCTACACGCACAAGAAGCAGACCGGCGGCACGGGTCAGTTCGCCGAAGTGAAGATCATCTTCGAGCCGGGCGAGCCGGGCACCGGCGTGGTGTTCTCCGACGAGGTGGTCGGTGGTCGCGTGCCGCGCGAGTTCATCCCGGCAGTAGAGCAGGCCATCACCAAGGAGTCCCGCCAGGGCCAAGTCGCCGGCTACCAGGTGCTGGATTTCAAGGCACGCCTGATCGACGGCAAGTACCACGACGTCGACTCCTCGGCGCTGGCCTTCGAAATCGCCACCCGTGCCTGCTTCCGCGAAGCGCAGAAGATGTCCAAGCCCAAGCTGCTCGAGCCGGTGATGAAGCTTGAAGTGGTCACCGAGGCGACCTACCTGGGCGACGTCATCGGCGACATGAATCGTCGTCGCGGCTCGATCACCGAGCAGGGCCAGAAGGGTGCCAATGCCTTCGTGCAGGGCTTCGTGCCGCTGGCCGAAATGTTCGGCTACATCAACTTCCTGCGCTCGGCCACCAGCGGTCGCGGCAACTTCACCATGATCTTCGATCACTACGAAGAAGTGCCGGCCAGCATGGTCGAGAAATTGATGGAGAAGGAGGCGAAGTAAGCCTCCACCCGCATCGGGATCTTCAACTACCTGGGTTAAACAGAACGGCGCCGTGTCACTACGGCGCCGTTCCTTTATCTGTTGACCCGATCCGGTTGCGTCGAACTATTCGCGCAAGGCATCGACGGTCCTGGCGTCCAGCTGACCGGTTGCATCCAGCCCGCGGATCTTCTGGAACTTGCTGATAGCTGCCGAAGTGCCCGGCCCGGAGACACCATCAACCTTGCTGTTGTACAGCCCGAGCGCTGCCAGCTTGCGCTGTGCATCCGCCACCGAGAAATTTCCGGAAGATGCGGCTGCACCATCCACCGCGAGCGCTCCGCCTGTACCCAGGCCATCCGCTACGTGCTGCGGCGCGTACGCGCGCACGGCCTGCACCATCTGGTTGTAGGAATCCAGGAACGCCGCGGCGATGACCTTGCCTTGTGGCGTCTTGCTGTAGGCACCTGCTGCGCCGGCGGTACCACCGCTGCCGAGGGCTGCGCCAAAGCCGAGATCAACGTTCTTCGCGCTGCCCTGCGAAATGGCTACCTGCACGCCCGAACGGGTATCGGTAAGCATCAGCGTGGTGGATGCCTCGCTGGTCTTCATCGAACCCACCACGGCTCCGATCAAGGCACCATACCCGCCAGCCAGGCCGCCAAGTGCCGCAGCGCCACCGCCACCGGTGTCCTGCGAGAACTGGATGTTGGGAGTGACCACGTAATCGGCGGCAACCAGCTGGCCCTTGCCAAGATGGCTGCTGCTGCGCATCTCGCCGGAAGCGGCAAGATCGCGTTCCTGCATCATCGAGCCCATCGCACTGCCGCGGTCAACCACCACAAAGCAATTGCTCTGCTGGATCATCAGTCGAATGAGTGGCGTGGTTGCCGGCAGGTGATATTGATTGGTGAGGATTCCATACCAGGGCTCGCTTGTATGCTCTTCGACGGCCAACGTACCGAGCGAGTGGTCGCAGTGCTCCAGTGTCTTGTTGGCATTGGCGCTGTTGGCACCGCCCGCCGATCCGCCAACCGGATTCTTGCCGCCGCCCACGGCCATCTCCGCACAGCCGCTCAGCACCAGCACGGAGCTCAGGCCAAGTACCAACAAAGTCCGTTTTACCGATTCAATTCGCATAAAAGCTCCATTTCTACCAAGGGATGGTCAGGTACGTGTCGACCCGGATCCCGCACCAGAGCGTGCGGAATCCGGATGCGATGAAAAACTCCATGCGGGCCAAAGCGCCAGCTGTGCCGACACGGCGACACGTCCAGACACGATGGGAAACATGGCCCCGGGCACGGCGTGACCGTGCCGATGGCGGCACACGCATCCCGCGACAAACGGGAATGGTGGGCGACCTCGATCATTTTCACTCGGCGCGGCCATCGCCATCTGGCGACCAACCATGATGTTTCTTGCCGGATTTTCGGTGGCGATTCTGTAGCGCTTCGCTGAGGCCATGTCGTCGTTCCGGCATGCGCGGCTCTTGTTCTCGCACGCCCGGGAATCCACACGGGTCGTGAGTCCCCATCCTCAGGCATTCTTATTGCTGCCGGCGGCAATAGCCCGGTGCAGACGCGATACGTGGGACTCTGCACTCAGTCGCCACGTCGCGAAGCGCAGCTTCGCCAAGTTGCGGCATCGCCAGGCGGGTAACCAGGCACGCCACGATACTTCCAACCCAACTCAGGGGAATGATCCTGGCCAAAGCCGCGCAACCGAAGCAGTGGGCTTCTGGAATTTCCTTGGTGCCGGCGTCTTCGGCTTCCTGATCAACCTGCCGATCATCAGCTACTACGAAGTCGGCACCATCCTCACACCCAACCACGGCCATGCCGCGATGATGGGTGTATTCGGCATGCTGGCGATCGCGCTGATGGTGTTCGTGCTGCGCCAGACCAGCCACGATGCACACTGGCCGGGCATCGAGAAGTACATCAAGGTGAGTTTCTGGGGTACCAACCTCGGCTTGCTGATGATGGTGGCCCTCAGCCTGTTTCCCGGTGGCGTGCTGCAGGTGTGGGATGTGGTGCAGCACGGCTACTGGCACGCCCGCAGCCTCGCCTGCACCGGACCGGCAGCGCGCGCCTGATCGAATGGCTGCGCGTGCCAGGCGATCTGGTCTTCATGATCTTCGGCGCGGTGCCGCTGTCGATCGTGGCGATCAAGGCGTATCTCGGCCTGCGCAAAACGCAGCCATCCAGCCCATCGATTCCCCACGGCCCAACGCACGGTGCCGGCAGCGACTAAAGGTCACCGGCTTTTTGCGTGCTGCAACGCACAGGATCGCGGCGAACACCGTCATCGCTGCATGGCCGAAGAAATCGCGATTGCCCTGGCAGGCAGTAGTAGCATGGGCACGCTCGCAGCATTGACGCTGCCTGTCTCAGGGTGCCGGGGGGCACCCACCATTTCGATCAGGGGATCCCATGAATTCTCGCCGCATTTCGCAGTCGCTCCTTGCCCGGTCTGTTCATACCCGTCGCCGACCGCTGGCCGCCGCCTGCGCTGCCGCCCTGCTCGGCCTGATGCTGGCCGGTGCAGCCGCAGCCCAGGAAGCGCCGCCGCAGACGCCCCCGCCGACGGACAGCAAGACGGCACCTGTGAAGAAGAACGCCAAGACCGTCGACAAGAACAAGAAGAAATCCGAGGATTCGGCGAGCAACCTCGATGCCATCATCGTCACCGGTATCGCCGGCAGCATCGAAAATTCAATCAAGGCCAAGCAGAATTCGGACAGCATCATCGAGGCGATCTCGGCCGAGGACATCGGCAAGCTGCCGGATGCCAGCATCGCCGAGAGCCTGTCGCGCCTGCCCGGCCTGGCAACCCAGCGCCTGGATGGTCGCGCCAACGTCATCTCGATCCGCGGCCTGTCGCCGGATTTTGCCGGCACCACCCTCAACGGACGCGAGCAGGCGACGATCGGCGAGAACCGCGGCGTCGAATACGACCAGTACCCGTCCGAACTGATCAGCGGCGCGGCGGTGTACAAGACACCCGACGCCAGCCTGATCGGGCAAGGTCTGTCCGGCACCGTCGACCTGCACACGATCAAGCCGCTGGACTTGCCCAACCGCGCCATCGCAGTCAACCTGCGCGGCGAGCACACCAGCAACGGCACGCTCAACCCCGGCACCGGCATCGGCGACACCGGGCATCGCGCCAGCATCTCGTACATCGACCAGTTCTTCGACCACACCCTCGGCCTCGCCGTGGGCTTCGCCCAGCTCGATTCGCCGATCCAGGAGAAGCAGTACCAGGCGTGGTGGTGGAGCGTCGACAACGGCAGCGCCGGCATCGACCAGAACTGGGGCGGACCGCATACGCCGGGCCTGCCCGACAACGTGATCTCGCAGGAAGGCATGCAGCTGCGCGCACAGTCGCTGAACCAGCGGCGCAACGGCCTGATGACAGTGCTCGAGTGGGCACCGGGTGACCATTATCACTCCACGCTCGACCTGTACTACTCCACCTTCGGCGAGAAGAAGTTCACCAACGGTGTGCAGTGGTCGAGTAGTCCCTACGACAACGTCTCCTACTCCAACGCAGGCATCTCTCCCGCACAGCCCTACCCGATCGTCACTTCCGGCACGATCAACGGCCTCGCGCCGATCCTGCAGAACGAATACACCAAGGAACACGACAAGCTGTTCTCGGCCGGCTGGAACAACCAGTACGACTTCGGCAACGGCTGGGCGGCCACCGCGGATCTGTCGTATTCGAGCGCGAAGAAGAAGCTGCACGACGCCTACCTGTTCAGCGGCCTCGCCGGCGGTGCCTTCACCAGCGCGCAGTTCAGCACCCCGCTCGGCAACGGCTATCCGCACTTCACGCCCGGCGTGAACCTGGCCGATCCCGCCACGGTCGTCTTCACCGACCCTGACAACTACGGCTACAACGGTCGCCAGGAATTCGACCGGCAAAAGGACACGATCAAGGCCGTCCGGCTGGAAGTGAGCCATCCGCTGGGTTGGATCTTCAGCAGCATGAACCTGGGCGTGGACTACTCCGACCGCACCAAGACCAAGCAGGCCGACGTGGACTTTGCGTGGCTCAACGGCAACGGCTCCACCGCGGGTACCTATGACAACCATTTCAGCACCCCGATCAACCCGGCTTTCCTGTATGGCCCAACCTCGCTGAGCTACGGCGGTATCCCGGGCATCCTCAACTACGACGTATTGGCTGCGCTCCACAGCCAGTTCTACCTGACCCAGCGCAACGGCCAGGGCGACTGGAGCCGCAACTACACGGTGGAGGAGAAGGTTCCACTCGCCTACGCCAAGTTCAACATCGAGACGACGCTGGGCAATGTGCCGCTGCGCGGCAACGTCGGTGTGCAGTTCGTGCGTACCGACCAGTCCTCACAGGCGCTGCAGACCAATGGCGACACTCTGGTCGGCAGCATCACGGACGGCGCCAAGTACAACAACGTGCTGCCCAGCCTGAACCTGGTGGCGCAGCTCAGCGACAAGCAATACCTTCGCTTCGGCCTGGCCAAGACAATGGCGCGCGGCCGCATCGACGACGAGAAAGTCGCCACCTCCGCCAGCGTGTCTCAGGTGCAGGACGGCCCCGGCGCCGGCCAGGTGCTGTGGTCCGGCAGCGGTGGCAACCCGAAGCTCAAGCCTTATGTCGCCGTGGGTGCCGACCTGTCGTATGAGTTCTACTTCGGCAAATCCAGCTACGTGGCGGCGGCGGTGTTCAACAAGAACCTGCTCAACTATGTCTACACCCAGACCACGCTCGACTATGACTTCTCCCACTACATCAACGACAACCCCACGCTGACGCCGACCAGCAACATCGGCTCATTCAGCCGCCCCGAGAACGGCACCGGCGGCAAGATGCAGGGTCTCGAATTGTCCGGCGCGCTGGAAGGCGGCCTGGTCGCGCAGGCGCTGGACGGATTCGGCGTGCAGGCCAACTTCTCGCTGACCAACAGCAACATCCCGACCAGCTCGATCTCGTCGATCCCCGGCGGCCCCACCACCTTGCCGGGACTGTCGCGCAAGGTCGCCAACCTGTCGCTGTATTACGAAAAATACGGCTGGTCCGCGCGCGTGGCCGAGCGCTACCGCTCGTCCTTCACCGGTGAGGCCGTCGCTCTGTTCGATCAGCTCGGCTACACCAAGATACTGGCCAACAAGCAGACCGACCTGCAGCTCGGCTATGCCTTCTCCGAAGGCCGCTGGAGTGGCTTGTCGATCCTGCTGCAAGTCAGCAACCTCACCAACACCCCCGATACCACCGTGCAGGTCGCCGGCCTGCCCAACAATGTCAAGGTGGCAAGGCCGTTGGAGTACGACACGTGGGGGCGGACGGTGATGCTGGGAGTGAACTACAAGCTGTAGGTATCGGCCGCAACCAACCATAGAAAACCACCAGACCCGGAGAGCCATCTCCGGGTCTTTCTTTTGTGCGCATCGCCATGGTGGCCGCCCGGTAGCCGACGGATGATATGGCACTGTCACACCGTGCCCCACCACGAAACAGGAGAGACCGAGATGAGAATGTCCGGGATGCTTTCATCGATGCTGGCAGCGTGTCTAGATGACGACGCGGACCATCATCACTAGCCACTTGCAAGCTTCGCCTTGCCTGCAAGAAAGCCCGCAGTCGGCATCGGTGGACATGGATCGCCCGGGGTTTCGCCCGATCCAAGCTACAATTGCGGGTTCGCGCTCCAGCTGACCTGCTCCCATGTCCACCCATCTCCAAGAAACCCGTCGCCGCCGCACCTTCGCCATCGTCAGCCATCCTGACGCGGGCAAGACCACGCTGACCGAAAAGCTGCTGCTGTTCGGCGGCGCGATCCAGATGGCTGGCTCGGTGAAGGGGCGCAAGGCGGCACGGCATGCGACCTCCGACTGGATGGCTCTGGAGAAGGAGCGAGGCATCTCGGTGACTTCGTCGGTGATGCAGTTCCCTTACGAGGGCAAGATCGTCAACCTGCTCGACACGCCGGGCCATGCGGACTTCTCCGAGGACACCTACCGCGTGCTGACCGCGGTGGATTCGGCGCTGATGGTGATCGACTGCGCCAAGGGCGTGGAGGAGCGCACGATCAAGCTGATGGAAGTCTGCCGGCTGCGCGATACGCCGATCATGACCTTCATCAACAAGCTCGACCGCGAGGGCCGCTCGCCAATCGAGCTGCTGGACGAGGTGGAGTCGGTGCTGGGCATCGCCTGCGCGCCGGTGACCTGGCCGATCGGCATGGGCAAGCGGCTGAAGGGCGTGTACCACCTGGTGCTCGATGAAGTGCACATCTTCGAGCCGGGCAAGAACTTTACCCGGCAGGACTCGACCATCTTCAAGGGACTCGATGCTCCGGGCCTGCTCGAGAAGATCGGCGAGGAAGCAATGCGCGAGCTGCGCGAGGAGCTCGAACTGGTACAGGGTGCCGCCCCGTCGTTCGAGATGGATGAGTACCTTGCAGGCAAGCAGACACCCGTGTTCTTCGGCTCGGCGGTGAACAATTTCGGCGTGCAGCTGCTGCTGGACTTCTTCGTCGAGCACGCACCATCGCCGCGCCCGCGCGGCACGCTGAGCCGCGAGGTGCAGCCCGAGGAAGAGAAACTCTCGGGCTTCGTGTTCAAGATCCAGGCGAACATGGATCCGGCGCATCGCGACCGCGTGGCATTCATGCGCGTGTGCTCGGGCACCTATACCGCGGGCATGAAGATGGTGCAGACGCGCACCGGCAAGGACATCCGCATCGCCAACGCGCTGACCTTCATGGCCAGCGACCGCGAGATCGTCGAGACCGCGTATCCGGGCGACGTGATCGGCCTGCACAACCACGGCACCATCACGATCGGCGACACCTTCACCGAAGGCGAACTGATCAACTTCACCGGCATCCCGAACTTCGCGCCCGAACTCTTTCGCCGTGCACGACTGCGCGATCCGCTTAAGATGAAGGCGCTGCAGAAGGGCCTGGCGCAGCTGTCCGAGGAAGGCGCCACCCAGTTCTTCCGCCCGCTGATGAGCAACGACCTGATCCTGGGCGCCGTCGGCGTACTGCAGTTCGATGTGGTGGCCTACCGGTTGAAGGACGAATACAACGTCGATGCCAGCTTCGAACCGGTGACGGTGACCACCGCGCGCTGGGTGCACTGCGACGATGAGAAAAAGATGGCCGAATTCCGCGAGAAGAATGCGATGAACCTCGCCATCGACGGTGCCGGCGAACTGGTCTACATCGCGCCGACGCGGGTCAACCTGCAGCTGGCGCAGGAGCGCTGGCCGCAGGTGCGCTTCGCCAACACGCGTGAGCATGCGGCCTCCGTCGAAGTGTGACGCGGGAGCCAGTGGCGGCCATGACAGACGTCACTAGGCGCCTCCAGCTACGGCTGCTAGCGTGCACCCCACTACACAGGGGAACACCGCACCATGCATGACGCGTCCGTTGCTTTCGTCACACCCACTGCCGCACCGCGCTGGAAACGCTGGCTGGTGTTTTCGCCGTTGGCGCGCCTGGTGATTTTCGTCGCGCTGTTCATCGCCTTCAGCTTCGCCGTGGGTGCACTCGTGCATGCACTGGGCTGGGGAGGCAAGCAGGCGCCGGCTCTTGACCATGCCTTGGTGCAGCTCCTGATGCGTGCATTCCCGGCGCTGCTCGCCTACCTGCTGCTGGTCAAACTGGTGGAGCGCCGCCCGATCAGCGAGCTGGCGCCACGCCGACTGCTGCCCGACGGAGCCAAGGGCGCACTCGCGGGCCTGCTGCTGTTCAGCGCCGTGATCGGCGTGCTCTACCTGCTGGGCAGCTACCACATCACCGGCACCAACATGGACGCGCAGTGGCTGCCGGCTCTGCTGATGGTGGGGCTGGGCGCGGGCATCGGCGAAGAGATCATCACTCGCGGCGCCCTGTTCCGCATTGTCGAGGAAGGCCTCGGCACCTGGGTCGCGTTGTTTGTCTCCGCGCTGTTTTTCGGCGCGGCGCATATCGCCAACCCCGGCGCCACGCTGTGGAGTTCGGCCGCCATCGCGATCGAGGCGGGCTTGCTGTTCGGCATGCTGTACCACGTGACCCGCTCGCTGCCGATCTGCATGGGCCTGCACGCGGCGTGGAACTTCGCCCAGGGCACGATCTACGGTGTTCCCGTTTCGGGCCTCAAGGCCGACGGCTGGCTGGTCTCCACCCGCAGCGGCCCGGACTGGCTCAGTGGTGGCGTGTTCGGCGCCGAGGCGTCGGTGATTGCGCTGAGCCTGTGCTCGCTGTGCACGCTCGGCCTGCTGATTGTCGCGCTGCGACGCGGCTCGATCGTGCCGTGCCGGCCGTGGCAGCGGTTGCTGGAGCGGTTCCGCCGCTGAACCAAGGCGCGCGGCCGACTATGGTTCGGCGACGGCACCGGCTACCCTGTTGAAAGCACGATCGCCAATCCGGCGATCGCGTGACAGATCGCCTCCCGCACCGCCGTGACCAGCATGCAGCAAACTACCCGACTGAAACGAAATTCATGGCTGGCCGATCAGCCGCTGCAGCGCAAGATGATGCTGGCGATCGGCCTGCTGCTGGGTCTGTTCCTGCTGACCAGCCTGGTCACCCTGCACTCGCTGCGCCAGCAGGACAGCAACCGTCACTGGGCGATGCACACCTATCAGGTGCTGCTCGAACTTGATCATGTGCAGCACGCGCTGCAGTCCAGTCAGATCGGTGCACGCGGCTACATGCTGACGCAGCGTGCCGACCAGCGGGCGATGTTCGACAGTGGCACCCGCAACCTGCATGAGCGCATCGCCTTCCTGCGTCGGATGACCACCGACAACCCGCTGCAGCAGCTGCGCATCGATTCGCTGGAAAAAATGACGGCCCAGTGGCAGCGCGAGATGACGATCAATGCAATCGATCCGATCGCCCACCGCAAGGTCACCGATGCCACGGCGATGGCACTGGAACTGCAACGCATCCAGTCGACCTACCTGGAGCATCGCACGGTGCGCAGCGAGGATCTGTATGCCGCCATCGACCAGATGATCGCCGATGAGAATCAGCTGCTGACGACACGCAACCAGCAACTCGATGGCACCCTGAGCACGACCCGCTGGATCAACCTGATCGCGATCCTGCTCGGCATCCTGCTCGGCATCGCGGTGATCCGATTGACCTCGCGACTGGTGACCAGGCCGTTGCGTCGGCTTACCGACCTGATGACGCGACTGGCGAATCACGATCACGATTTCGAGATACGCCGGCTCGATCGCCGCGACGAGGTCGGTGAAATTGCCCGCGCGCTGCAGGTGTTCAAGCAGATATCGCTGGATACCGAGGCACAGACCTGGATCCGGTCCCGCGTGTCGGACATCTCGCACGTGCTGCTGCAGGCCACCACGCACAAGGATTTCGCGCAGTGGCTGGCCAGCGAACTGGTGCCGCTGTGCAAGGCCGGTGTGGGCCTGTTCTATTTATTCGACGACGCGCGCCATCGCCTCGACCTGCTGGGCAGTTATGGCCTGCGCCTGAGCAATCGTTCGGCGGATCAGTACCTGCCCGGCGAAGGACTGGTCGGTCAGTGCGCGATCGAGCGCAAGGCGATCATCCTCGACGACGTGCCGGCGGATTACCTGCACATCGATTCCGGCAGCGGCGAGGCATTGCCGCGCCATGTGGCGATTCTGCCGGTGCTCTACCGCGACACCCTGATCGGCGTGCTGGAGCTGGCCGGCTTCACGCCGCTCACCACGTTGCAGCGGCTGCTGCTGGACGAACTGCTGCCGATCGTGGCGTTGACCCTGGAAAACCTCAACCGCGCAATCAATACGCACGACCTGCTGCTGCAGACGCAGGAACAGGCCGACGACCTGCGTGTATCCGAACTGGTGATGCGCCAGCAGAAGCAGGTGCTGCGCGACAACAATGAGGCACTGCAAACGAAGACGGCCGAGCTGGAGGAGCAGTCAGCACGGCTGATCGCTTCCGAGGAAGAATTGCGCGTGCAGGCGGAGGAACTGCAGGCCTCCAACGAGGAACTGCGCGAGAAGACCGACAGCCTGAACCGGCAGAAGTATGTGCTGGAGGAACTGCAGCAGGAGACTGCCGACAAGGCGGCCGAGCTGGCGCGTGCCAGCCAGTACAAGTCCGAGTTCCTGGCCAACATGTCGCATGAACTGCGCACCCCGCTGAACAGCCTGCTGATCCTGTCGCGCAGCTTGGCCGACAACGACACCGGCAACCTCGACGGCGAACAGATCGAGTCGGCGCGGATCATCCACGACGCCGGCAACAGTTTGCTGCACCTGATCAACGACATCCTCGACCTGTCCAAGGTCGAGGCCGGCAAGATGGAGCTGCTGATCGACGACCTCGCGCTGGCCGAACTGGGACAACGGCTGCGGCGCACGTTTGCGCATGTCGCCGAGGAAAAACGCCTGGCCTTCACGCTGGACATCGACTCCGAGCTGCCGGCAATCCTGCGCACCGATGGCAGCAAGCTCGAGCAGATCGCCAACAACCTGCTCAGCAATGCCTTCAAGTTCACCGCCGCAGGTACGGTGAACCTGCGCATCGGTCGCCCCGGCAATGACGTCGCCATTCCCGCAGCGCTGCTCGGCCAGCCACTGATCGCGATGATGGTGGCAGATACCGGTATCGGCATTCCGCCGGACAAGCTACAGCGCGTCTTCAACGCCTTCGAACAGGTGGATGCCGGCACCAGCCGCCAGTTCGGCGGCACCGGGCTGGGTCTGGCGATCTCGCGGCGCATGGCACAGCTGCTCGGTGGCGACATCGTGCTGCGCAGCGAGAGCGGCCGCGGCAGCTGCTTTACCGTATTGCTGCCGGAAACCCCGCCTGCGATATCCGATGTTGCAGAAGACGTGCCACGCACCAGCACGACCAAGCTCAGCCGGGCCGCCTCGCCGTATCTGCTGCCGGAGCCGATCGACGATGATCGCGCATCGCTGCTGCCGGGCCAGACCACGATCCTGGTGATCGAGGATGATCCCGCCTTTGCGCGCATCCTGATCGACATGATCCATCGCAAGGGCTATCGCGCGCTGGCCGCCGGCGATGGCGAAGCGGGGCTGCAGCTGGCGCGTGCACACCGTCCCACCGGCATCCTGCTGGACATCGCGCTGCCGGCGATGGACGGCTGGAGCGTACTCGACCAGCTCAAGGCCGACGACGCCACCCGGGCGATCCCGGTGCATTTCATCTCGGTCACCGATGGCAGCCGGCGCGGGCTGGAACGCGGCGCGGTGGGCTTTCTGACCAAGCCGGTCAGCCGCGAAGAAATCGGCCTCGCCCTCGAGCGCCTGCTGCACTTCGCTGCCGGGCAGCAACGGCAGCTGCTGATCGTGGATGACGATGCCGACTCACGCACCGCCGTGCACATCATGCTGCGCAACGACAACGTGCAGATCGACGAAGCCGGTTCGGCGGAAGACGCGCTGGTGAAGATCGCCCACACCGATTACGACTGCATCGTGCTGGATCTGGGCCTGCCCGGCATGTCCGGGCTCGAATTGCTGGAGCAGCTGGCGGAGACCGCCAGTGGCGTGCCGCCGGTGGTGGTGTATTCCGGCCGTGATCTGAGCCGCGAGGAAAACCTGAAGCTGCGCCAGTACACCGATGCCATCGTGGTCAAGGGCGCGCGCTCCACCGAACGGCTGCTCGACGAGGTCAGCCTGTTCCTGCACAGCATCCAGCATGCACCACCCCGGATCGCTGCCGGATCGACGGCGACCGGCGAGCTGGCTGGCCGTCGCGTGCTGCTGGTGGACGACGACATGCGCAACCTGTTTGCGCTGTCCAAGGTACTGCGCGGCTGGGGACTGCAGGTCAGCATGGCGCAGGATGGCCACAAGGCGCTGAGGATGCTGGCCGACGACGACACCGCGGAGCTGGTGCTGATGGACATCATGATGCCGGGCATGGATGGCTACGAAACCATCCGTGCGATCCGCACGCAACCGCATTTCGCCGGCCTGCCGATCATCGCGCTGACCGCCAAGGCGATGCGCGGCGATCGTGAGAAATGCCTGGAAATGGGTGCCAGCGATTACCTGTCCAAGCCGATCGACATCGACAAGCTGGCGTCGATGATGCGCGTGTGGCTGCAGCGCTGAGCACGATGCCGGCGTCGACTGCAGTCAGTGAACTGGAACAGCTCGAACTGGATCTGTTCGTGCAGGCGTTGAAACGCCGTCACGGTCACGACTTCGGCCAGTACGCGCCGGCCTCGCTGACCCGGCGCGTGCGCCAGCTGGTGCACGATCACCACTGCGGCAGCATCAGCGGGCTGACCACGCGCCTGCTGCACGAAGCGGACTTCGTGGCGCTGGTGGTACAGGGGTTGTCGGTGCCGGTGTCGGAAATGTTTCGCGACCCACCGGTGTTTCGCGCGCTGCGCGAACAGGTGTTGCCGATGCTGGCTTCGTACCCGCAGATCACCATCTGGCAGGCCGGCTGCGCGCACGGGCAGGAAGCCTATTCGCTGGCGATCCTGCTGGACGAGGCCGGCTTGTACGAGCGCAGCCATATCTTCGCCACCGACTTCAATCCCGACGCCTTGCGCCGCGCGCATGAAGGCATCTATCCGGCGCGGGATGCGCAGCCATGGTCGCGCAATTATCTGGAAGCGGGCGGCAGCCGTTCGCTGGCGGACTACTACAGCGCGCGCTACAACTTCATCAAGCTCGACCAGCGGCTGCGTCGCCACATCACCTTCGCCAGCCACAACCTGGTGGCGGACAAGGTGTTCTGCGAGGCGCACCTGGTGCTGTGCCGCAACGTACTGATCTATTTTTCCGCGCCGTTGCAGAACCGCACGCTGACGCTGTTCCATGACAGCCTGGTTCGTGGCGGTTACCTGTGTCTTGGGCTGCGCGAGAGTCTTGATTTCGCGCCGGCGGCGACCGACTTCAGCGTGCTCGACGCCACCCGGCGGCTGTACCGACGGGGCAACCGGCCTGCCTCGATCGAGCTTGCCCGGACGGTGCTGCCGTTCACGCCGGCTGATATCGGTAGCAGTTAAGGTTGGCCATGAAGCAAGTTGCCCGGCCACCGACATGAACACGATGCTGCCGAAAATCCTGGTCGTCGACGATACAGCTGCCAACCTGGTCGCGATGCGTCGCCTGCTTGCCCGCAGCGGCGCACAGATCATCGAGGCACGCAGCGGCAACGAGGCGCTGGCACTGTGCCTGGATCATCAGTTCGCGCTGATCCTGCTCGACGTCAACATGCCGGACATGGACGGTTTCGAAGTGGCTGCCCTGCTGGCCGAGGCGGAGCAGCTGCGCGAGACGCCGATCATCTTCGTCACCGCCGCCTACGCCGATGATCTGAACCGGCTCAAGGGCTACCGCTCCGGTGCCGTGGATTACATCGCCAAGCCGATCAACGACGTGATCCTGCAGTCGAAGGTGCGCGTGTTCCTGGAGCTGTATGCGGTGCGCGCCGAACTCCAGCAGACCATGGCCGAGCTGGCCGAACGCAATCAGCAGCTCACCCGCGAGATTGCCGAACGCGAGCGGATCGAGGCGATGGTTCGCCATCAGGCCAGCCACGACATGCTGACCGGCCTACCCAACCGGGTGCTGTTCCATGACCGCCTGCATGGCGCGATCCAGCGCGCGCACCGTCATCACGATCGCTTCGCGCTGGCCTGCATCGACATCGACGGCTTCAAGAACGTCAACGACACCCATGGTCATCCGGCTGGCGACGCGTTGCTGCAGGAAATTGCCGCGCGGCTGTCGGCGCATCTGCGCGGCAACGACACCGTGGCACGACTCGGTGGCGACGAATTTGCCCTGATCCTGGAGGACATCGAGTACCCGCAGCTGGCGCTGCAACTCTGCCAGAAACTGTGCACGACGCTGGGCGAGCCTTACACGTTGAGCGTCAACGGCCGCCCGGTCGAAGTGCACATCGGCGCCAGCATCGGGATCGCACCCTATCTTCCCGACGATCGCCCCGACGCCGACGAACAGCTGATCCATGCCGCCGACCGCGCCATGTACGAAGCCAAGCGCGGCGGCAAGAACCGCTGCGTGCTGGCCAACTGACTCCGCGGCTTCAGGCTCGCCCGCGTGGCGACACCCACATAACCACGCGCGCGCGGAAAACCGCCTCGCCGGCGGCGTCGGTGACCTGCACATCGACCGGCCATTCATGGCCGTCGGCAGAGGAGCGCACCGCCGCCCCCGGCGCAGCGACCCCATGCAGGGTGCCCACCGCCTTCTTCAGGTATTCGACGGTCATGCCCTTGGGAATCCAGCGCATGTCTGCCGGGATTGTGGCGTCGGTCATCACGCCGGCGCTGAGTTCGGCCAGATTGCACAGCGCGATCGCGTGCACGGTGCCGATGTGGTTATGCACACGTCGGCGATCGCGGATGCGTACTTCGCAACGCCCCGGTTCCAGCGCCACGAATCGCGGCGCGATCGTGGCGAAGTAAGGTGCCTTGAAACAAACCAGTCGCGAAAAAATCCAGTGGCCGGCCGGCCAGCGCGTAATGCGGCGGTACAGCGACAGCACGGACACGGTCATCGGCGGCCTCCGGTAAAAAGTCGGCCCACGCCTGATATCGTGGAAGCGACACCAAACACGGGCCGGCAGGTACTGCCAGCCGCTTACTTGTCCGCGCGGGTCTTGAACGCGCGCAGCTCGTCCGGTTCGAAATCATCGACCGAGATGAACTCGAACACGCCTTCGCGCACGCGCTTGAGCAGCGCCGCCTCACTGGCATTCAGCACGCCGGCCTGCTCGGCTTCGGTCAGCTGGTCCATGTAATCGTGCGTCCTGAACTGGCCACTCTTCTGCGCCTTGCCGAACTTGCGGTCGACCGGCTCGGCCGCGATCACGTCGGGCAACAACGCGTTCATGCGGCCGACCGTGTTGTTCGCCGTCGGCGTCAGGTAGACCCATTCCAGCAGGCGATCGCGTGCCTCGCTGGGCGCGGTGATCAGCGCGGCGACACGGCGACCCAGGCGATCGGATGGCGGCACTTCGCGACGGCCGAACGGAAATACCAACATGCGCAGCAGCCACGAAACCGGGCGCACCGGGAAATTGCGGATCGCGCCATCCAGCGCCATCTGCATGTTCCACACGCACTGGTGGAACGCCCACGCCAGCAACGGACGATCCGCTTCCGGCCGACCAGTGTCTTCGTAACGCTTGAGCATGCTGCTGGCGATGTACAGGTAGCTGAGCACGTCGCCGAGACGCGCCGACAGCTTCTCCTTGAATTTCAGCTTGCCACCGAGCACGCCCATGAACACGTCGGCGCACAGTGCCAGCGCAGCGGAATAACGATCGAGCTTGCGGTAGTAGCGGCGCGTGTACGCATCGCCGGCACTCTCGCCGAGACGCGAGCCAGTGAGGCCCATCGCAAAGCTGCGCACAGCATTGGATATGCCAAAGCCGATGTGGCCGAACAGCAAGCGGTCGAACGTCTTCAGCTGCTCGCCGCGATCAGTAATCGACAACGCCTGCATTTCCTTCAGCACGTATGGATGGCAGCGGATCGCACCCTGACCGAAGATCATCAGGCTGCGCGTCATGATGTTGGCGCCTTCCACAGTGATCGCGATCGGCACGCCCTGCCAGGCGCGGCCGGCATAGTTGTTCGGGCCCAGCTGCACACCCTTGCCGCCGAGCACATCCATCGCGTCACCAGCGACCTGCCGCCCCCATTCGGTGGCGTGGTATTTCGCGATCGCCGACGGCACCGCCGGCTTCTCGCCACGATCGACCGCGGCGGCGGTGGCGCGTGACAGTGCGGCGGTGGCGTAGGTCAAGCCACCAATGCGCGCCAAGGCCTCCTCGACGCCTTCGAAGCGGGCGATCGCCAAGCCGAACTGTTTGCGCATGCGCGCATACGAACCGACCGATGCCACGGCACCGCGCAGCGCGCCGGTGGCATTGGACGGCAGCGAAATCGCGCGACCCACCGACAGACACTCGACCAGCATGCGCCAGCCATGGCCGGCCATGTGCGGGCCGCCGATCAGCGTGGACAGCGGCACGAACATGTCCTTGCCGTGGATCGGACCGTTCTGGAACGGCACGTTCAACGGGAAGTGACGGCGACCGATCTGCAGGCCCGGCGTGGAACGCGGCAGCAGCGCCAACGTGATGCCGAGATCCTCCTTGTCGCCGAGCAGGTGCTCCGGGTCGTACATGCGGAATGCCAGACCGACCACCGTGGCCACCGGCGCCAGCGTGATGTAGCGCTTGTCGAAGGTGAGCTTGATGCCAAGCGTCTCCACCCCATCGACAGTCTGCTTGCAGACGATGCCGAAATCGGGAATCGAGGTAGCGTCGGAACCGGCATACGGACCGGTCAGCGCGAAACACGGGATTTCGTCACCGACGGCCAGACGCGGCAGGTAGTAGTTCTTCTGTTCATCGCTGCCGTAATGCAGCAGCAGCTCGGCCGGCCCGAGCGAGTTCGGCACGGCGACGGTCGAGGCCACCGTGGCCGACATCGTCGCCAGCTTCTGCAGCACCGCCGAATGCGCCAGCGCGGAGAACTGCAGGCCACCGTACTGCTTCGGGATGATCATGCCGAAGAAGCGGTTCTTCTTGATGAACTCCCACACGTTCGGCGGCAGGTCGGCAAGCTCGTGGGTGATCTGCCAGTCGTCGATCATCCCGCACAGTTCTTCCACCGGCCCATCGATGAAGGCCTGCTCTTCCACGCTCAGCTCGGGCTTCGGCTGCTTCAGCAGTTCATGCCAGTCCGGTTTGCCGGAGAACAGTTCGCCCTCGAAACCGACCGTGCCCGCTTCCAGCGCGGTCTGCTCGGTTTCGGACAATTTCGGGGTGACCTTGGCGAACAGCTTCAGCAACGGCGCGCTGATCTGCCGGCGGCGGAAGTCCACGAGCAGCAACGGCACCGCGATCGCCAACTCGATGATCAGCAAGATGATCATGGTCCACGGCGCGTGCGCGATCAGGCCGACCACCAGCGTGGTGGCAATCGTGGCGATCGCCCAGGTGCGCAGGCTGCTGCGATGGTAGGCACAGGCGCCGGTGGCAATCAGCGCCGCCAGCAAGGTCAGTATCACGGGCATCTCAGCACCTCATCACGGTTGAACAGCGCCGGCACAAGACCGGCCCTCAGGTTGATCCAGACCTTGCACGAAGCGGACGACTTCGCGCGTGAACGCATCGTTCGCGTCACCCGCCACCATATGCGTGGCATGCGGCAGTTCCACATGCTCAGCATGCGGCACCAGTTGCAGGAATTCATCGACTGTGGTGCGCGATACCACGTCGCTGCGCGCGCCGGAGAGCAGCAACACGGGTACGTCGATCTTTGCCGCGGCGACCTGCAGGCGCGGCTGGTAACGCTCGCTCTCCTGCACCAGACTGCCGGCCAGCAGGGCCGGATCCCAGTGCCAGCGCAACCGGCCATCGGCGCCTTCGCGCAGCAAGGGGCGCAATTGCTCCTCGCTCTTGCGCTCGCGCCGCTGCGGCAGGTAGCCGGCGATCTGCTCGGCCGCCTCGGCGTAATTGGCGAAGCC
>DAHUXL010000036.1 GCA_027307195.1 Rhodanobacter sp. | reverse complement strand
GAGGTTTCGATCGGCAGCTTCCTAGTCAACTATCTCTCATTGCCTGAAATCGGTCGCATGAGCGAAAACCAGGCAACCAATTACGTCGCCCTGTATTGGGGGGGCGCGATGGTAGGTCGACTGGTCGGATCAGGCTTGATGGTCAAGATTTCGTCGCGAAAACTGCTCTCCGTATTCGCTACCATCGCATGCGTTCTCGTAGCCACCACCATGCTCACTAAGTCGAGTTTTGCAGTTTGGAGCATCGTGTCGATTGGCCTGTTCAATTCGATCATGTTCCCGACCATCTTCTCGCTGGGCATAGAGCGTTTAGGGCCTCTCACAGGCAAGGCATCAAGCCTACTAATCATGGCTATCGTGGGGGGCGCGGTGATACCACAGCTGCAAGGCCTGTTCGCCGATCACATCGGCTTGCAGCACGCGTTCTTCCTGCCGCTGCTTTGCTATCTGTACATCGTGTTCTACGGCCTCAGCGGCTCAAGAATTCGCAGCGAGGAACTCGATGGGAATCAGCAGACATGACCACGCGACCCATCCTGTGCTTCGGCGAGGCACTGATCGACCTGCATGCGAGCGGCAGCGACGATCGCGGTTTTGCCGCCAGTTTCGTGCCGTTCGCCGGTGGCGCGCCGGCTAACGTGGCCGTCGCCGCCGCCCGGCTTGGCGGCAAGGCACGTTTCGCCGGCATGCTGGCGCGCGACCGTTTCGGTGATTTTCTGCTCGACGGTCTGCAACGTGCCGATGTCGGCACCGATGACATCGTCCGCACCGAAGCGGCGAACACCGCACTCGCCCTCGTCACGCTGGACGCGCACGGCGAACGCAGCTTCAGCTTCTATCGCGAGCACTCGGCCGACCTGATGTTCCGGCCAACCGACTTCCGCGCCGACACGTTCCGCGATGTCGCGGTGTTCCATGTCTGCTCCAACAGCATGACCGATCCGGCCCTCGCTGCGACCACGCGCGAAGGCATGCAGCGCGCGCACGGCGTCGGCGCGTTGGTCAGCTTCGACGTCAACTTGCGTCCGGCACTGTGGCCGGCCGATGCCGATCCGCGGCCGCTGTTGTGGCCGGCGCTGCATCTGGCCGATGTGGTGAAGTTGTCCGCCGAGGAATTCGCGTGGCTCGCCGTGGATGGCGAGCAGGCCGCGCTCGACCGGCTGTGGCTGGGTCGCACGCGCCTGGTCGTGGTGACCGATGGTGCGCGACCGCTGCGCTGGTTCCATCCCGACGCCGAAGGGGAGTTGCCGTGCTATCCGGTCAAGGCCATCGACAGCACGGCCGCCGGCGATGCCTTCGTCGGCGGCCTGCTGTGCTGTCTGGCCGAGCTGAAGGCTGACCCCGAACGAATCGATCAACTGGTCACCGAGCTGCCGCGGCTGCACGCGATGCTGCGCTTCGCCGCTGCCTGCGGCGCGCTCACCGTGACCCGCCAGGGTTCATTCGCTGCCATGCCCAGCGGCGATGAGGTACTGGCCTTCATGGAGCAGCAGGCATGAGTAGCGTGTCGATCATGCCCGACTTCCGTTCCGCCACGTTCCTGCGCGGGCACATCGCGCAGACGATGGCGTTCTACCACCCGCACGCGATCGATCCGTCCGGCGGCTTCTTCCACTACTTCAAGGACGACGGCACGATCTACGATCGCAGCCATCGGCATCTGGTCAGCAGCACGCGCTTCGTCGTCAACTATGCGCTGGCGGCGATCGAATTCGGCAGCGATGCAGCACCCAATGCCGACTACCTCGACGCCGCGCGGCACGGCCTGCGCTATCTGCGCGAGGTGCATCGCGATCCGTACAGCGGCGGCTACGCCTGGACGATCCGCGACGAGCAACCGGAGGACCGCACCAACCATGCGTATGGCGTCGCCTTCGTACTGCTCGCCTATGCCAGCGCGGTCAAGGCCGGCATAGGCGAAGCCGCCGCGTGGATGGACGAAACCTGGCACCTGCTGGAGCAGCATTTCTGGGATGCCGAGGCCGGGCTATACCGCGACGAGGCCGATGCCGACTGGCACTTCAGCGGCTACCGCGGGCAGAACGCGAACATGCACATGTGCGAAGCGATGCTGGCGGCGTATCAGGCCAGCGACGAGCCACGCTATCTGGAACGCGCACTCACGCTCGCCGATCACATGACCCGTCGCCAAGCCGCCAAGGCCGACGGGCTGGTGTGGGAGCACTACGACAGCGAGTGGAATATCGACTGGGATTACCACCGCGACGAGCCGAAGCACCTGTTCCGTCCGTGGGGTTTCCAGCCCGGTCACCAGACCGAGTGGGCCAAACTGCTGCTGATCCTGGAGCCGCTGCTGCTCGAACGCGGCCGCGAAGAACCCTGGCTGCTGCCGACCGCCATGTACTTGTTCGACACCGCCCTGGCACGCGCGTGGGACAACGAGCACGGCGGCATCTGCTACGGCTTCGCACCGGACGGCAGCGTCTGCGACGGCGACAAGTATTTCTGGGTGCAGGCCGAATCGCTGGCCGCCGCCGCGCTGCTGCACGCACGCACCGGTCTTGCCGTGTATGACGACTGGTACGGGAAGCTGTGGGCGTACGCGTGGCAGCATTTCGTCGATCACCGCTACGGTGCCTGGTACCGCATCCTCACCCGCGACAACCGCAAGTACGACGACGACAAGAGTCCGGCCGGCAAGACCGATTACCACACCATGGGCGCCTGCCACGAAGTGCTGGCGCTGATCCGTTCCGGCGGCCGACCGTAAATTCCACTGCTTCCTCCCCAAGGCATCGCATGAAGAACCTCACGCTCTCCCTCGCCGCCACGCTCGCCGTGCTGCTGGTTGCGCCGGCATTTGCCGCCGATAGCTCGCGCGCATCGTTCGATCCGGCGCAGACGTTTGCACCGTACAGCTACCCGCAACCAGCCACGGCGTATCGTTCGGCCAGCGGCAAACCCGGTCCACTGTTCTGGCAGAACCGTGCGGACTACCAGATCAAGGCCACGCTCGACCCGACCACGCGCCTGCTCCGCGGCAGCGAGGCGATCACCTATACCAACCACAGCCCCGACGCGCTCGACGTGCTGTGGCTGCAGCTCGATCAGAACCGCTACCGCAAGGATGCCCGCGGCGCATTCACCGACGGCAAGTTCCCGACCGAATTCACCGACGGCTATCACATCGATTCGGTCGAGGTCGACGACGGTTCCGGCCATCTGCAAAAAGCCACGTGGACTATTTCCGACACGCGCATGCAGGTGCAACTGCCGACCGCGCTGAAGGCGAGGGACGGCCAGCTGCATCTGCACATCCGCTGGAGCTTCACCGTGCCCGGTGAGTTCGGCGGACGCATGGACGTCAATCCCAGCAAGAACGGCGAGATCTTCGAGATCGCGCAGTGGTATCCGCGCATGGCCGTGTACGACGACCTGCGCGGATGGGACACCGCGCCGTATCTCAACAGCGAGTTCTACCTGGAATACGGCGACTTCGATTATTCGGTCACTGTGCCATCGGACATGATCGTGGCCGGCTCCGGCGAGCTGCTGAACCCCGAGGATGTGCTGACAAAGACCGAGCAGCAGCGGCTGGAACAGGCGCGCCATAGCGACACCACCGTGATGATCCGCAGCGCGGACGAAGTCACCCAGCCGTCCAGCCGTCCAAAACAGGACGGAACGCTGACCTGGCACTTCCGAATGCAGCACACCCGCGACGTCGCGTTCGGCGCCTCGAAGGCCTATGTGTGGGATGCCGCACGAATGAACCTGCCTGCAGGAAAGACCGCGCTGGCGATGTCGTTCTATCCGGTCGAGAGTGCCGGCAGCACGGCATGGGGCCGCGCCACCGAATACCTGAAATCCTCGACCGAATACTTCTCGAAGCAGTGGTTCGCCTACCCGTGGCCGGTGGCGATCAACGAGGCCGGCACCGCCGGCGGCATGGAATACCCCGGCATCACCTTCGATTCCAAGCGTGCCAAAGGCGGCGGCCTGCAAGGGCTGATCGCGCACGAGATCGGCCACAGCTGGTTCCCGATGATCGTGGGCAGCAACGAGCGCCGCGATGCGTGGATGGACGAAGGCTTCAATACGTTCATCGACGTCTACGAGGCCGACAACTTCAACCATGGCGAGTACGCGCCCAAACGTGACAGCGAGTACGCGCCGCACAAGGGCAACCCAGCCGACGAGATCGCCAAGGTGATAGCCGATCAGGACGCCCCGCCGCTACTGATCGGCGCCGACATGGTGCCGGAGAAATACCGCCACCCGATCACCTACTTCAAGAGCGCCTTCGGCCTGGTGTTGCTGCGCGAACAGATCATCGGACCGGAACGCTTCGACCCCGCGTTCCGCCGCTACATCGCCACCTGGGCGTACAAGCACCCGAGCCCGTCGGACTTCTTCCGCTTCATGGAAAGCGATACCGGCGAGGACCTGGGCTGGTTCTGGCGCGGCTGGTTCGAGCACAACTGGCAGCTCGACCTGGCCGTACAGAAGGTGGCGCCGGTCGGCGGTCACTGGAGCCATGGCGCCGAAATCACCGTCGCCAACCTCGACCGGCTGGTACTGCCGGCGACGCTGGAAGTGACCTACGCCGACGGCAGCAAGCAGCAGGTTCGCGTGCCGGTGGAAACCTGGCAGCAGCACCGCAGCTACATCGTGCGCGTGGCCGGCAGCCAGCCGGTGAAGTCGGCCACGATCGACCCGGCCCACGCCTTGCCGGATGCGAATCGCGCCAACAACACCGCCACGCCGTAGTCAGCGCCGACCTGCCCGCTCAGTTGAGGGTCGGGCAGGTCCCTTCCACGCGCAGGCGGCCGGGGCTCACGCCGCTCACGCGCTTGAAAAGGCGCCGGAACGCCGCCTCGCTGCTGTAGCCCAGTTGCTGGGCGATATCCGCCACCGACTGGCGGCGATCGCGCAGCAGCTGCTCGGCCACCGTCACTCGCCATTGGGTGACGTACTGCATCGGCGGCATTTTCATCAGGTGAGTGAAGCGTTCGGCGAACGCCGAGCGCGACATGCACGCCAGGCAGGCCAGCGACTGCATGGTCCAGCACTGCCCGGGCGTTTCGTGCACCGCATGCAGCACCCGGGAAATGCGCGGATCGCCGAGCGCCGCAAACAACCCGCGGTGCTCGTCCGCACGGTTGGCGTAGTCGCAGATCGCCAGCGTGAACAAGGCATCGGCCAGCTTGTTCAGCAACACCTGACGCCCGACGACGCCCGCATCGACCAGGGCCACCATCATCGAGGACAGCTGGCGAAACGTGGCACCGGCATCCCTGGCGCGGGTCACGAAACACGCCGGCAGGGCGTGACTGAGCGGGTGATGGGCGTTGCCCGGAAACTTGAGCTCGCCGCAGATGAAGCTGGTGCGGTCCGGATGCTCGGCGTGCCCGGGCACGTCCACGCTGAGGCGATGCGCCTCGCCCTGCGGCAGCACCACCAGGTCGCCCGCTTCCAGTTGCACCGAATCGCCCAGCGCCGGGCATTCGAACGTGCAGCGGCCGGCGCCCACCAGATGAAACAGGCCGGACCGATAGCGCGGCTGGCTCAGGAACCACGAGCCGCAACGGTGCAGCTCGGCCACCACTTCGACCTGCAGCATCGACTGGTTGAGCAACGATTCCAGCGCCGGCTCGATGAGTCGGGGCGGCGGCCCGTCGGGCAGGTCAGGATGCGGTTCGATATACACGGGCGATCCCTCCATCGCGGGTTCTGTGCCAGCCTTTCGCCGTGGCCATGGCCAGGGTTACATCGAGTCCTGCTGCAGCCTCCAGCCGGCCAGCACACCATCGTCCAGCCAGCCACGCAGGATGCCGGCCATGCGCGGCATGGCGGCCGACGGGTCATGATGCTCCGCCAGCCGGTCGCACAACAGTGCAAACGATTCGTCGCGCATCGCGGCGGTCAGTACCATCCGCTCGTCGTCCTCGATCAGCCGATAACGCACGGCCAGCGCCTGGCGCCACACCAGCAGGTGGCGCGAACGCCGGTATCGCCGCAGCCGCGGGCGCGCGAGCTCCCGATCGGCGGCGCGGCGGAACGCCTCGACGTTGCAGAAGCCGCTGAGGACCTGCAGATGGGCTTGCGGGCGCAGGTGCAGATCGGTCCAGGCTTCAGCGGGCACGCTGGCCAGCTCCGCGGGATCCACCGCCACCTCGTCGACCGCGTCGAACGCGGTGGAGATGGCCCAGTCCAGTCGTGCCATCTCGGCCAGCGCTGGGCGTTCGCGCCAGGGCAGTCCGTACTCGAGAAACGCCGGCAGGCCGGCGCCATGCCAGCGGATGTTGTAGTGGCCGGAGGGATGCGCGGCAACGTAGCTTTTCAGCAGCCGCCCGAAATCCCGTCCGGCGAGCAGGTGCAGGCCGGGAAACTCCGGCGCAAGCGCGTCGCGCAGGCGGATCCTGTAGCCCTGACGATAGACGTCCATACGGCTGGATGCATCGGCACGCTCGTCGCCGCGGAGTCCGCGCAAGCGCGGCCCCTTGTCGGCGAGCACGGCTTGCAGCATGCGCTGCTGCAGCGCCTGCAGACCGCTCATGCCACGTCCTGCAGCAGCGGCAGCGCCAGCTCGCGTGCGTAGTCCAGCTCGGCCATGAGTTCGGCCAGCGGTGGGATGTGGTCGTCGCGCTCGATCATGGTGGAGACCCGCCCGAAACGCCGGACCGCCTGCAGGTAGAGCTGCCACACGTCATCGACGATGGGCGCGTCGTGCGTGTCGATCAGCAGCTGCCCACCCCGCTCGTGGCCGGCCAGGTGAAACTGCTGCACCCGCGCGGCGGGGATACCGTCGAGGTAGGCCAGCGGCGAAAACCCATGGTTGTGCGCGCTGACGTGGATGTTGTTGATGTCCAGCAGGATCAGGCAATCCGCCCGCTCGGCCACCGCGGCGAGGAACTGCCACTCGGTGAGCTGCGCATCGGCAAAGCTGATGTAGCTTGAGACGTTTTCCAGCAGGATGCGCCGCCCCAGCACGTCCTGCACGCGGCTGACGCGCTCCACCACATGGGCCAGTGCCTCCTCGGTATAGGGCAGTGGCATCAGGTCGTGCAGGTTCACGCCCTGCACGCCGGTCCAGCACAGGTGGTCGGAAATCCATGCCGGCTCGACCCGGTGCGCCAGTGCCGACAGCCGCGCCAGGTAACCGTCATCCAGCGGATCGGTGCTGCCGATCGACAGCGACACGCCGTGCATCACCAGCGGAAAGCGCTGGCGGAACCGCTCCAGCCATGCCAGCGGCCGGCCGCCGGGCACCATGTAGTTTTCGGAAACGATTTCCAGCCACTCGACATTGCCCGGGTGATCGAGCAAGGCCTCGTAGTGGTCCACGCGCAGGCCCAGCCCATACCCCAGGCACGGCAGCGGATGATCGGCAGTGGCATTCATGGCAGGTCCGGGCAGTGGCGGGCTTGCAGCGCGCTGCAAGCCCGCCTGGCAATCAGGGTGCCGACTTTGCCGCAGCCTGGGCCGCGCTGCAGTCCTGCTGGCTCTTCTGCATGGTGAAGCCCTGGCCCTTGCACGAGTTCTGGCCCTTGCACGAATTGCTGGCCTGCTTGCACGCACCGTGTCCCTTGCAGGACGAGGAATGCATGCACTTGACGGCGGCGGTGTCGCCGGTGGCGGTCTTGTCGGCGGCGACCGCGGACATCGACGTGGCGGCGAACAGGCCGGCGACCAGGATCGCCATCGCACCGCTGTTGAACGTGTTGGTCTTCATGTAGGAACTCCTCGGAAAGTTGGCGCCGCGATCTTGCGGCGAAGGTGGAAGGGTCGGTGGTTGCCACACGTCGTGGCGGTGTTCCGACGCGAAGCATTCTCGACATTGCCACCGGCGCTGGCTGTCCCCGTGCATCCCGTTTTTGTGCCCGATCGTCCGGCATCGCGCCGCCGCCGGCAGGACCGGACGCACGGCAAGAAAGCATGGACGCACGACCATGGCGCAGGCAGTGGCGCAGTCCGCATCATGCAGTCCACTCATTCCCACTGGATTCCCGCCATGCGCTCTTTCCTCGCTGCCCGCGCTTCGCGCCTGCTCGACCTGCTCCACTCCGTGCGCTGGCTTGGCCCGCTCGTGCTGCGCCTGGTGTTCGGCTACTTCTGGCTGGAAACAGGCATTGCCAAGGTGCACAACCTGGACGGCTTCACCCAGCGCTTCGTCGGCTGGGGCATCCCGTTTCCCGAGTTCAGCGCGGCACTGTCGGCGTGGACCGAACTGCTTGGCGGCCTGCTGATCCTGCTCGGCCTGTTCACCCGCCTGGTCTGCATCCCGATGATCATCAACATGATCGTTGCGGTGACCCTGGTGGTGTCGAGCAACCTGATGGGCCTGGACGACTACGTCGAGGCGGACGAGGTTGTCTACAGCCTGATCTTCTTCTGGCTGCTGATCGCCGGCCCGGGCAAGGCCAGCCTCGACACGCTGGTGGCGCGCTGGCTGGGTATCCGCGCGGCCGCATGAGCGACACCACGAACACGCATCTCGTCACTCCCGGCAGCGCACGCTTCAACAGACCTCACGCAACAGGTGGCTTCATGAAAGCGGTTTCAAGCATGTTTCTGATTGGCGCATGGCTGTTGGCGAACACCCCAGCAATGGCGGACGAAGTGCCATTCAACAAGGCACAATTCACGCAGGCCAACGCCGCCGGCAAACCGGTAGCCGTCTATTTCCACGCCGACTGGTGCCCCACCTGCCGGGTGCAGCAACCGATCATCGACCGGCTCAGCGTGGACCCGCAGCTCAAGGCGGTGACGATCTTCGTGGCTGACTACGACACCGAAACCGCACTGGAAAAAGCGCTGAAGGTGACGCAGCAATCGACCCTGGTGATTTTCCGGATGGGACATGAGGTGAACCGCTCCACCGGCCAGACGCGGGAGTCGGCGATCCGCGCGACGCTGCAACAGGCGTTGTGATGGATTTCGGCATCGGCACCTATGCGGTGGGTTTCCTGGCCGGCGCCGCCTCCATCCTGTCGCCTTGCGTGCTGCCGATCCTGCCGATCCTGCTTGCCTCGGCGTTATCGGCGCACCGGTTTGGCACGGCCGCACTCGCGCTGGGGCTGGCCTTGTCGTTCGCGCTGGTCGGCACGTTCATCGCGACCCTGGGAGCCTCCGTCGGCGTGAATGCCCAGACGCTGCGGCAGGTGGCGGCCGCGTTGATGCTGGTGTTCGGCATGGTGATGCTGTTGCCTCCGCTGCAGGTTGCATTCGCGCGCTTCAGCGCCCGCTTGGGCCATACCGGCCAGCAGGCACTCGGCGCCGTTCGCGGCGAGGGGCCGACGAGCCAGTTCCTGATCGGCCTGCTGCTGGGCGTGGCCTGGAGCCCATGCGTCGGCCCCACTCTGGGCGCCGCCACCACGCTGGCGGCGCAGGGCCGGGACCTGCCCCATATCGCCATGCTGATGCTGCTTTTCGGGCTGGGTGCGGGGCTGCCGCTGCTGATCCTGGGCAGCGCGTCGCACACGACCATGCTGCGCCTGCGCGGCTCGCTGAACCTGCTCGGCCGCGCCACCAAGTACGTGACCGGCGGCCTGTTCGCGCTGCTGGGGCTGCTGATCCTCAGCGGCCTGGACCACCGGCTCGAAGCGGCGCTGCTGTCGATCAGCCCGGACTGGCTGACCCGGCTCACCACCACGCTGTGATGGCGCCACCAGTCTTCCGCCGGACATGAGAGAACCCGCTCGAAAGCGGGCTCCAATCCCGATACATCCAGTGAAGGTCAAAAAGGAGTGCACCGGTCGGCTGATGCCTGGTTGGAGCATGTGCCGAACCTCCCCGTACATCGAACGCTTCTGAAGCGCGGAGATCCGCATCAGTGATGTCCACGATGGGATCGCGAAACGGCTATGTGCACGCCTCAATCAATGTGCAGTCTCTTCCACCCCGTCAACGGGATATCGCCATTCGGTCGCGGCGGCACCTTGTAACTGAGCATGTCACCGCTCAGTACATAACTGCGCACCTGAGTGGCTCCTTCCCAATTCGGATACGTTGCTCCCTCGATATGGAAGGCAAGCGTGCCCTTCGTGGGGTCGATATCGACGGTGCCGAAATGAGCGCTTGTTCCTAGTGCGGCAGCCCGGAATTCACTCGGCGTCCCTGCATTCCTGTCATTGGCGCCGAACCTGGGGCGGGAGCTGTCGAAGATAAACAGCGAATAGTGCCCGGCATGATCAATTTGCAGCATGCCCTTGGGAGTATCGCCGTAGTCATGCGTGCGCGTTCCATCCGGATGTTTGACGTCGGCAAAAGCAAGCGTCCAGGTGCCTTCGATGGCAGCCACGGCATTCATTTTATGGGGCTCCGAGGCGGTGGCTGCGTGGAACGGGAGAAGGATCAGAAGGGCGAATAGAAATGTCTTTGCTGATTTCATG
>DAHUXL010000022.1 GCA_027307195.1 Rhodanobacter sp. | reverse complement strand
CGCTTCGGCCAGCTCTATCTCGACGACGGCATGCTCGATGGCCGCCGCATCCTGCCGGAAGGATGGAGCGCCTATGTCAGCAAGCAGACGCTCGACAGCATCTATGGCTCCGGTTTCTGGACCAATACCGGTACCGAAGCGGACGGCAGCCACATCATCGCCGGCCTGCCTGGCGATGCGTACTTCGCCTCGGGCATGAACGGGCAGCGCATCGTCATCGTGCCGTCCAGAAGGCTTGTGATCGTGCGGTTGGGCTCCACCCTCGATCCGCCGAACTTCGACATGCGTGGCCTGGTGCGTCTGGTCAACGACGTGTCCGCGGCGGTGCACTAGCGCGTCGCCCACATCGACAGTCTGGCGCCCCGCGCCCCTTTCCATGACCGATCTTCCAGTGGCACGAATGATCTCTGCTTCGACGACAAATCAGCCATTCGGTACGACAGCGAAAATTGTGCCCGTCCTGCTTGCTTTGCGCGAAGCCTGCGTGACCATGCTGGCTGCCATCGCCACCTTGCTGTGCGCGCTGGCGATCGCTCCCGGGCCCGGACCAGCTGTGCTGGCTGTGGTGTTGAGCCTCTCGCTGTCACGCAGCCATCTCGATCGCGACCTGCGTGGCCGCATCGAGGCGGCCATCGCCCTGCCGGTGGTCGGCCTGGCCGCGGTCGGTGTCGGCATGCTGCTGCATCGGGCGCCGTGGCTCGGCGCGCTGGTCTTCGTCGCCGGCATGTTCCTGTCGATCTGGCTGCGCCGGTTCGGCCCGATGGCGCGACGAGCCGGCTCGCTGATCGCGCTGCCGTTCGTGGCGCTGCTTACCACGCCGCACATCCAGGCGGCCCCGACCAGCGTGATTCCGGCGCCGCTGGTGCCGATCCTCATCGCATTGCTGGCGTTGCTGTGGGTGAGCGCACTGCATGCATTGGCCCATCGCACGCACTTTCTGCCGCCGGCACGCCTGCACGAACCTCCGGCACCTGCACCGGTGCCCTCACGCGAAGGTTCGCTGCGCCCGATCGCCAGCACCCGGATGGCCATCCAGATGGCCATCGCACTGGCGGCGTCTTTCGTGGTCGGCTACGTCTTTTTCGCCGAACGCTGGGCGTGGATCGTGCTCACCGCGTTCATCGTCATCAGCGGCAACCGTGGCCGGCTGGACGTCGCCTACAAGAGCGTATTGCGGGTACTGGGCGCAGCGGCCGGCACCCTGCTCGCCTTGACGTTCACCCTGCACCTTGGCTCCCGCGACATCGCAACCGTGCTGCTGATCCTCGCCGCGATCTTTCTCGGAGTATGGCTGCGTCCGTTGGGCTATGCATGGTGGGCTCTGTTCGTCACTCTCGCGCTGGCGCTGTTGCAGGGCTTCGCGGGATCGTCGGCGCCGCTCGTGCTGTGGCCCCGGCTGGAGGAAATCGTGATCGGGGCGATCATCGGCGTCGCCACTGCCTGGTTCGTGCTGCCGGTGCGCTCGACGGCCGTGCTGCGGCGGCGGATCGCCGACGCACTGGCCATCCTCGCCGATGCGCTCGATCCGGCAACACCCCAGCGCCGTTCCGATGATTTCATTGCCGCCATCGCATCGGTGAAACAGATCGCGCCGGCATTCCGGGCCAGCCGTCTGATCATGCGGCACGTCCGTACCTTCCAGCCCGCAGACTGGGTTGATGCGCTGACGGCGTGCCAGGGGCCGGCGGTCGCGCTGATCGACCGGGGCGAAGCGCCGGTCTCCGTGCGCAAGGCTATCGGCGCCGCCCGCAAATCGATGCGAGAGCCAGCGGAGATCCTGCCGGCCCTGCAGGAAATGCATGACGTGCTGGCTGGCGATTCCGGCAACCCGGCATCGGTGGCGCCATGATCACGTCAGCCGCCCGTGCGTGCGGAAAATTCGCGCAATGACAACTTCGATGCCGTCATGCTTCCAGCATTCACACCACCCGGACTCAAGGAAACGCTGATGACCATGAAGCTGTACTACAGCCCGGGCGCCTGCTCGATGTCCGATCACATCGCGCTGGAATGGATCGACCCGCCCTACACCGCGCGAAAGATGACCAAGGAAGGGCTGCAGTCGCCCGACTACCTCATGCTCAATACCGCGGGCGCGGTGCCGGTGCTGGAGATCGACGGCTGGCCTTGGCAGCACCGGCTTTCTCGATGAGGCCGCCGCGGTACAGACCCGGGAACAAGCCCGTGGCAAGCTGCGCGAGCTGTTCGGTCGCGCGAACGCGCAACTGCAGGGGCGTGACTGGCTGGCCGGGAAGTGCTCGATCGCCGATGCGTATCTGTTCGTCGTGTTGCGCTGGGCGAAGGCCATGAACGTCGACCTGTCAGGCTACGACAACCTCGTCCGTTTCACCGAGCGCATGCTGACCGACAGCACTGTCCAGAAATTGATGACGGAAGAAGGTCTCGACCAGCTGAAACCTTCCCGCCATCGCACAAGGAGAGGCCGCGCATTGCGCGGCCTCTTGCTTCGGCGAAACCGGCAGTGCTTTGGAGTCGACTATGCCGCATCCCACTCATGGCCTGGGTAATAGCGCTGCATCATGCGCGCAACATAAGTGATCAGGTTCGAGTGTGTTTCCGCCGCACGACGCAGCGGCGTGTCGAAAAACGGTGTGATGACACAGGCGAGCATGCCGAAGGCGGTGGCGTCCACGCCGCTGGGTGCGACGCCCCTCAGATAAGGCTTGTCGCCCAGCAGCTGCGCCAGCGCATCGATCGAGCGCTCGCCCAGTGCAGCGATATGTGCTGGTGTATGTCGACCCAGGCCCTGCGCGCGCAGCTCGACCGCCTTGCGTGCCTGCAAGTCCTGGCGCAACTGCACCCGGTCGGCTTCGGGCGCGCCATCGGCGAAATGTGCCGGACCCTTGGCAAAGTTCCCTGGGTCGATCCAGCGAAACCAGACCATGGCGAAGTAGAGATGATCCTCGAGCATCCGCTCGATCGCCCATGACTCTGCCCGCTGACGTGCGTCCAGACCCTCATCGAGATCCACCCCGTACTTGCGCTCGACATGCGCGCGGATGAGGGTGGAGTCGCTGACCACTTCATCGTGATCGTTGATGAAAGGCAGCTTGCCATTCGGCGCCTGCGGCGGAATGGCGGATGCCCGGTCATAGGCCAGACCGGCCATCTTCAGCTGCACTTCGGTCTTGATCACGAACGGGCTGGTGTCGGGCAACCCGAAGCCGGCGCGGGTGGCGTACAAGGTGAGGCTCGATGACGACATGGCATGCTCTGCAGCGTGGGGGCATGTACAGCTTGGCGAGGAAGTACTGACAGCGTCGTGTCAGCAGTCGCGAAACCCGAAGTTTCCAGGATAGTGTCGATTTCGCCCCATCTCGTTCGTCATCAGGGAAAGCAGTCATTCTCCCACCCGAGGTAGCTTGCGATGACCTTGACGCTCTACGCCCACCCTTTTTCCTCCTACAGCCAGAAGGCACTCATTGCGCTCTACGAGAACGGCACGCCGTTCGAATGGCGCCTGTTGTCGCACGAGAACCCGCAGGTGCTGGAGGAATTCGCCGCGCTATGGCCGCTGAAGCGCTTTCCCGTACTGGTGGACGGAAGCCATACGGTGATCGAGGCGAGCATCATCATCGAACACCTGGACCTGCATCACCCAGGCCCGGTGCGACTGATTCCCGAGAACGCCGCAGACGCGCTGGAAGTGCGGATGCTCGATCGCTTCTTCGACAACTACATCTCGACGCCGCAGCAGAAGATCGTGTTCGACAGCCTGCGACCGGAGGCGGAACGCGACACCCGCGGCGTCACCGACGCACGCGCGATGCTCGACACCGCTTACGACTGGCTGGACAAGCACATGGCCGGCCGTGAATGGGCAGCCGGCGGCCACTTCAGTCTCGCCGACTGCGGCGCCGCGCCGTTCCTGTTCTACGCCGACTGGACGCATCGCATCGACACTTCGTTCGCGAATGTGATCGCCTACCGGCAACGACTGCTGAAACGCCCGTCGTTCGCACGCGCCGTCGATGAAGCGCGGCCATATCGCCCGCTGTTCCCGCTCGGCGCACCCGCTCGTGATTGAATCGGCGCAATTGATACCCGCCTGACAGGAGAATGACCATGGCCCCTACCCCTACTCTCGTCCCCGCCGTCGAGCTGACGAAGCGCAACGGCAAGACCTTCCCGAACGAAAGCACCGACTATCGCCGCGCGCGCGATGCCTTGCTCGCCGAGGAGATCGAACTGCGCCGGCACATCGAGCGCGTCGCCGAACAGCGCCGCGCACTGCCGCCCGGCGGCGAGGTGATCGGCGACTATCGCTTCGAAGGCGAAAACGGACCCGTCGATTTCGCCGGCCTGTTCGGCGACAAGCAGACCCTGGTCGTCTACAGCTACATGTTCGGCCCGCAGCGTGAGCGCCCCTGCCCGATGTGCACATCGCTGCTGAGCGCATGGAACGGTGAGGCGCGCGACATCGGGCAGCGCGTGGCGCTGGCCGTGGTCGCACGCTCGCCGATCGAACGGCTACTCGCCTTTGCCAAGCAACGCGGCTGGCGCGACCTGCCGCTGTATTCCGACCTCAACCAGAATTACAGCCGCGATTACTTTGCCGTCGATCAGGACGGCGGCGATGGCGACCAGGCAGCATTCAACGTATTCACCCGCCGCGACGGCAGCATCCGCCACTTCTGGAGCGGCGAGATGGGATTCGAAACCGCCGATCCCGGCCAGGACCCGCGCGGCGCCCCCGACCTGATGCCGCTGTGGACCGTGCTGGACTGCACGCCCGAAGGACGCGGCACCGACTGGTACCCGAAACTCGACTACCCGGCCTGATGCTTGCGTCCAGGTCGAGATTATCTGCCGATCAGGACGCGTAACGCTTGATGCGCCGGGCAATCCGCGAGATGAGCCGAGTCACGTACTCGGCGACCGCAGCAACCAGTTCGAACAGCCGAGTTCTCAACTCGATGGATGTGTATCCAGCTGACGCACTTCGCACGTGATATCCCACTCGTCGCCGTGAACCCTCAGAAAGCGCTCGGTCCAGTGGATCGCCTCTTCCATCGACTTCGTCTCCATCACCGCGTAACCGCCGATTACTTCCTTCGTCTCCGTGAACGGGCCATCGACCACGCTGATCTTGCCGTGCGAAAGCCGTACACGGACGCCTTCCGAGGTTGGCCTGAGCCCCGCGGTATCAAGCATGACGCCGGCCTTGGTCACCTCTTCCAGCAGCTTGCCCATATCGCTCATCAGCTGCTCGCTGGGCTGCAGTCCGCTGCTCTCGTTGATCCTGATCATTGAAAGGAATCGCATGGTTCCATCTCCTGCCGTTGGCTGTCCAAGCCGGGTGCCGAACGATTGCTCATCCTGAAAAGCACCACGGCTGTCCATGCAACGAATGGGAGGTGGCCGGATCGACATGTCAGGCAGGATTCATTGCCTTTCTCTGCCCGCGCCACTGATTCATGCCGATCTGTTCGTCGGCCAAGACAGGGCAGCGAGCATGCCCATTGACGCAGCCTCAGCCAGCCCGCTTCCTGGCGGTGGTCTGCTTGCGCCTGGTGGCACGAGCCTGGTCCGCAGACTGGATGCCATGCGCCTTCAGAATTGCGGGAAGCAATCCCGGGAAGCGCTGCTCGATCTCCATGCAGCGGCTGGTGTTGTGCATTTCCACGCCGCGCCGCTCGCTACGCACCAAACCTGCTTCCCGAAGCGCGCGGAAGTGTTGTGAAAGCGTGGACTTGGGGATGCTGCGATCGCTGATCTGCTGGAAGTTCGAGCAGATGTTGGTGCATGGCGCGCCCGCCAGTTGCGCATAGATCGCCACCCGCACCGGGTCGGACAGGGCATGCAGGATACCCTCCACGGTGATGTCTTCGATCGATGGGTGAATCAGCGGCCTCATGATTTTCATCGTAACAGCCCTTGACATCTGGTTCTATAGTTCATAAGTTGCGAACTATAGTAATAAAGAACCTTACCCACCCGCAGCGAAGGAAATGTCATGAGCAAGCTCACAGGTAAAGTCGCCATTGTCACCGGCGCATCCAAAGGCATTGGCGCGGCCATTGCCAAATCGCTGGCCGCCGCCGGCGCGTCCGTGGTCGTCAACTATGCTTCCAGCAAGACCGGCGCCGAAAGCGTCGTCGCCGAGATCGGTGCTGCCGGCGGCAAGGCGGTTGCCGTACACGGCGACGTCTCCAAGGCCGCCGGTGCACAAGCCATCGTCGACGCGGCGATCAAGCAGTTCGGCCGGCTGGACATCCTTGTCAACAACTCCGGTGTCTACGGGTTCTCCCCGCTCGAGAGCATCACCGAGGAAGACTTCCACCGGCACTTCAACGTCAATGTGCTAGGGCTGCTGCTGACAACCCAGGCCGCCAGCAAGCATCTCGGCGAAGGCTCCAGCATCATCAATATCGGCTCCGTCGTCACCCGCATCACCCCGCCGGGAAGCGCGGTGTACACCGGTACCAAGGGCGCAGTGGATGCCATCACCGGCGTGCTGTCGCGCGAACTGGGTCCGCGCAAGATCCGTGTCAACGCGCTTAACCCAGGCATGATCGAAACCGAGGGCACTCACGCCGCCGGTTTCATCGGCTCGGATTTCGAAGCAGGTGCCGTTGCGCAAACGCCACTGGGTCGCATCGGGCAGCCGAACGACATCGCCTCGATTGCGGTGTTCCTGGCTTCCGATGATTCGTATTGGCTCACCGGCGAGCAGTTGCTTGCAGGTGGTGGCGTGCGTTAAGCAGCAACGCCCAAAGGGCGCATTCCGGCAGCGGAATGCGCCCGAGCTGTCAACCGGAATTCAAGGCATTGACGCCGCCCGACCGCCTTCCGCCGCTGCCGTGTCCGTACGTAGCAGCACAGCACCGAGCAGCGCGCCCAGCGCAGCGAAGCACGCCCCTGCCAGAAAGGCGGATTGATAGCCGCCAGCCAGTGCGGCAAGCTGCTCACGGCCACTCGCCAGCAAACCTTCGCTGCGCGAAGCGGCGAGGCTGGCAAGTATGGCCAGGCCCAGCGCGCCACCCATCATGAAGGCGGTGTTGACCACGCCCGAGGCCAGACCGGACTCGGAGGCGGACACATCACTCATCGCGGCCAGCAGCACAGGATTGAGCGCGATCCCCGCACCCAGGCCGAGCAACACCATGCCGGGCAGGATATCGATCAGGAAATGACCACCGACCGGCGCACGCGCGAACAGCAGCAAACCTGCCGCGGCCAGCAGGAGTCCCAGCGCCAGCGGACGACGAATACCGAAGCGCATCACCAGCTTCGCCGAGATGCCCAGCGAGAACACCGCCATGATCAGATTCGCCGGCAAAAAGGCCAACCCGACTTCCATCGGGTTGTAGCCCAGCACCAGTTGCATGTAGAGCGCGGAGAGGAAGAACCACGCAAACATCGCCGCCGCCCACAGCACCCCGACAATATTGGACACTGCAAGGTTGCGCAGCTTGAACAGTCGCAGCGGCATCAGCGGAGCGCGCACGCGCGTTTCGATCAGCAGGAACGCCGCCAGCAAAATGACCGCGATGAGCAGTTGTCCGAGCGTGCGTTGCGATGTCCAGCCCAGTTCGTTGCCGTTGACGATCGCATAGACGGCCAGCATCAGCGCCGCGGTCACAGTCACGGCACCGAGCACATCCAGATGCCGCGACGCCGCCTCGCTCGACACCGGCGGCAGCAACCGCAGGGAGAGCACGATCACGCCGATGCCGATTGGCAGGTTGACCAGGAATACCCAGTGCCAGCTCAGGCTGCTGGTCAGCACGCCGCCCAGCATCGCGCCAAGGCTGCCACCGCCGGCGCAGACGAAGCCATAGACGCCCATCGCCTTGGCGCGATCGGCCGCTTCGGTGAACAGGTCCATGATCAGCGACAACGCCACCGCCGTCACCACGGCGCCGCCAAGTCCCTGCACGCAGCGCGCCACGATCAAGGCAGGCTGCGTGGTGGACACGCCGCAGCCCAGCGATGCCAGCGTGAACACCACGATGCCGGTCAGGAACAGGCGTCGATGTCCGTACAGATCACCAAGCCGGCCGCCGAGCAGCAGGAAGCCGCCATAGGTCAGCATGTACGCATTCACCACCCAGGCCAGCGTCGTCGCGGAGAACTTCAAATCCATCTTGATCGATGGCAACGCGACATTCACGATCGTCGTGTCGAGCACGATCATCAGGACGCCCAGGCATAGCACCAGCAAGGCCAGCCAGCGCCGGTCGTGGCGCGCATGCCTGACTGGCGGTATTGCGGTCGGGCTGTCGATAACTGCCTTGTTCATGCGTGAGTCTCGTAGATGCCGGGTTTGTGCCGCCCTGGCAGCGGTCACACTCTAGCGTCGAACGAACACTCCCGAAATCGACATGCGCCAGACACCGGAAGAAGATCATGCCGCGCCAATCGTAAACATGGCGGCCGCCCCACGCTGCGCTGCCCAGGTTGCACTCCCACATTGCAACCTGCCCCTGCCTTGAACGTCAGCCAGCCGCTTCGCGACGAGGCAGTTTCCAGCCGGGTCGCACGAAGTGACAGGTATAGCCGCCGGGATAATGCTCGAGGTAATCCTGATGTTCGGGCTCGGCTTCCCAGAAATCGCCGGCAGGCGCCAGCTCCGTCACCACCTTGCCGGGCCACAGACCGGAGGCATCCACATCGGCGATGGTGTCCTCGGCAACCTCTTTCTGTTCCGCGGAGGTATAGAAGATCGCCGACCGGTACGAGCTTCCACGGTCGTTGCCTTGCTGGTTCAACGTGGACGGGTCGTGGATCTGGAAGAAGAATTCCAGCAGCGTGCGATAGCTCAACGTCGATGGATCGAAGATGATCTCGATGCCTTCCGCATGACTGCCGTGATGGCGATACGTCGCATTCGGCACGTCGCCGCCGGTGTAACCCACGCGCGTGGAGATCACACCGGGATAGCGGCGCAGCAGGTCCTGCACGCCCCAGAAGCAGCCACCGGCCAGCACCGCACGTTCGGTATTCATCGCACATCCTCCACCTGATCCAGATAAGCCCCGTAGCCCTCGGCCTGCATGTCATTGCGATGGATGAAGCGCAGCGAGGCCGAGTTGATGCAGTACCGCAGGCCGCCACGATCCCTGGGGCCATCGGGAAACACGTGCCCGAGATGACTGTCGCCGTGTGCCGAGCGCACTTCGGTGCGGATCATGCCGTGGGTGCCGTCGCGCAATTCGTTGACGTTGGCGGGTTCGATCGGCCTGGTGAAGCTCGGCCAGCCGCAGCCCGATTCGAATTTATCGGACGACGCAAACAGCGGCTCGCCGGAGACGATGTCGACGTAGATACCGGGCTGCTTGTTGTCCAGGTATTCGCCGGTGCCGGGGCGCTCGGTGGCGCTCTGCTGGGTGACGCGATACTGCTCCGGCGTGAGCTTTGCGATGGCGTCGGGATTCTTGCTGTACGTGCTCATGGCCCTCTCCTGCTGCAGACAACCGTTGCCGGCTCGAACCGATAACCTGGTCCGGACCGACAGCGTCGCCGATAGATTGGGAATAGTGCATAGATTGGGGCAGCCGGGGGAAGCCCAACCTGCTCATCGATGCATTGCGCGCCAGAACGGGCCACGGTTACCTGCAGGACAGCGCG
>DAHUXL010000019.1 GCA_027307195.1 Rhodanobacter sp. | reverse complement strand
CCTGTTGCTGGGTTTTGCCGCACTGTCGCCGCTGCATGCGCAGAGTTCGGGCTCGCCGTACTCGGTCGTCGTGCCGGTGGCCGACACCAGCGACGCGCAACGCGATCAGGCGTTCGCCACCGCGCTCGGGCAGGTGCTGACGCGGATTGCCGGCGGCCAGGATCTGCGCAGCAATGCCGGTTATGCCGACGCGCTGGGCAAGGCCGGCTCGATCGTGCAGAAGTTCCAGTACCAGCGCGCCGCCACCGGCATGATCCTGAACGTGGAGTTCGAACCGGGTTCGGTGCGCCGGCTGGTATCGACGCTCGGCGTGGCGAGCGCGGGGATCAAGCCGCCCGTTCTGCTGCTGGTGCAGGGCAACGACGGCCATCAACTCGATCAGGCGGCGCTGACCAGTCTTGCCGCGGCCGCGGTCAGGCGCGGCACCAACGTGGTGTATCCCGATGCCGCCAGCGCACCGGATACGACGAAGGTCGCCAGCGCCGATCCGGCCGCATTGGCAACGATCAACCAGCGGTACCACACCGGCCTGGTACTGATCGGCAAGCTGCACGAAAGCACCGCCGACTGGACGCTGATTTCCGGCGGCCAGCCGCAGCACTGGAGCAGCCAGGGCGCGACCCGCGACGTGCTGCTTGGCGATGCCGGCAACAGCATGGTCGATCACATCGGCAAGCAGCTCAACGTGATCGGCGCCGGTCCCAGCGAGGGCAGGCTGTGGATCAGCGGGCTGGCCTCGGCGACGGATTACGCGAATCTGCTGGCCATCCTGCAGGCCGACCCCTCGGTCAAGCAGGTGACGACGCTGGGCGCGGAGAACGATGCCGTGCTGCTGGACGTCAAGGCGTCCGTGCCGATGAGCGGACTGGCCGCGAATCTCGCTGCCGGTGGCCGCCTGCTGTTGCAGGGTGAGCGGCATCCCGGCGCCGATGCGAACCTGCGCTGGCTGTCGGGCCATTGAGCATGAATCAGGACACTTCGCGCCGTTGGCAGCTGTTTGCCATCGCGGCGGTCATCGTCTACCTGATCTGGTTGCTGGCACCCGTGCTGATGCCCTTCGCGGTCGCCGCCATGCTGGCCTATCTGGGCGATCCGCTGGCCGACCGGCTGGAGCGGCTCGGGCTGAACCGCAATTGGGCAGCCACCATCGTTTTCGCGGTGCTGCTGGTCGTAGTGGTCGGCGTGCTGCTGCTGCTGATTCCGCTGATCGCGCGCCAGGTCGAGAACCTGATCGAGAACCTGCCGCGTTATGGGGATTGGGCGCAGAACGTGGCGTGGCCGTGGCTGCAGGCCCGCCTGCATCTGGATCCGCATACCTTCGACAGCGATCGCCTGCTGGCCGCGATCAAGGCGCATATCGGCTCGATCGGCGATGTCGCCACGACGGTGCTGGGCAAGGTGTCGCGTTCCGGTCTGGGCGTCGTCATGTGGATGACCAACCTGGTGCTGATCCCGGTGGTGGCGTTCTACCTGCTGCGTGACTGGGATCGCCTGGTCGCCACGGTCGACCGCATGCTGCCGCGCTCGATCCAGCCGACCATCGCATATCTGGCGCACGAGTCCGACAAGATCCTTGGTGCGTTCGTGCGCGGCCAGTTGCTGGTGATGCTGGCGTTGGGCGTGTTCTATGGCGCGGGCCTGGGGCTGGTCGGACTGTCGGTCGGCTTGCTGATCGGCCTGGTCGCCGGCCTGCTCAGCTTCGTGCCGTACCTGGGTTTCATCATTGGCTTCGTCGCGGCGATCATCGCCGCACTGGTGCAGTACGGCGACTGGACCCACGTGCTGCTGGTCTGCGGCGTGTTCATGGTCGGCCAGCTGCTGGAAGGCTATGTGCTGGTGCCCAAGCTGGTCGGCGACAAGATCGGCCTGCATCCCGTGGCGGTGATCTTCGCGGTGCTGGCTGGCGGTTATCTGTTCGGCTTCCTCGGTGTGCTGCTGGCGTTGCCGGCGGCGTCGGTGATCATGGTGCTGCTGCGCTATCTGCTCGAACGCTACCGGTTGAGCGAGCTGTACAACGAGCAGGGGCCGGACGATCCGGTGATCGCCGAAGTGGACGTCACCGTGCATCGCGATGGCGAGGTCGACACGACGACCACGGTCGCACCGGTTCCGCAGGGCGACCGGGCCGAACCATGATCCCGCAGCTGCCGCTGGCGCTGCGCTGGCCACGTCGCCAGCGCTTCGAACATTTCCATGCTGGCGCCAATGCGGCAGCACTGGCCGCGGTGCAGGCGCTGGCGCTCGAACCCGCTGCGCCGTGGGTCTATCTGCACGGTGCCAGCGGGAGTGGCCGCAGTCATCTGCTGATGGCGGCGTGCCAGGCAGCGAGTGCTGCCGGCCGGCGCGTGCAATATCTGCCGCTGGCAACGATCACAGATCATGCGGCCGCCCTGCGTGGCGTCGCCGGCAGTGAGCTGCTGGCGCTGGACGACCTGGGCGCCATCGCCGGCAATCGCGAGGCGGAGCATGCACTGTTCGACCTCTACAACCGTGCCCGCGCCGAAGGCAGTGCGCTGCTGTTCGCCGCCGATGCCGCGCCGACCCAACTCGGCATCGAGCTGCCCGACCTGCGTTCACGCCTCGGCGCCTGCACCCAGTTCGCACTCAAGCCACTCGACGATGACGAGCGCCGCGCCGTACTGAAAGCGCAGGCCGCCTCGCGCGGCATCGAACTGGACGACAGCGTGCTGGACTGGCTGTTCGCGCGTTATGCGCGCGACCTCGGTGCATTACTCGATCTGCTCGACCGGCTCGATGTGGCGTCGCTCGCCGCGCAGCGGCGGATCACGGTGCCGTTCCTGCGCGGGTTCCTGCGTGAAACGGGTGAAGCCTCTCCCTGAAATAACGAAGGCGCCCGAGGGCGCCTTTGTTATTTCAATCGGACAAATCACTCAAGCCTTCAGCAACCCCGGCGTCGCCTGCTGCCCGATCGCGTCGACCATCGCCTTCGCCACGTTGAGGTTGCCGGCGATGATGTTGCCGCTTTCGGGGATGCCGTCACGGCCGGCGAAGTCGCAGTAGCGGCCGCCGGCTTCATGCACCAGCAGCACGCCGGCGGCCATGTCCCACGGCTTCAGGCCGATCTCGAAGTAGCCGTCGTAGCGGCCGGCGGCGACGTAGGCCAGGTCGAGCGCCGCGGAGCCGGAGCGGCGGATGTCCTCGGCCTGGCCGAGGATCGCGCGGGTCATGTCGAGCTGCGGTGCCAGGTGCTCGCGCTGACGGAACGGGAAGCCGGTGGCGATCATCGCGCCGCCCAGGTTCTCGCGTTTGCTGACGCGCATGCGGCGGTCGTTGAGGTAGGCACCGTCACCCTTGCTGGCGGTATACAGCTCGTCGCGCAGCGGGTCGAATACCACCGCGTGGATCGGTACGCCCTTTTCCAGCAGGGCGATCGACACGCTGAAGTGCGGAATGCCGCGCAGGTAGTTGTGGGTGCCGTCGAGCGGGTCGATCACCCAGGTCAGCGGGCCCTTGCCGGTCGCACCGCTTTCCTCGGCGAGGATCGCGTGGTCGGGGTAGGCGCGGCGCAGTTCCTTGATGATTTCCGCTTCGGCCAGCTTGTCGACTTCGGAGACGAAATCCAGCTGCTGCTTCTCGACGATGTTGAGGCCGTCGATGCGGTTCATGTAGCGCAGGATCACGTTGCCTGCAGAACGCGCGGCGCGCGCCGCGATCGTGACGTGTGGTCTGGCCATGGTTTCGACTTTGGAAGAGAGCGGGGTTGCGGTCGGCGATTCTAGCAGAGGCGGGGCCGGACCGGGCCGCAGCTGCCCCGTGTCCATTATCCTTGTCAGCTGTTTACCGCCAAGCCATGCATCACATGACCGACCTGAACGACCTCGCCGCCCGCATCCGCTACGTGCTGGTGCGCACCTCGCATCCGGGCAATATCGGCAGTGCGGCGCGTGCCATTCGCACGATGGGCTTTGCGCGGATGGAGCTGGTGACGCCGCACCGTTTTCCCGATCCGGAGGCCAGCGCGCTGGCCGCAGGCGCGGACGAGGTGCTGGCCAAGGCCGGTATCCATGCCGATCTGGTCGACAGCTTGGCGGGCACCAGCCTGGCGCTGGGCCTGTCGGCGCGACGGCGCGGGGTGAACCTGCCGGAGATTTCGCCGCACGAGGCGGCGCAGCAGGCACTGGCCGCGGCGGCTCGTGGCGAGCAGGTGGCGCTGGTATTCGGCAACGAGCGTACCGGGCTGGAGAACGAGGAACTGGCGCGCTGCCACGCGATGGTGCGGATTCCCAGCGTGGACGATTTCAGCTCGCTCAACCTGTCGCAGGCCGTGCAGGTGATGGCCTACGAGTTGCGCGTGGCGATGCTCGGCGATACGCCGGCGCTGGTGCCGCCGGTGCGCGACGAGCCGCCGGCCGATGCGGCGCGGATGGAACAGTTCTTCGTGCATCTGGCGCAGACGCTGGACGAGATCGAATTCCACAAGGGCCGCGAGCCCACCACCATCATGCTGCGCCTGCGCAAGCTGTTCCAGCGTGCACAGCCGGATGAGCGCGAGTTGCGCGTGCTGCACGGCATCCTCGCCGACGCGCAGCGGATGGCGGGGCTGGCGAAGAAAAGGTAGCCGCCTCTGCGCCTCCCCTGCCAGGCAGGGGAGGGACTCAACGACTACTGCTCGTCGTCCGACAGTTCCAGCGATGGCGCCGGCGTCACCAGCAGCTTGTCGATGCGGGCACCGTCGAGGTCGACCACCTCGAAGCGGATGCCGTGCCAGGCGAACACCTCACCGGTCTGCGGCACGTGGCCGAGGGCCGTCATCACCATGCCGGCGGCGGTGCGGTACTCGTGTTCGTCCTCGCCGGGCAGTTCGCCTACCTGCAGCAGCTCGCGCAGGTCGTCGGTGGACAGACTGCCGTCGATCAGCCAGCTGCCATCCGCGCGCTGCATGATCGGTGCGTTGTCGTCTCCACCGCTATGGCCGATCTGGCTGGCGCCGACCACGGCTGCCAGCAGATCGTTGACGGTGACCACGCCTTCGATATCGCCGTATTCGTCGACCACCAAGGCCAGCGGCGTCTCGGCATCGCGGAATTCTTCCAGCAGATCCAGCGCGCGCGCGGTGGCGGGTACGAACAGCGGTTTGGACAGGTGCTCGAACAGCTCCAGCTTGCCGTCGGCAAAACCGTGCAACAGGCGCTTGACCTCGACCACGCCGACCACATCGCTTTCGTCGCCGCGATACACCGGATAGCGCGAATACGGGGTCTGCCGCAGCACCTCGATGTTCTCCTCACGCGTGGCCGCGGTATCCAGCCAGGCGATGCGCATGCGCGGGGTCATCACGCTGTCCACCGTGCGATCGCCCAGACGCAGCACGCGGTTGACCATGTTGTGTTCGTCCGGATCGAGCACGCCTTGTTCGGCGCTCTCGGCCACCAGCAGTCGGATCTCGTCCTCGGTGACCACGCCGTGGCCATGCGGGCTGACCCGCAGCAGGTGCAGCAGCAGGTTGCTCGATACATTCAGCAACCCCACGAATGGCGCAGTCAGGCGCGACAACACCAGCATCGGTATCGCCGCATACGTCGAAAAGCGTTCCGGCGCCGACAGCGCCAGCCGCTTGGGCACCAGTTCGCCAACCACGATCTGGACGAACGAGATCAGCACGAAGCCCAGCACGATGCCGATGATTCGCGCATAGGGCATCAGCCACGTCAGGTGGCTGCTCTGCAGGGCGTCGGCAAGGTGGGCGCCCAGCGCATCGCCGGCGATCGCACCGGTAATCAGCATCAGCAGGGTGATGCCGACCTGCACGGTGGACAGGAAATGCTCCGGTGCCTCGGCGTGGCGCAGCGCCAGCGCGGCACGCCGGCTGGTTTTCGCCATCTGCTTGAGCCGGCTCTTGCGCGAGGCGACCAGCGCCATCTCGGACAGGGCGAAGAAGCCGTTGCACAGGGCCAGTACGAAGACGAGCGCGATTTCAGTCAGCATCGCGGCGATGATGGGGGAGGGTGCATGAGCACAGTGTAAGGGTAGCGGGGGCTCCACTTCACCCCGGGATGGTCGGCTCTTGATGCAGGGCAGCATGGCAGTCCTGTAACATTCCTGTCACTTTGTTCCCCTCAGGCATGGCCCGCATGTTTTCACTGCAGACGATTTTCGGCAAAGGCGACAAGTTCTATGGGTTGCTCGAACAGAGCGCCGCCACCGCCCACGAAAGCGCCAAGGCCCTGCACGCGTTGCTGACCAGGCCTGATGAAGGCTCAATGATGGCCGCCTTTACCGCTACCCGCATGCGCGAGAAGGAACTGGCGGCGCAGATCAGCGAGGGGCTGGTGAACACGTTCGTCACCGCGCTCGACCGCGAGGACATCGAGGCGCTGAATTCGGCGCTGTACAAGATTCCCAAGACCATCGAGAAATTCGCCGAACGCTACGAGATCGTGGCGGCGCGTCTGACCGGGGTGGATTTCGCCCAGCGTGCACAAGTGCTGGAACGCTCCAGTGAAGTCGTCGCCGAGATGATCGGCGAGTTGCGTCGCGGCCTGCGCATCGATCCGGTAAAGAAGCTGCAGGATCGCCTGCAGGCGCTGGAGTCGGAAGGCGACCGCATGCTGTTGTCGGCCTACCGTACCCTGTACGTGGAAGGCGGCGATGTCCTGCGCGCGGTGCTGGCCAAGGACCTGTTCGAGCTGATCGAGAAGGCCATCGACAAGTGCCGCGACGTCGGCAACATCGTCTATTCGATCGTGCTGAAGAACTCCTGAGGCCGCCGCCGTGACCCTGCGCATTCCGCATTGCCTGACCGCGATGCCAGCACCACGCGGCCGCCTGCCTCTGACCGGAGGCCGCGCATGAGCATCGTCATCGCCGTGGTGGTGATCGCGCTGGTCTTCACCTACATCAACGGTTTCCACGACACCGCCAATTCGATCGCCACGGTGGTGGCGACCAAGGTGCTCACGCCCGGTCAGGCGGTACTGCTGGCCGCCGGCACCAACCTCATCGGCGCGTTCATGGGCACGGCGGTAGCGGCCACGATTGCGTCCGGGCTGATCAATGCCGGCGTTATCGAGATGGGCTCGCAGCTGCTGATCTGCGCGCTGCTCGGGGCGATCGTGTGGAATCTGATCACCTGGTGGCTGGGTCTGCCGTCCAGCTCCAGCCATGCGCTGGTCGGTTCGCTGGTGGGTGCCGCGCTGGCTGCCTCGAACAACAATTTCTCCTCGGTGATCTGGGTGGAAGGCAGCTGGCTCAAGGGTCACGGCGTGATTCCCAAGGTGATCATTCCGATGGTGCTGTCGCCGGCCGCCGGTTTCGTCATCAGCTTCCTCCTGATGGGCGGCTTGTACGCGCTGCTGGCCTGGTTCGCGAAGCGGCACGGCTGGTCGCGCCGCTTCGGCCGCACCCCGTTCGTCAATTTCTTTTTCGGCAAGGCGCAGATTGTCTCGGCCAGCGCGATGGGCGTGGCGCATGGCATGAACGATGCGCAGAAGAGCATGGGCATCATCGCGCTGGCGCTGGCCGGCGCCACCGCCGCGCATCAGTTCGACCAGCTGCCGGCGTGGCTGGGCTTCCTGCGCATTGCCGAGAATCCGGCCGGCGGGTTCGCCATTCCGGTGTGGGTGAAGGTGGTGTCCGCGCTGACCATGGCCGCCGGTACTGCCGGCGGCGGCTGGCGCATCATCAAGACGCTCGGCCACAAGATGGTCAAGCTGCATCCGATCAATGGCTTTGCCGCCGAGACCAGTTCCGCGCTGGTGATCCTCACCGCCTCGGCGTTCGGTATCCCGGTGTCCACCACCCACAACGTGTCCGCCTCGATCATGGGCGTGGGTGCGGCCAAGCGCTTCAATGCGATCCGTTGGTCGGTGGTCGAACGGATGGTGTGGGCGTGGATCCTCACCCTGCCGATCACCGCGCTGCTGGCCTACGGGCTGGTGATGCTGGTCAAGATGGTGTCTTGACCCGGTTCAGAGCGCGTCACCGCCGCTGGCGATGATCTGCTCCAGCTGGTCGCCCAGCGTGCCAAGCTCGCCCACCACGCGCTGCAGCTCGGCGGTATCGAGATATTCGTAGGGACGGTTCTCGCACAAGTGCAGGTACGGCGAACCGTCCAGGTCGGCCACCGCGAGAAAGCCGGTGCGCTGCTGCCAGTTGAAGCGCAGGCAGCGGCTGGGATCGGTGCCTGCCAACGGACCGATCGGGGTGGAAATACGCAGGTAGCGGCGGCCCGATTCGTCCTCGAGCTCGGCCAGATAGATGCCCTGATGGCGCTCATGCGCCAGTTCCAGATCGAAACTGATCAGGTACGGATCGTTGTGGCGCAGCTCGTGCTGGCTGCCGATGTGGGAACGCACGGCTTCGAAGTGGCGCATGGTGCGACTTCCTTGGCTGGCGAAAAGCACTGCTACTCTGACACGACTCCGTGTCCAAGTCGCGCCCGCCATGAACGATCCCGCCACCCGTATTTACGCCGCCATCGCCGCGATTCCGCGTGGTCGTGTCGCCAGTTATGGCGCCATCGCCGCTCGCGCCGGCCTGCCGGGACGGGCGCGATTGGTCGGCAGGCTGTTGGGTGAGGTGCCCGATGGCATGGAGCTGCCGTGGTACCGCGTACTGCGCTCCAGCGGCCACATCGCGATGCCGCCGGGCAGCCGCGGTTTCCGCGAGCAATCGCGGTTGCTGCGGGCCGAAGGTGTCGAAGTGAAGAACGGTCGCGTGCCGCTGTCGCGGTTCGGACTGGATGGCGATCTCGACCATGCGCTGTGGGGCATGCCACCGATGTAAACCTTTTCCGGTAGAGAGCGGCACGCTGCTCGCGATGAGGTCGCGCGCACGGCTGCTGGCAAGCCCATCGGCTACCGCTGCATTCGGCATGCGCCGACGGGTGTTTGCATGCGGTTTGTTACCATGCCCCCGATGAATGCCTCTGCCCTTGACCTGCTTCAAAGCGTTTTCGGTTATCCCAGTTTCCGCGGCCAGCAACAGGCGGTGGTCGAGCACCTGAGTGAAGGTGGCGACGCGTTGGTGCTGATGCCGACCGGCGGCGGCAAATCGCTGTGCTACCAGATCCCTGCGCTGCTGCGGCAGGGCACCGGCATCGTGGTGTCGCCGCTGATCGCGCTGATGCAGGACCAGGTCGACGCACTGCGCGAGGCCGGCGTGGCCGCCGCCTATCTCAACTCCAGTCTCGGTGCCGATGAGCAGCGCGAAGTCGAACGGCAGTTGCTGGCCGGTGAACTGAACCTGCTCTACGTGGCGCCCGAGCGCTTGCTGACCCAGCGTTTCCTTGGTCAGCTGGAACGCACTGAGGTGGCGTTGTTCGCGATCGACGAGGCACATTGCGTATCGCAATGGGGCCACGATTTCCGTCCGGAATACCGCGAGCTGGCGATCCTGCATCAGCGCTTCCCCGCGGTGCCTCGGATCGCGCTCACCGCCACCGCCGACCCGCGCACGCGCGAGGAGATCGTCGAGCGCCTGTCGCTGCAGGACGCGCGCCAGTTCGTGTCCAGTTTCGACCGGCCGAACATCGGCTATCGGGTCGGCCTGCGCCACAACGCGAAGCGCCAGCTCACCGAATTTCTGCAAGGGCATCAGGGCGAGTCCGGCATCGTGTACTGCCTCAGCCGCAAGAAGGTCGACGACACCGCCGAATGGCTGGCCGAAATGGGTGTCGAGGCGTTGCCGTATCACGCCGGCCTCGATGCGGCTACGCGCGCGAAAAACCAGAAGCGTTTCCTGCGCGAGGACGGCGTGGTGATGGTCGCCACCGTTGCGTTCGGCATGGGTATCGACAAGCCCGACGTGCGCTTCGTGGCGCATCTGGATCTGCCGCGCAGCATCGAAGGCTATTACCAGGAAACCGGTCGTGCCGGTCGCGACAGCCTGCCGGCCGAGGCGTGGATGATCTACGGCCTGTCCGACGTGGTGACGATGAGCCAGATGATTGCGCAGTCCGAATCGGCCGACGAGCGCAAGCGCGTGGAGCGGCAGAAGCTGGAATCGCTGCTGGCCTACGCCGAGGCCACCGATTGCCGTCGCCAGCTGCTGCTGGGCACGTTCGGCGAAACCTATCCCGGTCCCTGCGGCCATTGCGACAACTGCATCGCGCCGCCGAAGACCTGGGACGCCACCGTGCCGGCGCAGAAGGCGCTATCGGCGGTGTATCGCACCGGTCAGCGTTTCGGCTCCGGCCACGTGATCGACGTGTTGCGCGGCGAGGAAACCGAGCGCGTGCTCAGCCTCGAGCATCATCGCCTCAGCACGTTCGGCATCGGTGCCGAGATGGATGAGAAGCAGTGGCGCTCGGTGTTCCGCCAGCTGCTCGCCGCCGGCCTGCTCGAAGCCGACGCCGAAGGCTTCGGCACCTTGCGCCTGACTGCCGCCAGTCGCGCCGTGCTCAGCGGCGGCCAGCCAGTAAAGCTGCGCGAGGATGCGCGCCCCGAGCGTGGCAGCCGCCGTCGCCGTGACAGCAAGATAGTCACTGGCGGCAGCCTCGGCATCGAGGCGTACGAACAGTCGATGTGGGACGAGTTGCGCGCGCTGCGCACGCAGCTGGCCAAGCAGCAGGGCGTGCCGCCATACGTGGTGTTCCACGACGCCACCTTGCTGGCGATGTTGCGCGCGCTGCCGGCGAACGAGGATGAGCTGGCCACGATCAGTGGCGTCGGTGAAGCCAAGCTCAAGCGTTATGGTCGCGATTTCCTGGCAGTCATCAACGCGCAGGAATAAGCGGTACGGCGCTTGCGCTGATCACGCATCCCCCTTACAAGTGAAAGATCTTGCACGTGCAGGCCAGCGTCGGACGACGGCGGCGCACACCTCTGCATGCCGCACGGTTGTCATGCCGTGCGGTTTCCATCGTTGTACTGAAAGGATCGCGCATGCACGAAGCCCCACTCATCGCCACCCTCGTCAGCGGCATCGTGCTGGCCTTCGTGTTTGCCGCGCTGGCGCATAAGCTGAGGCTGCCGCCGTTGGCCGGTTACCTGATGGCCGGCGTGGTGGTGGGGCCGTTCACACCGGGTTATGTCGCCGATGGGCATCTGGCGCATCAGCTGGCCGAGGTGGGCGTGGTGCTGCTGATGTTCGGTGTCGGCCTGCATTTTTCGCTGAAGGATTTGCTGTCGGTCAAGAACATCGCGATCCCCGGTGCGCTCGGCCAGATGGCGGTGGCCACCGTGCTCGGCATGCTGCTCGGCTGGGCGCTGGGCTGGCCGTTCGCGCAGGGTTTCGTGTTCGGTCTCGCGCTGTCGGTGGCCAGCACGGTAGTGTTGTTGCGGGCGATGGAAGAACACCGCCTGATGGAAACCGAACGCGGCCGCATCGCGGTCGGCTGGCTGATCGTCGAGGATCTGGCGATGGTGCTGGCACTGGTGCTGCTGCCGGCGATCGGACTGGCGCTGGGGAGTGGCACGCAGGGTGGCGCCGCGTTGTCGTTCGGCGCGATCGCCGGCACGGTCGCCTTCACCATCGGCAAGGTGGCGCTGTTCGTGGCGCTGATGCTGGTGGTCGGCAAGCGGCTGATTCCGTGGATTCTCAAAGTCGTCGCGTACACCGGTTCGCGCGAGCTGTTCCGTCTGGCCGTGCTGGCGATCGCGCTGGGCGTGGCGTTCGGTGCGGCCGGCCTGTTCGGCGTGTCGTTCGAAC
>DAHUXL010000016.1 GCA_027307195.1 Rhodanobacter sp. | reverse complement strand
ATTCACATCATCGACTCGATGTTCAACCAGCACGCCAAGTGGTTGAAGGTCGCGCGCCATATCCCCTGGCGTACGCCGGTGGCGTCATTGAATTACCTGCTCACCTCGCATGTCTGGCGGCAGGACCATAACGGCACTTCGCACCAGGATCCCGGCTTCCTCGATATCGTGGCGAACAAGAAATCGGAAGTCGTGCGCATCTACCTGCCACCCGACGCCAACTGCCTGCTGTCGGTAGCCGATCATTGCCTGCGCAGCCGCGACTACATCAACCTGATCGTGGCCGGCAAGCAACCGGAATGGCAGTGGCTGGACATCGATGCTGCCGCGAAGCACTGCGCCGCCGGCGCCAGCATCTGGGAATGGGCGAGCAACGATGGCGGCGACCCGGATGTCGTGATGGCCTGCGCGGGCGATGTGCCGACGCTTGAATGCCTGGCCGCCGTGACCCTGCTGCGCGGCTTCATTCCGAACATCCGGATCCGCGTGGTCAACGTCGTGGACCTGATGGTGCTGCAGCCGCAATCCGAGCATCCGCATGGGTTGTCGGACCCTGATTTCGACGCGCTGTTCACCACCGACAGGCCGGTGATTTTCGCCTTCCATGGCTATCCCTCGCTGATTCACAAGCTGACTTATCGCCGGCGCAATCACGACAACATCCATGTGCGCGGCTACAAGGACGAGGGCACCACGACCACGCCGTTCGACATGGTGGTGCTGAACAATCTCGATCGTTATCAGCTAGCGCTGGATGCCATCACGCGCGTGCGTCGCTTCCGCGCTTATGTAGAACATGCCACCGAGCGCTACTGGGCGATCATGGAGCGACACAAGCTCTATATCAGCGAGCATGGCGAAGACATGCCCGAGATAGCTTCGTGGCGCTGGCCGGCACATGGGCTTGCAGGCGAACCGGCCCTCCATGCCTAGGCGAATTAGCCGGCTGGGGCCACTCCCGAATTACGGCTTGAGCACCGCTGCGCCACTCAAGCGCCCCGCGCGCAGATCATCCAGGGCCTGGTTGGCCTGTTCCAGCGAATAGATGTGCGTGGTGGTCTTAATATCTGTGCATTCCGTTGCCGCGAAAAAATCATGCGCATCGGCGCGCGTCAGATTGGCAACGGAAACCACTTCGCGCTCCTCCCACAGCCAGCGGTACGGGAACGATGGGATATCGGACATGTGGATGCCGCCGCACACGACTCTGCCGCCTTTCTTCACGGCACGCAGCGCCTGCGGAACCAGCTCGCCTACCGGCGCGAACAGGATCGCCGCATCCAGTGGCTCGGGTGGCAGTTCGTCGGAAGAGCCGGCCCATACGGCACCGAGCGAGTGCGCAAAGGTCTGTGTCGTGACATCGCCGGCCCGCGTAAAGGCGTAGACCCGGCGCTGCTGCCGACAGGCGATCTGGGTGATGATGTGCGCTGCCGCACCAAACCCGTAGAGCCCGATCCGCTTCGCCTGCCCTGTCTTCACCAGGCAACGCCAGCCGATCAGACCGGCGCACAACAACGGGGCGATGGCGACGGGATCGGCATCGCTGGGCAGCGATATGCAGTAATCCGCGCGTGCAATGATATGGCTGGCGAATCCGCCCGGCCGTGTGTAACCGGTGAACTCGGGCGTGTCACACAAGTTCTCGCGACCTTCGATGCAGTACTCGCAGTGATGGCAGGTGCCGCCCAGCCAGGGAACACCGACCCGTTCCCCCAGTTTCAGTCCGGAAACACCGGGGCCCAGCGCCTCGACAATGCCGACGCACTCGTGCCCCGGGATCAACGGCGTCACGATATCGGGCAACTCGCCATCGACGACGTGCAGATCCGTGCGGCATACGCCACAGGCTTCCACCCGCAGCCGTATCTCATCGTTGCCCGGTAGTGGATCGGGCAGTGTCTGGAGCGTGAGTGGCTTGCCGACCTCGCTGAGTACCATGGCGTGCATGGGCAGGTCCTCGTTCTGAACATCGGCCGTTGGTTGTTGATCGATGCTGGTTGGTTGATGCCTGGCCACCCCAACTGGGCTCCATTCATCGCTGCGACGCAACCAACCAAGTCCGAAGCGGTAATTCCCCAATCAGTGACTGGTTTCGGTCGCCGACAGAAACGGGTAGTCCGTATAGCCCTTGGCGCCGCCGCCAAAGAACGTGGCTCGATCCGGAACGTTCAACGGCGCTCCCGTCCTGAGCCGATCCACCAGATCCGGATTGGCGATGAACGCCCGCCCGAAAGCGATGAAATCCGCGCGATCGCGGTGACGCGCGTCCAATGCCATCTTCAGGTCGTAACCGTTGTTGGCGATATAAGTGCCTCTGAACAGATGTCGCAGCAGTTGCAGGTCGAAGCCGCCTGGCACATCGCGTGGGCCTTGCGGCGATCCTTCGATCACGTGGATGTAGCCGACGCGGGAAGCGCTCAGCTTGCCCACGACATAGGCATAGGTTGCAGCCGGGTTGCTGTCCAGCGCGCTGTCATTGGCGGTGCCGAGTGGCGACAGGCGCACACCGACATGCGAACTGCCGAACACGGTGGCGACAGCATCGGTGACCTCCAACAACAAACGCGCGCGGTGTTCGATCGATCCGCCATACTCATCGTTGCGTTCATTGCTGCCGTCGCGCAGAAACTGCTCCAGCAGGTAGCCATTGGCAGCATGGATCTCCACGCCGTCAAAGCCGGCCAGCAGGGCATGACGTGCCGCCTGGCGATATTGCTCGATGATCTCGGCGATCTCGGTAATAGCCAGGGCACGCGGCGTGACGCAGGGCTGGTAGCCGCTTGCCGTATAGGCAGACACATTCGGGCGGATGGCCGAGGGAGCTACCGGCAATGCATGATCCGGTTGCAGCGAGGGATGGGATATGCGCCCCACATGCCACAGCTGCGGGAAAATGCGCCCACCCTGGGCGTGCACCGTATCGACGATCGCACTCCACCCGACGAGCTGATCATGGTCATAGAGGCCGGGCGTGAAGGCGTAACCCCTGCCCTGCGGCGAAACGTTCACGCCTTCGGTAATGATCAGCCCCGCCGATGCGCGCTGCGCATAATACGTTGCCATCAGCGGCGTCGGCACGCCGTCCTCGGTGGCGCGGCTGCGCGTGAGCGGCGCCATCACGATGCGATTCTTCAGGCAATACAGCCCCAGCAGGGCCGGTTCGAACAGGTCTTCAAGGGCTACTGTACGGGTCGTCGAGTCGGGCATGGCAGCTTCCATCCACGGGGGTGCTCAGGTTCAGCCCGAAGGCCGCCAATGCACTATCGCAACCGCACGGCGTGTGCCTGTTGACGTCCGTCAAGTCGAGGTCATATCAGCGTTCTCACCGCCGTGGTCAGGCAAGACACCATGGCATGCGTGACGTGGCCACCCTCGCCTTGCACCAGCCGACCCCCTTGCGCGTGGCGTTGTCCAGCCATCTGATTTCCTGGTGCAGCACGTTGAAGCGGTTCGTCGATGTGGCCATCGATCGCCTGCTGGTTTCCATTGTTGATGTCGATCAACAGCCCAGCCTCAACGACCTCCGAGAATGGAACCCTTCCAGGGTGGAGGCTACTCATCGATGAATGCATCGCCGTCCCAGGTGCAGACGCCTGTCCAGAATCGCACTTTCGACGAGATTGCCATCGGCGACAGCGCCAGCCTGAAGCGCACGCTCACGCAGCGAGACATCGAATTGTTCGCGGCGATGTCGGGCGACGCGAACCCGGCCCAGATGGACCCTGCCTACGCCCGCACAGACATGTTTCACCATGTGATAGCCCATGGCATGTGGGGTGGTGCGCTGGTCTCCACGGTGCTCGGCACCGAGTTGCCTGGGCCTGGCACGATCTACCTTTCGCAGGATCTGCGCTTCCTCGCGCCCGTCGGCCTGGGTGACACGATCACCGTCAGCGTCGTCGCCAGGGAAAAGGATCCGGCAACGCATCGCATCACGTTCGACTGCCGCTGCAGCAACCAGCATAGCCAGGACGTGATACTCGGCACCGCCGTCGTACAGGCGCCTGTCGAGAAGATCTGCCTTGCGTGCGAGGCGTTGCCGGACATTCGCGTCATCGATCATCAACGCTTCCATGCGCTGATCGCGCGCGCAACCGGTGGCATCCCCGTGCCCACCGCCGTTGCCCATCCCTGCGATGAGACATCACTGGTTGCTGCGATCGAGGCGGCAAAGGCGGGACTCATCGTGCCGATCCTGATTGGCCCCGCAACGAAAATCCGCGCAGCCGCCCAGCGTGCCGGCCTGGAGATCGGCGGCTATCGCCTGGTCGATACACCGCACAGTCATGCCGCGGCGATGCAGGCGGTGGCCCTGGTTCGCAGCGGTGAGGCCAGGTTGCTGATGAAAGGCGCCCTGCATACCGACGAACTGATGCACGCGGTGGTCGCCGCTGATTCCGGATTGCGCACGGCTCGCCGGCTCAGCCATATCTACGTGATGGATGTCCCCGATTACGCGCGTCTGCTGCTGGTCACCGACGCCGCCATCAACATCGCACCGTCATTGACCGACAAGCGCGACATCATCCAGAACGCCATCGACCTGGCCCGGATCCTCGGCATCGAGACGCCGCGAGTGGCCGTGCTTTCGGCGGTGGAAACCGTCAATCCCGCGATACCCTCGACCGTGGATGCGGCCGCGCTGTGCAAGATGGCCGAGCGCGGTCAGATCGAGGGCGGTATCGTCGATGGCCCGCTGGCGTTCGACAATGCGGTCGACATCGATGCGGCACGCCAGAAGGGCATTGTTTCGCCGGTCGCCGGCAGCGCGGATATCCTGGTGGTGCCCGACCTGGAATCGGGCAACATGCTGGCCAAGCAACTTACCTTTCTGGCCGATGCTGACGCCGCCGGCGTGGTGATGGGTGCCCGTGTACCCATCATCCTAACCAGCCGCGCCGATGCGCCGCGCGCACGCATCGCCTCCTGCGCGGTGGCGGTACTCGTCATCCGGGCAAATGCCGGCACGCCCGCTGCAGCGGAGCACTGAACGATGCCCAAGGCGATACTCACGCTCAACGCGGGTTCCTCCAGCATCAAGTTTGCGCTCCATGAGCTCGACTCCGGTGCAGCACTGCAGCGGGTATCGCACGGCCAGATCGAAGGCATTGGCGTCGCGCCGCACTTCATCGCAAAGGCCACGGATGGCACCGTGTTGAATGAATACCGCTGGCCATCGGGTGCCACACTGGAGCACGATGCCTTGCTCACGCCGCTGCTCGCCTGGGTTACCTCGCATCTGGGGCAGGAGGCGCTATGCGCGGTCGGGCATCGCATCGTCCACGGCGGCAGCGGCTACGTCCGCCCGGTACATCTGGATGCGCAGGTAATGGCCGATCTGGCGAAGCTGACGCCACTCGCCTCTCTGCATCAACCGCACAACCTCGCGGCGGCGCGGGCGATGGCGCAACTGCGACCGGAGCTGCCGCAAGTGGGTTGCTTCGATACCGCGTTTCATCATGGCATGCCCGCGGACGCGGCACGGCTGGCGTTGCCTCGCAAGTACGCGGCTGAGGGCATGCGGCGCTATGGATTCCACGGGCTTTCCTACGAATATATCGCCAGCCGTTTGCATGAGCAGGCTCCAGAATTGGCGGCCGGCCGGGTGATCGCAGCGCATCTGGGCAACGGGGCCAGTCTGTGCGCCATGCACAACGGTCAAAGCGTCGACACCACGATGGGCTTCAGTACGCTCGATGGACTGGTGATGGGCACGCGCTGTGGCAATCTGGATCCCGGTGCGGTGCTCTATCTGCAACAGGCCCACGGTCTCTCCGCGGCCGAGGTCGAACACCTGCTGTATCACGACAGCGGGCTGTTGGGCGTATCCGGCATCAGCAGCGACATGCGCACGCTGCTGGCCAGTGACGATGCCGGTGCGCGTGAAGCGATCGATCTTTTCGTGTTCCGCATTGCGCGGGAAGCCGGTGCGCTGATAGCCACCCTCGGCGGCATCGATGCGCTGGTCTTCAGCGCCGGCATCGGCGAGCACGCGGCGCCGATACGCGCTGCCGTCTGCGCCAGGCTCGGCTGGCTGGGGATCGAGTGCGACGCGGAGGCCAATAGCCGCCATGCCGCATGGATCAGCACCCCGAACAGCCGCGTGCCGGTGGGCATCGTTCCCACCGATGAGGAAGCGATGATCGCCTCCCACACGGCGGATGCGCTGCGAGACATGCCGCCATCGAAGTGACTGTCGACCACCGATACTCGATGGATCGATATCCTTGGAACGTGGATATCGATGGCGAAGATGCAGGCAAGGCCAAGCCGGTCTCCGGGTCTGCGGTTCGGGTTCGATGGGCTTGCCGACGGTCATGCGACAACGCGGTTTTCAGTACATGTGTTGACCGCCATTCATCGCGACATTGCTGCCGGTCATGAACGCCGCCGAATCGCTGCAGATAAAGCCCACCAGAGCCGCGATTTCCTCCGGATGGCCCAGTCGCCCCACCGGGATCAGCGGAATGATCTTCGACTCCAGCACGTCCCTGGGCACCGCCGACACCATATGCGTCGCGGTATAGCCGGGCGACACCGTGTTCACCGTGACACCGTGTCGTGCCACTTCCAGCGCCAGCGACTCGGTAAAGCCATGAATGCCGGCCTTGGTCGCCGCGTAATTGCATTGGCCGAACTGCCCCCTGGTGCCGTTGATCGAACCGATATTGACGATACGCCCCCAGCCCTGCTCGACCATGCCGTCGCAGAACTGCTTGGTGACGTTGAACATCGAATCGAGATTGGTGTGCATGACGGCGTCCCAATCGTCCTTGCTCATCTTCAGAAAGCGCCCATCGCGGGTGATGCCGGCGTTGTTGGCCAGGATGTCCACCTTGTAGCCATCCCTGGCAATCGCCTCGGCCATGCCCTGGCACGAGGCAAAGTCGGCGACATCCACCGGGTAAGCCTTGTACTGGTATCCCAGCGACGTCTGATGTTCCAGCCACGCATCGACATGATCATTGCAGGGCGAATGCGTCACCAGCACGGTATGGCCGGCATCGTGCAAGACTTTGGCAATCGCCTCGCCGATGCCGCCCATGCCACCGGTCACCAGCGCCACATGCCTAGTGGCCATGGCCCGTGCCCCCAGTGGCCGCGTTGTTGAATATCTTGAAAAAATCGTTCAACGATGTGTTGAATGATGTGGCTCCTTCCGTACCGCCAAGTGCCTTGCTGGTTTCGTGCTGCCAGATCAGCAGGGCATCCTGCAGACCGGTGAGGAACTTGGCCTGATTGGTGACGGCAGTCTGCGCGATCTCCTGTGTATCGCCGACTTCCTGCTGCATCCGGCGCAGAAGGGTTTCACCGGGAATCGATGCCAGCGACTGCCAGTCCTCGCCGACCGACAGCTTGTCGATCTCCTGCTGTGATTCGGAAATGCTTTCGTCGACCTCCTGATCGAGCGTATCAAGCCAGCGCCGACCGCATTCTTTCAGCAACTTGTTGGTGCGCAGCGCAAATTGCACATTGGCTTTGTATAGTTCAAACGGAATTTGGTTTGGGGTGCTCATGACAGCTTCCTCGTAGAGTTGCGCGTCCTTGCGATGAACGTCATGCCTCTGATTCGGCATGACCGGAACGCCTGCGCGGCATGCGCGGGCAACCAAAGGCCTATTTCTGCATGACGTAATGTCCGGGCGCCGGCGGCAGGGTTTTCTCGCGACGGCCCGACAGTCCCATGCGCGGCGGCGACTGCGGCGGACCGGAATGTGCATTCAGCCATTGCGTCCAGGCCGGCCACCACGAACCTTCGTTGTGCTGAGCCTGCGACAGCCAGGTTTCCGCCGCCAGCGTGGGTGCCTCGCGCTGGCGCACCAGCGTGCGATAGCTGCGCCTTGTATGGCCGGGCTCGCTGACAATGCCGGCGTTATGGCCGCCACCGGTCAGCACGAAGGTCACTTCGTCGGTGAACAGATGATGGACTTTGTAAACCGAATGCCACGGTGCCACGTGATCGGTTTCGGTGGCGACGCAGAATACCGGTACGGCGATGTCCTTCAATTCCACCGGCTTGCCATCCACCTGGTAACGCCCCTCGCTGAGATCGTTGTCGAGATACAGATGGCGCAGGTATTGCGCATGCATGGTGGCCGGCAGGCGCGTGCTGTCGGCGTTCCAGGCCATCAGGTCGTTGCCGTCGCGACGCTGGCCAAGCAGATAGTCGTTGGTCATGCGCGACCACAGCAGGTCGTAGGAACGCAACATCTGGAAGGCGCCGGCCATCTGCTTCGCGGTGAGATAACCGGCCTGCCCCATCTGGTCTTCCAGCAAGGCGATTTCGCTTTCGTCGATGAACAGCGACAGTTCGCCGGGTTCCCTGAAATCGGTCTGCGCCGCCAGCAAGGTCAGCGATGCCAGCCGCTGGTCGCCATCGCGCGCCATCGCCGCCGCGGCAATCGACAACAGCGTGCCGCCCAGGCAATAGCCGGTGGCATGCACGTTCTGCCTCGGCACGATGCGGCCGATTACATCAAGCGCGGCATGGATGCCGAGGTTCAGATAGTCGTCCATCGACAGATGGGCATCCGAACGATCGGGGTTCTTCCACGAGATGCAAAATACCGTATAGCCCTGGCCAACCAGGTAACGGATCAGCGAATTGTGCGGCGACAGGTCGAGGACGTAGTACTTCATGATCCATGCCGGCACGATCAGGATCGGCTCCGGGCGCACGTTCTCCGTTGCCGGCGCGTACTGGATCAGCTCGATCAGGGCATTGCGCAGAACGACCCGGCCCGGCGTCGCGGCGACGTCACGCCCCACCACGAATGGACCGCCGGCTTCCGGTAGCCCGATTGTCTGACGCATCACGTCGTCAAGCCAATTCAACGTGCCGCGCACCAGGTTGCGGCCACCCTCCTGGGCGGTGCGTTTGAGCACGACCGGATTCGTCGCGAGGAAATTGCCCGGCGATGCCACGTCCAGCCATTGGCGCATCACGAAATCCATCACGTCCTGGTGATGATGCGAGACGCCTCGCACATCCCTGACCGCTTCATGCCACCACTGCTGTTGCAGCAGGAAGGACTGATGCAGCCAGTTGAATGGCCATTGCCGCCATTCGGCTTCGGTAAAACGCCGGTCGTTCGCCGGCGGCAACGCACACAGCGACACTTCGCCCGGACCACTGTGCGCGCACGACACCAGATAGGCATGCAGCTGCTGCGCCTGCTCCAGCCCCAGTTGCAAGAGATCCATCCGCTTGCCGGGCGAGCGCATCAGGTGCAGCAGCCAGTCGGCAAACGCCAGATACAGCGACTCCACCGACAGCGAGGCCGTCCACCTTGCCTGCAGAGCGTGCACGGGCGGATCCAGCGTCATGGCAGCAGGGATTTTGAGATAAGTCACGTCACACTCCATCGCGATGGGTGGACGATGCCATCGGCAGGAGGCGCTCTTGTTGACCAGGGTCAAGCGGATGCCATGAGGCTTTAACCGCGGAAGACATCGAACGGCTCGACCTTCAGCACCTTGCGGATGCTGATATAGCTCGACACCGCGGCAATCAGCACCACCATGCCCAGCGCCAGCCCGAGGTTGCCCAGGGTGATCAGTGCCGCATAGTCGGGCAGACGGGCCTTGGCCACCGTGATCAGCAAGGTGCACAGTCCGACGCCCAGGCCATAACCGGTAATGCTGGTAAAGGTCACCTGGAACAGGATCATGTAGGTCAGTTCGTAGCCTTTCGCGCCGATTGCCTTCAGTGCGCCGAACTTGTCCAGGTTTTCCAGCACGAAGGCGTAGAAGGTCTGCGCCGAGATCGACAGGCCGACGATGAAGCTGATCGCGGTCATCAGCATGATGTTGGTGCCGACGCCGGTCTGATACTTGTAGAAGTTCGCGATCCGCTGGTCGAAATCGTTCCTGGTCAGCGCCAGATAGCCCAGCTTCGCGACCTGCTTCTTGATCTCGGGAATATCGCCAGGACTCTTCGGCTCGACCAGGATGTAGGAAATCGTGAAACGCGTACCGGGGATGTATTCGATGGCGCGGCTATAGGTCGTGTAGAGCGTCGGTATGCCGAACAGGCCGAAGGAATTCACCCTGGCGATACCGACCACCACACCGCGATTGTCGTTGAGCTCGAATTCCTGCCCCAGCGCCGGGCTGCCCAACTTGCCGTACTCGGCATCGTCGACCACGATAAAGCCGTTGTCGGCATAGATGTCTTCGATATTGCCCTGTTCCAGCCGGGGTCGACCGACCAGGCTGGTGTCGTCCAGCCCCATCACACTCACGGCCTGATACTTGCCATCGCGCAACTTGACCAGGGCGCCACCGGAGTAAAGCGGCACGGCATAGCGCACGCCGTCGATGCTGCGCACCGCGTCGAGCACGTAACCGGGCATGGGAATGCTGCTGGCAACCGTCTGCACGGCGGGATCCATGACCCACATCGAAGCCCCCACATTGGTCACCGTGGAAGCTGAGCGCGACAGGATGCCGGCGAAAAGCGACGTCATCATCACCATCAGGAACGCCGAGAAGGTAATGCCGAGCAGCAAGGCCGAAAACCTGCCGCGATCGTTGACCAGCAGCTTGTAGGCCAGCTTGAAGATGCCTGCGTATTTCACGGCTGCGCCCTGCCCGGTTGCGTGGCATGCGGCGCTTTCCACCAGCCGCCGCCCAGCGCCACATAAAGTGCGACGGTGTCCTGATAGCGCTGGGCCAGCGCCTGCACATATGCCATCCGGCTCTGCCGGTACTGGGCATCGGCGGCAAGCACATTCACATAGTTCACCAGTCCAGCCGCATAGTTGGCCTGGATCAGGCTCAGCGCTTGCGCTGCATCGCGCGCAGCCTCGTCATTGGCCTGCAAGGCTTCCGCATCGTGCTGCAGCGCCTTGAGCACGTCGGCGACCTGTTCGAATGCTGCGAGCACGGTGCCGCGATAGTCCTGCAGCGATTTCTGGTAGGCATCGACCGCCGCCTTGCGGTTGTACCAGCGCGTGCCACCCTGGAAAACCGGTGTGCTGACATCTGTCACCGCGCTCCAGTAATGACTCCGGCTGCTGCCGAGTGCACCGGTGGTATTGGCGGCCGATCCCCCATCACCGCTCAAGGTGATGCTCGGAAACATCGCCGCCGTGGCGACGCCTATCGCGGCACTGGCCTGATGCAAGCGGGCTTCGGCGGCAAGAATGTCCGGCCGCTGTTGCACCAGATCGGAAGGCAGGCTGACCGGCAAGCTGGCCGGCAGATGCAGCGCTTCGAAGCGAATGGCGGGAAGCTGCGACTCGCCGGCGCTTTGCCCCAGCAAAGTGTGCAGCAGGTGATCGGCCTGATCGTGTTTCAGCTCCAGCGATGCCAGTTGCGCCAGGTTCGATGCGCGCGCGCTGCGCAGGGTGAGCACGTCGCTGTAGACCTCGGCACCCGACTGTATGCGTGTATTGACCAGATCGAGTTGCTGCGTCTGCAGGGATACCAAGCCATGCATCACGTCGACTTCGTCGGCATAGGCCTGGCGTGCGATAGCGGTATTCACGACATTGCCGGTCAAGGTCAGATAGGTACCTTCCATGGTGTAACGCTGCATGTCCACTTCGGCATGCAGGCCCTCGACGGTCCTGCGTTCGCCACCGAACAGATCCAGCGCGTAGCTGACCGTGGCGCTGAGGGTGAAGAGGTTGAAGATGCCGCCGACACCGCGCGCGCCGAGCATGGCGGGAGACGTGCGAGCACGCGTGGCAGCGGCACCCAAACCCAGCTGAGGGAAGAAAATACCTTGTCCTGCGCGCAGGTTGTCCTGGCTTTCCCGCAGGCTTGCCTGGGCCGATTGCACGCTTGGATTGCCGGCAATGGCCGTGTTGACCCATTGATCGAGTTCGGGTGAGCCGAACAGATGCCACCAATCCGCGGCGGGCGACTGCGACAGATCGAAACGCTGGGTCTGCCCGATCGCCGTCACGGTCCCCGGCAGGTCACCGCGCGGCAGGTAACGTGCGCTGGCCGGCGCGGACGGTTTCGTGAAGTCCGGCCCGACCGCACAGGCGCCCAGCAGCAGAGCCAGACCCGAGGCCGCAAGGCTATTTTTCAGCGACGTAGACATCGACCAGTTGCCCTGGATAGATGGCCGTATCGGCGGGTTTTCTGAAACGGAAGATGATCGGCAGCACGCGCAGATCCACGCGTTCCAGGCGCTGGTTCGAAAGCTCGATCTTGGGCGTCACGTACGGCTGCATGCGCACGAATTCGAGTGGGATTTTCAGGTGGGTGCCGCGTACCGACATCTGCGCCTTCATATGCGCGAGCGGCGGCAGGCGGTCGATGAGGATTTCGTCGATGAAGCAGCGCACGGACAGATAATCCTGCGGACCGCCCATCACGATGATCGGGTCGTAACCCTGGGTGTAGGCGTCGTATGCGCCTTGCGCCGACACATAGCTGCCAGGGGCTGCATCCATGGCCAGCACGATGCCGTCAGCCGACGCACGTACCGTGTATTTCTGCAGCAGCGCATTGGAGGCTTGATACGCCTTCTCCAGGGCGTTGTATTGCATCTGCTGATTGCGGATGTCGTAGCTCCACGCACCGGCCCTGATCAGTTCGTATTGACGACGCGCGAGTCCGAGATTGGCCTTGGCGACTTCCAGTGCATTCCTGGCGTTGTCGAGCGTGTCCCTGCTGACCGAACGCGGGTCGATCGCATAGGATTGACGCTGCTTCTCGAAGGCATCGCTGGCCGTCTTTTCGCTGGCCTTGGCCTGCGCGACCTGCGCGGCGGCGACCGCCAGCGTTTCCCTGCGCGGTTGCGCCTGCAGTTCCTGCAGACTGGCAAGCGCCGCTTCGCCCTGATGCTTCTGTTGTTCGGCCAGAGCCAATTGCACCGAGTTGTCGATCGCCAGCAAGGGTTGCCCGGCGGCTACATGCTCGCCTTCGTGCACCAAGACCTGCGTGATCCGTCCGGACACCTCCGGATAGATATTGATGTTCTCGCCGCTGCCCTGGAAGCTTTCCACGATGCCGTTGGCGTAAATGCCATGCGCATAGGGATTGGTGGCGGGACTGAACATGGGCGGCTGGGCCGCTTGCTTCCGGCCGTAGAAGATGGCGCTGGCGATCGCCACCAGCACGCCCAGCGCGGCGAGCAGGAAAGTGATGCGGTTTCTCACAGGGTTTTTCCCACCGCGGCCGTGATGCGTCCATCCTCCATGTGCATGACGCGGTCGGCGAAGTCCAGGATGCGTGCGTCATGGGTGACGATCAGGACGCAGCGGGTGGGATTGAGTATGTGTTCGCGCACGAACTGCACGATCATGCGGCCGGTATCGCCATCGAGCGACGCGGTCGGCTCGTCCAGGATCAGCAATTGCGGATCGCCGACCAGCGCCCGGGCGATGGCGACCCGCTGCTGCTCGCCACCGCTCAGCTTGACCGGCGGCAATTGCCCGCGATCCTTCAGGCCGACAATGGCCAGCATCTGCTCGCCCTTGCTCAGCGACGCCTTCCAGTCGTCCCGGCGCAGCACCAGCGGAATCGCCACGTTCTCGGCCGTGGTGAGCTTGGGGAACAGATGAAAGTCCTGAAAAACGAAGCCGATCGTCCGAAGGCGGAACTCGGCAAGATCGTCGGCACTGAGCTGCCACAGGTTGGCGCCCTTGACCACGACGGTACCGGAGCTGGGCCGCAGGATGCCCGAGATCATGCTGAGCAAGGTGGTCTTGCCGCTGCCTGACGGACCGACGATGAAAAGCATTTCGCCGTAATGCGCCTCGAACGTGGCGTCCCGCACGGCCAGTGTCGTGGCGGCGCCCTCGCCGAACGACTTGGTCAGGGCGGTGGCTTGGATGGCCGCGTTTTCCATGGGCAGACTCTAGGCAGCTGCCCTTGCCCCGGGTTGAGCGAAATCAACTGAATTCGCATTCGCCCTCGCCTGCCGTGCCGGCCGGTTACTGAAAGCCAACCCGCGCTGGCGTATGCTCCGGCCAGGGTGCTCCACTTGACCGGGCACCACCACGGATCGGGGGTTCAGATGGCTGTCTCGTCCAGTCCAGCGTCATCCACCATGGTGCCGGCACATCTGCTGGTGGTCGATGACGATACCGAGATTGCCCGGATCCTCAGCCGCTATTTCGGCAGCCACGGCTTTCGCGTCAGCATCGCCGGCGACGGCGTTCAAATGCGCCACGTTCTGGGCAGCGAAGCCGTGGATATCGTCATGCTCGATCTGGGTTTGCCGGGCGAGGACGGCTTCAGCCTGACCCGCCATCTGCGCGAGCACTGGCATGGTCCGGTGATCATCGTGACCGGGCGCGGCGAGTCGGTGGATCGCGTCGTGGGCCTGGAACTCGGTGCGGACGACTACGTCACCAAGCCGTTCGACCTGCGCGAGTTGCTGGCTCGCGTGCGCAGCGTCTTGCGCCGCGCAGCCGCGCTGCCAGCCAAGGTTGCTGTCAAGGCGGACGAGCCCCTGCGTCTGTCGTTTGATGGCTGGGTGCTCGATCCGCAATCGCACAGCTTGTCCGGACCGGAAGGCGAACCCATTCCGCTGACCAGCGGCGAATTCGCCTTGCTGCGGGTTTTCGTCGAACACTCCAATCAGGTGCTGAGTCGCGACCAGTTGATGACGCATATCCACGGTCGCGATGCAGGGCCATTCGACCGCGCGATCGACGTGCAGATCGGGCGCCTGCGCCGCAAGATCGAGCCCGACCCCGCCCATCCGCAACGGATCAAGTCGATTCGTGGCACCGGTTACCTGTTCTCGCCCACGGTCCGGCGGATATAGGCAGCGACATGTTCAGCAAGCAAGCCCCCGATGCCGATCTGTTCCGCTCGTTATTCGAGGCGGCCCCCGATGCGATGATCGTGGTCGATCGGCAAGGCGTCATCGTATTGACCAATGCGCATGCAGAGCGCCTGTTTGGCTATGCGGCGGGCGCGCTTGCCGGCTTGCAGGTGGAAGCGCTGCTGCCGGCGACGGTGCGGCAGGCGCATATTGCCCATCGCGCCGATTACACGTCCCACCCACGTGAACGCGCGATGGGCGCCGGCTACGAGTTGACCGGCGTACGCGCCGATGGCCAATCTTTCCCGGTGGAAATCGGCCTGAGCCCGGTCGTTGCATCGGCGGGAACGCTGTATGCAGCATCGATCCGCGATATTTCCGAAACGCAACGTGCGCGCCAGGCCCTGCAACGGGCCCGTTATGACGCCGCCATGGTCCAGATGGGCCGGCGTCTGCTCGAGGCCACCCATCGCGAAAAAGCCATTGACGAGATTCCAGGGTCGGTGGCCGCCACCCTCGATATTCCCGCAGCGGCAATCATGCTGACTGATCCCCGCCATGTCCGCCTGCAGGTTCCCGCATCGATCGGTCTGCCTCAAGCGGTGCTGGAGAGCCTGTCGGGGAATCCGGCGCTGCAGGCCCTGGCAGGCAGCGCGTCGACGGATGTCGATGAGCGGCTACCTGCTCAGTCAGCCGTCATCGAAAGTCTTCGCAGCATATGCCCGGCCCTGAGCGATGATTACCAGGACGCCGCCCTCGTGCTGTTGCCCGATCGGCACGGACCCGTTGGGCTGTTGCTGGCACTGGCGCGTCAGAAGGGTTACTTCGATCGGGATCGCTTGAATTTTCTGCAATCGGTCGCCAACATCCTGGCCGCATCCATTCAGCGCGGACACAGCGAAGAGCAACTGGCGCATTCGCAGCGTCTGGACGCACTCGGTCAGCTCACCGGCGGCATCGCGCATGATTTCAACAACCTGCTGACGGTGATTTCCGGCAACCTGCAGTTGCTGGAAATCGATATGCCGGATGATTCAGCGACACGTGAAACCCTTGAAAGCGCTTCGCGCGCCGTCGAGCGCGGTGCGACGCTTACCCGCAAACTGCTTGCCTTCTCCCGTCGTCAGCATCTGTTGCCGCACGCCGTGGACACGGTGCAATTGCTGGCCGACCTGAGCGAGATGCTCGGTCGCACGCTGGGCGAACGCATTACGGTGACCGCCGAGTGCCCCAGCGATGTGCCTCAGGTATACGCCGACCCGGGAGAACTGGAAGCGGCACTGATCAATCTCGCGCTCAATGCACGCGATGCGATGCCAAATGGTGGACGCCTTGGGATCACGGCGCGATCAGCTTATTACCTCGTGAACCCCGAAGATGATTCGCGGCTGGCGCAGGGTCGCTACATCGTTTTTGCTGTCTCGGATACCGGTACCGGCATGTCGCCGAAAGTCATGGCACATGTGCTGGAACCATTCTTCACCACCAAGGAAGTCGGCAAAGGCAGCGGCCTCGGCCTCAGCATGGTTTACGGCTTTGTAAAGCAGTCCGGTGGACATCTCAATATCGAGAGTCAGGTGGGTCGCGGCACGCGTATCGAGCTTTATCTGCCCATTGCCGCTTCAACCAGTACTGAAAAGCCATCGGTCCCGATGTCGCGCCGTGGTCACGAGACCGTAATGGTGGTGGAAGACGAATCGGGAGTGCGGCGCGTAGCCATCGCTTTCCTGCGTACGCTGGGCTATCAGCCTTTCGAAGCCAGCGATGCCGCCACCGCGCTGGAACAACTGGCGAAGCATCCGGAAATCGATCTGCTCTTTACGGATATCGTGCTCGGCGGCGAAATGACGGGCTTCGAACTGGCAGCGAAAGCACGCGAGCGACATCCGCACCTTCCAGTGCTTTTCACTTCCGGCTACGAATACGCATCAATGGACATCGACACCCGTACTTTCGGTGTCTTCGAATTGCTGCGCAAACCCTATCGCCACGAGCAGCTCGGTGCCGCCATCCGCCGCGTGCTCGATCGCGACGGCGACGCGTGACCCCGCTCAGTTCAACGCGGCGCTCATCCCGGCCATCGAACGCAGACCATTGACGTCCAGCACGCGCACTTCGCGACGCTGCACATCGATGTAGCTCATGTCATGCAGGTGCGACAGCGCACGGCTGACGGTTTCATGCTTGAGAGCCAGGAAACTGGCCATGTCGATGCGGCTCATGCGCAAGATGAAGTGCTTCGCGCTGTAACCCATGCGTGCGTAACGTGCAGCGACGTCAAGCAGGAAGGCAGCCACCCGACGTTCCGCAGCCAGCGTGCCAAACATCAGCATCCACGAACGATCGCAGCGAATTTCCGCGGCCAGGGCCGAGGTCAGGTGTGCGTGCAGTTCCGGCACATGCAGGCAGGCGCGCAGTACAGCCGGATATGGCAGTTCCCACGCCTCGCTGCCTTCCAGGGCGATCACGTCGCTCGCATAGGCTTTCAGGCCAATGGATTCCACACCCATCAGGTCGCCGCGCATGCGGAAACCGGAAACCTGTTCACGGCCATCGTCGGCCAGTTCGCAGATCTTGTAGGAGCCGGCATGCACCAGATAGATCGCATGGAACGGCTGGCCGGCGTGATAGATGCTCTGTCCGGCGACGTGCTTGCAGCGTCGCACCTGAACATGTTCGCGAATCGCTTCGATGTCGATGCCATGGTCGCCGCCGGAGGCCGCCATGAACATGGGGGCGTATGAGCTAGCTGTCTGCGTGGTGCGGATGTCTGTTGCCTGCATTGTCATGACACATGCCCTCGAGATGCAGTCCCCGTTGACTACGGGGTGACTCTAGGCCCGGCCCGTAACAAGCATGCTTCGTCTCGGCAACGATTTGTAACGGTTTGTAACGGCGGTTCGTCACGACAGATGCTTGATGCGTATCAAGGCAGCCAAAGCCGGGCCGGCCCAGGATTGACGGTGCATCCCTGCCTGGAGATCACCATGCGCGCCGTCGATATCGGGACTTCCCGCGTCATCCAGTTGAACGAATCGTCCACTATCAACGAAGCCGCCCGCACCATGCGCCAGCACGATGTGGGCTGCGTGGTGGCGATGAAGAACACGCTGGCAGGCACGCGACCCAGCGGCATCTTGACCGACCGCGATCTGGCCATCCGCTTTCTGGCTGAAGGCAGCGTTGAAAACGGCGGTGATGAAAAGGCACTGCGCGATATTCAATCGCTGCCGCTGGTGACGTGTCGCGCGGACGCGACGATCGATGAACTCATCGACATGATGCTGGGCAGCAATATCCGACGCGTGCCAATCGTGGACGAGGATGGCCAGTTGAGCGGCATCGTGTGCCTGGACGATGTTATGGCTGCGCTGGCCGAGCTGATGCAGCGCGCCTCGCATGCACTCGCCGGGGAACGGGCATTCGACTGAGTTGGCGCTTGCCGCGCCATGCGCGCTGGTTGCCACGATCTCCGCTTGATGCTTCGCCAGGCTCAATGCGCCAGCAGCACCGGCAATGGGGCGTGCTGGAGTACATGGCGCGTCGTGCCGCCCAGTACCCATTCGCTCATCCGCGAGTGACCCCATGCGCCCATCACCAGCAGGTCTGCCCGCATGCCATGCGCCTGATCGAGCAACGCCTCACCTGCGCTGGTGGTCGCCGGAAACTGCCTTACCAAATGCACGGTAACGCCTTGCCGCGTGAGCCAGTCACGTACCGGCAGCGGTGGTGGCGTGATGCCAGGCAGTTCGTCGCTGGCGCCATCGATGAGGCATACCATTTCTGCCTTGCGCAGAAACGGCAAGGCGGCACGCACCGCGCGCATGCACTCTTGCGTGCTGTTCCATGCCACCAGAACCCTCTCCTGCCGGAAGCTCCCATCCCATTTCGGTGGGACCAGCAACATCGGGGAAGCTGCCGTGAGCAATACCCGCGTCACATAGTCCATGCCGGTGGGATAGCCGGCTTCGGGATTCGGCAGACGGCTTACCGTGATATCCGCCATGCATGAGCGCCGCGCCAGGATCGGCACGTAGACACCGCGGATCACCTCCCAGCCGCCCTGGACGCCATGTTCGCGGCATTGGTTCGCCCACCAGGTATCGCGTTGCCTGGCTTCGTTTTCCTCTATCTCCAATACGGCGATGACTTCGGCCATGGCCATGGTCGAGGGAAATACCTCGACGATGTTCAGTCCCGTCACATAGGCATCATGGCGGCTCGCCAGCGCCAGGCCGGTTTGCAGTACAGGATTGTCATCGCGCATTTCTTCGATGTTGACGAGTATCTCGAGCATGACGGTGCACCGCAGAGGGATTCAGTGCGCCAACACTCTTCCAGGCGCGTGGCATTCGTCTTGATCCTGGTCAACCGTTGTCGACACAGCCGATGTGCGGGCTGCGCAGGCGCAATCCCTGCTTCACTTGACCACCGTCAAGTGCGCGCAGGCACCGGCTCGATAAAAGGTATGTGCAGAGCCCACAGCAACGGGCTCCCTGCCAGGCTGCCGGGTCTTCCACCTTGGTTTCCATTGCCAAACAGACGTCGGCCGCACTTGGAGATGCTTTCGATCGATGTGGTCTACAACGCGCCGATGCGCGAGCCAGCGAGGAATTTGGCTTCAAGCGCGAGCCGTATCCGGAAGATCAGTCATAGGTACTTTATTCGCGGGCCCTGTGGCAGCACATGCATGCATCAGCTGGAGATCTCACATGCTCGTCGACGAGCCTTACAAGACGTCCGTTGCCAAGTCACACGAGGCGAACCCATCGGCGTCGCAATTCCACGACATTCTCGCCCTGGTTACATCCACCGGTCCATGGAGTTCCGCATTGTTGACCGCCGTCGATCTCGCGACGCAGTGGAATGCCAATGTCACTGGCTGTCACGTACCCGATAGCCTGCGTGAACTGCGCGCCAATGAGTGCGATCCCGCAGCGATGAGCTTGCTTGATGATATGGAGTATGTGCATCCGGATGAGTCTGTCGCGTTTCGCGCCTTCGCCAGGGAGCTTGGCGTGCATCACATCTCATGGGTCGTGACTCATACGGCGATTGCGCCCACGCTGCGAACGCTCGGCGCGTGGCATGACCTGGCTGTGATCGAGCGCGACATGGTCGATGCGGCGCATGTTTCCGATATCCTCGGCGAAGGCATGTTGAGCAGTCGGATCCCCTGCCTCGTGTTGCCACCGGAGTGGGACGACACCGTGTCTTTCGATCGCATCGTGATTGGCTGGAACGGCAGTTTTGAAGCAACACGCGCCCTGCATAGCGCTCTGCCCCTGATTCAGCTCGCCAAGGAGGTAATCCTGGTCAACGGTGAAGTGCGCACACCATACGACGACCCGGTCGGCGTGATGGAGCCGGATCCCATCGCCTACCTGATGCATCACGGCATTGCCGCAAAGCTGCATTGCACCAGTGCGCCGGCCGACGAAGCCGGCAAGAACCTGCTTCAGAAGGCGCATGAAGTGCGCGCGAATCTGCTGGTGATGGGGGCTTACGGGCATTCACGCATCCGCGAACGCGTGTTCGGCGGTGCAACCAGGCATGTCATGGCGAATGCCGATCTTCCTGTCTTCCTGCAGCACTGATTCAAGGACAAGGTCGGCAAGCGATCAGTGCTGCAGCAACATCGGTATTTTCGCGTTCTCGAGCATGCATCTGAACACGCCGCCTGCGACCCTTTCGCGAAGACGTGAATGGCTGAATGCGCCAAGCACAAACAAATCGGCACGAAGCTGCTGTGCCTCCCATATCAAGGCGCCCCCGACGATCCCCACGTCACTATCGAATCGATGCTGATGGGCTGTTACACCGTGCTGCCCGAGAAACCGGCAGGGATCGAACTTGGGTATGCCGGCATGGCCTTCGCCATTCTCGTCAGTCCCGTCCAGGATCCAGACTTCTTTGGCGTCCAGCAGAAATGGCATCGCTGCGTGAATCGCGCGGATGGCCTGAGGACTGCCGTTCCAGCCGACGACGATGCGCTCGAAGGGTGGCAGGTCCGTGCACAGCTTCGGCAGGAGGATGCAGGGCAATCGGCAGCTCCACAAGAGATGCGTCAGGAAGGTGAGCAACTCATGCACTTCCATCATGCTGCTTTCGACTACCGCCAGATCATGCCAGGCGGCAAGCTGCGTGATGGCGTCTTCGACATCTGCCTGCACGACAGCCCAGTTCGTCTCGGCCACGTCGTTCCGCCTGGCAAAGGCGATGAAGTCGGTTGCGCTCGGCGTGTCGAAAAGCACGTCGTCTTGAGCCAGCGTCGGGATCGTGGACTCGATATCCGACACGCTGAAGTCGCGCAGAATAGGGTCGATGAAGCAGCCGGTCAGCACAGACCCGTGACGCGAAGCCAGCGAAGCGCCCATTGCCGCGGCGGGACTCCACGGGGTACCTGATGTCAGAAACGCCACGATATTTGGAATCGCCATCGCGCCATGCACGTGCAGTTTCGACCTGTCGGCAATCGCCGTCTCCAGTATTTCAGCCATGATGTCCCTCCATGCATGGCGGACTTCCCAGGAAGTTTCCGGAGTACCCGGTGCACTCGACATCCGCGGTTCTTGCTCTCGATCCACGATCGTCGTTTCGCTCACGACATCTGCCTCGATGCGCAAAATCCGGTACCGACCCGCACAGCAGCGTGTGATTCACGGCGGATGCTCGCTGAGGATGCGCTGTACGTCAGGCGACAGTCGCCTGACGAAATCACGGGTATCGACGCAATCTTCGGGTCGGGTTGGAAGGAAAGGCGTCCCCGATCCGTCTGCAGGCACCTCAACCCAGGGCATCCTTTCAACCCAGGTATGCGGGGTATCCCGCATGGCCTCTGCAGGTTGGTGGAGAGTGCTGAGCGACATACATTCTCCTCCATTTACTGGGTGCTCACGCTTGAGCCCTTTCACTTATTGCAGGCTACGCGGATCGGAGAACATGCCGGTTGATCTTGATCAACTGACCATTCCACTGGCCTTCTCCTGCACTACTCAGCAACTTGACCCCGATCAATATCAAGGCAGACGCATCAGCCATCATGAACTTAACGCGCCCGGTTGCCGGCGTGACATTTCAAGACGCTGAGGGCTCTACCCATGTCCATTGCAACTGCTTTGAGTCGGGAACCCACCGACAGGCAGCAGAAAGCATTGTTTCAGCATTTGCTACTCCCGATCGATGGATCCGATCTGTCATTGCGGGCCTTCAACATGGGTCTGGAGCTGGCCAAGACATTCGGTGCCAGGGTACTGGCATTGCACGTAGTGCCGCCTTTCAATTCCATTGCGTATATGGCTGAACTTCTTGCCACGGCCGAGCTGAGTTACAGCCAGCAAGCCGTGCAAAGCGCCTCGCGCCATCTGGACAGAGCCAAAGCGTTGGCCAAGACCGCACAGGTGCCCTGCGAATGCCGCTACGCTTTCGGTGAACGTCCCCATCAGGCCATACTGGAAGCCGTCAATGAACATCATTGCGACCTCATCGTCATGGCCACCCATGGCTGGCATGGTTTGAACCGGCTGATGCTGGGCAGCGAGACGCAAAAGGTCTTGCTGCAAAGCACGATTCCGGTTCTGGTCTGCCGATAGATATCGGCATGGTGGGCAAGGCATTCCCCAAGATGCATCGGGACGTCTACCTGCCGAACAAGTCGCGGATGACGCCCGCAGCCCGCCCTGCGGTTTTTCAGTGCGTTCGAACTGACGCCCGTGCCCCCTTGATGATGGCCAGCCAGTCGTAACCGTCCTTCAATTCGACGGTGTCTGCCTTGTCGGGAACATTAAATCGCGGCGAACGATGGGTGCCTCTGGCACCTTCGAATTCGGTTCGCTTGCGTTGCAACAGTGAATTGAGATGGCGCTTCATCCTGGCAGTCCCGTGACGATATGGAGTGACCGGAGGATCAACTGCCTGGGTTTCAGGCAACGCTCGCCGGTCTGTGTGCGTGGCAGAAAGTATGGTGACGACGATGGCATGGATAAAGCGTCTTCACACGACCGTTCTGTTTCCGCTGATGAACGACCAACGAGACACCAGCCTCTGGGGTTGACGCAACAGCGACCGTTCACACAGGGAAACACGGTGGTCGCCTGACGGCACTTCAGACGGAGCGCATCGTGTCCATATAGGACACCAGTAAGATTACGAGTGCCGGGTCATGCGCAAATTCTTTCTTTCCATGCTGACTGGTGGGCTGCTGCTCGCCATGGCCAGCGCGTCCTTCAGTGGTTACGCCGCGAGCGTTCATGACAACGACTACGTGACCATCGGCGTCCCCGACCTGCAACAGGCCACGGTGTTCTTCCGCAACATCCTGAATTGCGAGCCGGTCGACCCGCTCGCCGGCAACGAATCGCCTGAAAGCACGCGTGCCGGCCATGCCATACGCGATGCCCAGCCCACTTCCCGACTGCTGCTCTGCGATTCGGGCACGGTCGTCGAATTGTTCGATGCTCGCGGGATGCACTCCCCTGCCCCGGCACGCCATGCAGCGGATCACGGCAGTGAGCCGATCACATTCGCTGCCGACAATGTGACGCATGCTGATCGCTGGTTGCGACACGAAGGTGTCCAGGTGATCGGGGTACCGGTCACACTGACAGCCGGCCCACATGCCGGTCAGACGGTGGTGAACTTCATGGCGCCATGGGGACTGCGGCTGCAACTGGTCGGCAGAACCCCCAGTCGGATTGCCACGGCACCGTGACCGCTGCTGGCAATCCATGCAGCGGAATGCCATAAGGGCGACATGTCATCTCAAGCCTTTGAGGTATCCACAAGCGCTGCGGCGTTGCCCGAATTCGTGGCGGCGCATCGGCGCCTGTTCGTGCTGACCGGGGCCGGGTGCAGCACGGATTCGGGCATTCCCGATTACCGCGATGTCAATGGCGGCTGGAAGCGCCCGCAGCCGGTGACCTTCCAGGCATTCGTTGGCGAACTGGCAACGCGCCAGCGCTACTGGGCCCGCAGTCTGATCGGCTGGCGACGCTTCGGACAGGCCCAGCCGAATGCGACCCATCACGCCCTCGCCCGGCTGGAACAGCGAGGCAAGCTCACCCTGCTGCTGACCCAGAACGTCGACCGACTGCATCAGGCTGCCGGCAGCGAAAACGTGGTCGACCTGCACGGACGACTGGATCATGTGCGCTGCCTCGCCTGCGAACAACGCATCTCGCGCACGGATTTCCAGGCCGCGTTGTTGCGGTTGAATCCGGCCTGGACGGATCTCGATGCGGCGGATGCGCCGGACGGCGACGCGGATCTGGACGGGCAGGATTTCTCCCGTTTCCAGGTGCCGTCCTGCCCGCATTGCGCCGGCCTGCTGAAACCGGACGTGGTGTTCTTCGGCGAAAACGTGCCGCGCGAGCGGGTGGCTGCCGGCATGCAGGCCTTGCACGATGCCGATGCGATGCTGGTGGTTGGTTCGTCGCTGATGGTGTATTCCGGCTACCGCTTTGCCCATGCGGCGGCTCGGGCCGGCAAACCGATCGCTGCGGTGAACATCGGCCACACCCGCGCCGATCCACTGCTGAGCCTCAAGATCGATCAATCCTGCGCGCAGGCACTGGCCTTCCTGCAGTAGCCGGACACCGAGAGGCTGACCGGATATCCAATTATTGGACCCAATGTGTGATGCTGCGCTGGCCATCAGACACGCTTTCACGGTTGCTGACTTCTGTCGGCTTGTCATCGGGACGTTGATTGGCAAATGCAGTTGATTCAGTATTTTCGTCAACCGGAATGACCTGCCACAGCGGGCATCTATCTGAAACGACCAGGATGACCGTATGCGGAATCTGGAAAACACCAAGCTCGCCATTGTGGGTCTCGGCTATGTTGGCCTGCCCCTTGCCGTGGAATTCGGCAAGCGTTACGACACCGTGGGCTTCGACATCAACAAGGCCCGGGTCGATGAACTGGCTGCCGGTTGCGACAACACGCTGGAAGTCGACGCTGAAGAGCTTGCCGGAGCCACGCGCCTGCGCTTCAGCGCCGAACTGGCCGATCTGCGGGACTGCAATGTCTACATCGTTACCGTCCCTACCCCGATCGATATCGCCAAGCGCCCGGATCTGACGCCACTGATCAAGGCCAGCGAAACCCTGGCCAGGGTACTCAAGCCGGGCGATATCGTGGTCTATGAGTCCACCGTGTATCCCGGCTGCACGGAAGAGATCTGCATCCCGCTCCTCGAGAAAGGCTCCGGACTGGTCTACAACCACGACTTCTTTGCCGGCTACAGTCCCGAACGCATCAATCCCGGCGACAAGCAGCATCGGGTCACCAGCATCCTGAAGGTCACCTCGGGCTCCACTCCGGAGACGGCCGATTTTGTCGATCGCCTCTATGGCTCGGTGATTACCGCGGGCACACACAAGGCCAGCTCGTTGAAAGTGGCTGAAGCCGCCAAGGTCATCGAGAACACCCAGCGCGATCTCAACATCGCCCTGGTCAATGATCTCGCCATCCTGTTCAACAAATTGGGCATCGACACGCTGGAAGTGCTGCAGGCTGCCGGCACCAAATGGAACTTCCTGCCATTCCGCCCGGGCCTGGTCGGTGGCCATTGCATCAGCGTGGATCCCTACTACCTCACCCACAAGGCGCAGGAGGTGGGCCATCATTCGGACGTGATCCTGGCTGGTCGCCGCACCAACGACGGCATGGGGCCGTATATCGCCAACGAAGTAATCCGCCTGATGGTGCGCAAGGGCATCAACCCGGTGAAGGCGCGCGTGCTGATTCTGGGCCTGGCGTTCAAGGAGAACTGCCCGGATCTGCGCAATACCCGCGTGGTCGACATCGTGCTGGCACTGCGCGGCTACAACGCCCAGGTCGATATCCATGATCCCTGGATCAATGCCGCCCAGGCCGAGCACGAATATGCCATCACGCCTGTCGCGCACCCGCAGCCGGACAGCTACGACGCGGTGATCATCGCCGTCGGCCACAAGCAATTTGTGGCCATGGGTCCCGATGGCATCCGCGCTTTCGGCAAGGCCGGTTCGGTGATATACGACGTGAAATGCTTGCTGCCGCGCGAGGCGGTCGATGGTCGTCTTTGAACAGGATTTCATGCCATGAAAGTGCTCGTTACCGGTACCGCCGGTTTCATCGGTTCACATGTCGCGCTGAAACTGCTTGAGCGCGGCGATGAGGTCATCGGTTTCGACAGCCTCAATGACTACTACGACGTCAACCTGAAGAAGGCGCGGCTGGCGCGTTTCATGACCCACCCGCGCTATACGCATATCCATGCCGACCTGGCCGATCGCGTGGCCGTGGAAAGCGCCTTCGCCTCGCACAAGCCGCAGCGAGTGATCAATCTGGCGGCACAGGCTGGCGTGCGCTACGCCGCCGAAAATCCGCATATCTACGTGGCCAGCAACGTCACCGGTTTTCTGCATGTTCTGGAAGGTTGCCGCCAGCACGATGTGGAACACCTGGTATTCGCTTCCACCAGTTCGGTGTATGGCGCCAACACCGCGATGCCGTTTTCCGAGCATCAATCCACCGAACACCCGCTGACCCTCTACGCCGCCTCCAAGAAAGCCAACGAGCAGATGGCGCACAGTTATGCGCATCTGTACGGCATCCCGTGCACGGGGCTGCGCTTCTTCACGGTCTACGGCCCGTGGGGTCGCCCGGATATGGCGCTGTTCCTGTTTACCAAGGCGATTCTGGCCGGCGAGCCGATCAAGGTGTTCAATCATGGTCGACACAAGCGCAGCTTTACGTACGTGGACGACATCGTGGAAGGCGTGATCCGCGCGCTGGATACCCTGCCGGGCAAGGACGACCGCTGGAATGGGAATGCCCCCGATCCGGCCAGCAGCGGCGTCGCACCTTACCGGCTGTATAACATCGGCAATGCAGAGCCGGTGGAGTTGTTGCGCTACATCGAGGTATTGGAGCAATGTCTCGGCCGCAAGGCGCAGATGGAAATGCTGCCCTTGCAGGCGGGCGACGTACCCGATACCGAGGCGGATGTGTCGGAACTGATCCGTGCGGTCGGGTATGCGCCCAAGGTTTCGGTAGACACGGGCATCGCCAACTTCGTGAACTGGTACCGCGAGTATTACAACGTGTAGTGGCATGCCTCGAATGCCAAGGCACGATGATTCAACGTTGAAATGACACAACGAAATCATGGCGTGGGCGTTTGGGGGATGCGGAATGATCATCGACTATCTGGATGGGGCGACTCCGGCCGATGTGGAGGCAGACCTGTGCATTGTTGGCGCGGGTGCGGCCGGTATTGCCATCGCACGCACGTTCATCGGGACATCGATAAGCGTATGCCTCGTCGAAAGCGGCGGACTCTCCGGGGAGGAAAGGAACCAGGCCCTGTACGAAGGCACTTCGGTCGGTTGCCCCCCGTTTGACCCCGGCACGTCCCGCATGCGGGTATTCGGCGGCAGTTGCACCCTCTGGGGTGGCGGCTGCATACCATTGGGCCGGCATGACATGAGCCATCGGGACTGGGTTCCGCATAGCGGCTGGCCACTTTCGTACGATGACCTCGAGCCGTATTACGCGAGCGCGCGATCCTATTGCCATCTCGACTCGCATGACTTTGCCGATGGCTCGTTCCTCAGTCCGCTGGCGCGTCCACCGCTCGCCCTCGATGCCGACAAGCTGGTCAATCAGGTCTTTGCCCGCAGCCCGATTCTGTTCGGCCAGACGTATCGGGATGAGCTCGACCAGGCCACGAACATCAAGGTCCTGCTGCACGCCAATCTCCTCGAACTGGTGCCCTTCCCCGCTGGCTCCGCTGTCTCTCAGGCGCGCATTGGCGCGCTCGATGGGCGCACGGGTGTGGTATGCGCACGACACTATGTGCTTGCTTCGGGTGGAATCGAAAATGCACGTCTGCTGTTGTTGTCTGACTCCGTCGTCTCGCACGGACTTGGCAACGATCGGGATCTGGTGGGGCGCTACTTCATGGATCATCCTAGCGGTAGATTGGGCACCGTCGTGACGGACACGCCCGATCGCCTCACCCGCCCCTACGACCGGAATCTTGGCAAAGGCCGAGCACCCGCATCTCCCGAGATAGGCCTGTCTAGCGAAGTCCAGCGAACACACCAGCTTCTTAGCGGACGTGTCCATCCGTTCGCGGTGGAAGGAGCCGTGCCCAAGGGGATACAAGCCTTGCGCGACTTTCGCGCGGCATTGCGCCCGCCAGTGCTGGACGAAGGTTCGATGCTGGAGGCGCGGTTATGTAAGGCACTGGAAAATGGGCCGCCCAGCAGCTCTGACACAACGGCAACCAAGGAAAGCATTGGCATGCTGGCCTTGCGACTGGGCTTGGGCGTGGGCGACATCGTCAAGGCATTCGCGCACCGGCTGGTCGACAAGCCGACCGTGAAGAGCAAGCAGGTCGATCTGATCGGATTTTTCGAACAGGCACCCAATCCGGACAGTCGTATCACCCTGGGCACCGAGGTTGATGCCCTGGGAAAGCGCAAGGTCTGCGTGGACTGGCGACTTACTCCACTCGATCGGCATACCTACCGAACCGCCGCTACGCTTTTCGGCAGCGAGCTTGCGGGCGCATGTGGCGGAACGTTTCAGCTCGACCCGTGGCTCAGCGGTAATATCGATGCAACCCCGCAAGTACACGGCACGGCGCATCATCTGGGCACGACGCGAATGTCCGACAATCCGGAACAGGGCGTGGTCGATCGCCACTGCCGGGTGCATGGCATCGACAACCTGCATATTGCCGGCAGCTCGGTCTTCCCCACGGGAGGCTGGGCATTCCCGACGTTCACCATTGTCGCCTTGAGCTTGCGTCTGGCAGAGAATCTGCGCGCTCTGCTGCATTCCGAATGCAGCCATGCCGTACCTTGATCGCCACCCTACGCCGCGTGATTTCACGCAGGCAGCGTGGGGCGTCTTGGCACATGGCAGCTTCACTGGCCCGGCTGCCGGCGAGGCCTGCGTGCTGTTGTGCGACAGCTCCGCATGGGCGACTTACGCTGTGTCAGCGGAGCGCCTGCTCGATGTCGGCGAGCTAGCGCGCGCGGCGCGGTTCCGCTTCGAACACGACCGCGTCACGTATGTGCTGGCGCATGCGCTGTGGCACGCGGCTCTTGGCATATGTCTTGGCATGGAAGCAACTCACGTTCCTCTGGGCAGCACACCTGCCGGACAACCGCGCTTGCGCGGCACCGGATATGCGACCAGCCTGAGTCACAGTGGCAGTTGGGTGGCGATCGCGGTCTGCGCTGACGTGACTGTCGGCGTCGATATCGAACGCTCACCAGCACGGATGACGTTGGATGAATTGATGCCGCTCATATGCACGCCGGCCGAGATGGCCGACCTGGCGCGGCTGCCCACGAAGGCGCGTGAAACCGGGTTGCTGAAACTCTGGACACGCAAGGAAGCGTTGCTCAAGGCATTCGGCGTCGGCCTCAATGAAGACCCCTCGCTGATGTCGACGATGAGCAGCGGGCTGGTCATGCCGCCAGCTTCGGTCCCGGATCAGGCTCCTTGTCGCGTACTCGATCTCGAACCGTTGCCTGACGGCTTGGTCGGCGCGCTGGCCGTACCCGCCACGATCGTGACAAGCCGCCTGCATTGGCTGGACAAGGCTCCGGAGCCTGCCGCGGACTGAACCAGTCCAGCCCCGTCGTCACTGGCTCTGTTAGCCGGGGCAGCGCTCGCTGCCAAGAAAAGCACCACCAGCCGACCAGTGCCGCATTCCGAGCGCATTTGAGCCGGGCAAACGGCTTTGCTGTGCAGGTGTCTGTAACATTTGTGAGATATGTATCGCATTGTGAACATATTTTGCTGGACAAATATAATAAAAAGTGCTTGTCATTTTTGATCGGTCGTATTTAAATCACCCTCCTGATCGGTTGGATGGAAGCTGGGACGGATCTCAAGGGGGAAGGCTCATGTTTGGTTTTCTACGACTGCGGATCTCGCGGCTGATCCTGTTGCTTGGCCTGTGCGAGTGGCTGCTACTTGCAGCATCGCTGAGCATGGCCATGCATCTGCGCTACTTCCGCGATCCTGACGAACTGGCCGCATTCTCGCGCCACCTGACGCTGCGCTCGCTGATATTCGCCACCGCCATCTTTCTCGGCATGGCTGCGCTCGGCATATATCGGACGCATCTGCGCACGGGCTTGCTTGGCCTGCTGGCGCGACAGGCGGTGGCGTTTGTTCTTGGCGGCGTCGGGCTTGCCATCGGGTATTACTTCATACCGCAGTCCTACGTCGGCCGCGGCGTGCTGGGCATCGCGCTGGTGTCTGGATTCGTGGCGGTGGCAGCTTTCCACGTGCTCTTCATGCGCCTGGTCGATATCGAGGCATTCAAGCGGCGCGTAATGATATTGGGTGCGGGCCAACGCGCGGCGCAGATCCACAATGGGATGCGTCGGCGCTCGGATCGGCACAGCTTCAGCATCGTGGGCTACATTCGCTGCCAGAATGAGCCGGTGATTGTTCCGGACCATCTGGTCCTGTGCCCGAACATGCCGCTGCACACTCTGGTCAAGCACGAGAAGATCGATGAGATCGTGGTTGGCGTCGATGACCGCCGCGGCGCATTGCCAATGGCCGAGCTGCTTGAGTGCCGGCAATCGGGCACCACCATTACCGACCTGACCACGTTTTTCGAACGCGAATCGGGGCGCTTGCAGCTGTCGCTGCTTGACCCGTCGTGGCTGGTTTTCTCGCATGGCTTCAATGCCACGCCACTGCATCTGCTGGGCAAGCGGTGTTTCGACCTGGTTGCAGCAATGCTGATCCTGCTGCTCTGCTGGCCATTGATGCTGCTGACGGCACTGGCGATTCGCCTCGAATCCGGCCCCGGCCAGCCGATCCTCTATCGCCAGGAGCGGGTCGGCGAGCACAACAAGACGTTCTGGTTGCTCAAGTTCCGGAGCATGCGCACGGATGCCGAATGCGACGGTGCGGCACGCTGGGCCAGCAAGGATGATGACCGGGTTACCCGCGTCGGTCGCATATGTCGCAAGTTGCGATTCGATGAACTGCCGCAGCTCTGGAACGTATTCAAGGGCGAGATGAGCATTGTCGGCCCTCGTCCCGAGCGTCCGCAGTTCGTCGCTGATCTGACGACGAAGATCCGCTACTACGGCCTGCGGCACAGCCTGAAGCCGGGTCTCGCTGGCTGGGCTCAATTGAGCTATCCGTATGGTGCCTCGGTAGAGGATGCCGCCGAAAAACTTCGATACGACTTGTTCTATGTCAAGAACCACAATCTCCTGCTGGATATGGTGATCTTGATCGAAACAGTCGAGGTCGTACTGTTCGGCCGCGGCGCGCGCTAGGGCCGCCTGTTCGGCGGGTGGCTACCGGTGGTCTTGAGTGAATGCAGTGGCGAGCTGTACCAATCGACTACTTCGTCATGGTCGAAACTGATCCACGATGGCCCGTACTCCCAACGACCATCGTGGATAACTATGGGGTCACCCTCGATGGCGCGCACGTTTTCTGGCGACATGCCCAACGACAAGACAGGTGCCGCCGCTGTCTCGGGCTGGCTCATGCCTTCGTTCGCCGAAATGTCTGCAGACGTAGTTCCCGGCGACAATGACAGCGGAGCGATGTTCCATAGCAGGACACTCGCCGCCGCTGCAGCCACCAGGATGAGCAGCTTTGAGTGCGAACGCCGGGCCGCGATGGAGGGCTCCGGCGGGCGCGATATCCGTGCCGTGACTTCCGGCGCAACAATCCGGGGCGCAGCTGCCGCGCCTGGAAGACGGCCATGACGCCGCTGAAATTCCATCGCTGCGCTGTACTGGGCAGTGAGCCGCTGCAACATCTCGGCTGCGCGTACGTCAAGGTAACCGCCTGCCCGGCGATCGGGATGCAACAGGGATACATGGCGGCGATAAGCCTGCTTGAACTCATCCAACCCGCAGTCCGGGCTCAGCTTCAGCCGTCGGTACAGATCGAGAAAATCAGTCTCGCTGGACAAGTCACGCTCCCCCTTGTTGCTGATGGATCCGCCGTTTGCAAGACCAGCTCACCAGTATTACCTGACTGCTGCCGCACCCGGAAAGGGTGGCAAGCGGGCGATACAAACCTGTCCTGTGGCTTCTATCTCCAAGTCAACCGGATCGCTTGACACAAGCATATTTCACGCTTGACTTAGTGTGATCCAATTATCAATATCATATATCTGAGAGGGGATTTGTTCCATGCACGGCTGTCGCAACTACGTTGCTGCCTGTTGCCGCGGAACCACCATCGCCGCACTGCTGGCTGCTGGGTCCGCCATCTCGCGTGCGCAGACCAGCCCCATCATTGGCTCGACCGATGCGCGCCCGCAGGTGCAGCCCTCATCCTTGCTAGGCGACCACACCCTGCTCGCCCAGTCCGAAGGAATGGGCACGAGCCCTGCCGTCACCGATCCGATCACGACACAACCCAGCGGCAGTGCGCTGATCGTTTTCAATGGCGGCTATTCCGGGAACTCTGCGCGCCCGGTCGACAGCTATTCGAACAAGTGGAAGCAACTGGGGCCTTCGGTTACCTACGGCAACGGCTACGACGGTTTCAACGTCAAGGCCTATGTCGCGCTATCAGCCAAAGGTGGCCCGAACCACACGGTCAGCATTGTCAAGAATGCCAATGCCGTTGGAGAGATCTCCGTGCCGTTCATCGAAGTCAGGCAAGCGGGTGTCCTGCAGGACGTTGCGCAAAACTATGCCGCCACCGGCCTCGTGTTGACCAGTGGCAGCGTGACCACCACCGGGCCGGCAACGCTGGTCGCGCTGTGGTGGGGTGATGGTGGAGTAACGCGCATGACCGCCGTACCAAACAATGGCTTCAGCGTCATCGACAGTTTCCTGAAACTCCCCGACAACAGCGGTGTTCAGTGCGCGGTGGCGTACAAGCAGGTCGCTACCGCCGGGACGTACAACGTCAGCTGGACAGGCGCGCCCATCCAGGGCGCCATTCTGTGGTTGTTCGCGTTCCAGTCCAGATGAGATGAATGGCAAGTGCGCCAGTAGTTGCAATAGCGTAACCAGGTCCGTCGAAGTCAACAGAGGTAATGGAGCCGTCATGCTCGGCAGATTCGTTTCGGCAAGGCAATACACCGATCTCCTGGCGCAAGGCCGGGCAGAAGCGGCGCCGATGCTCAAATTCGAACCCGATACCTTGCTCTCCTGCTACAACCGCAAGCCATTCCTGCTGGAACATCGACTGACGGAACACCCCGCGTTTTCACTCGCGCAGCTGTTCGCGCTATGTCGACGCATGCCTTCCGAGGGCATTCTCTATCGCATCGGGAACATTCCCGGGGATGCCGAACTCGAGTCCTCCTATGACCGTTACAAACATGGGCTGACCCTCGAGGAGACGCTGGATCACTTCGAGGAAAAGCAGGCTTATATCTGCATCAACAATCCTGAACTCGACGCCGAATTTCGGCCGGTTATCGAAGGCATGCTGGCCGAGGTCGCAGCGCAGATCGATTCGCTGGATCCGTGGATCAGCTGGTACTCGACGTATATCTTTATTTCCACCCGCAATTCAGTCACGCCGTATCACATGGATCGCGAGATGAATTTCCTGCTGCAGATCCGTGGCACCAAGACGGTGCATCTGTGGGACCCGTCCGATAACGAAATCATGACTCCTGCGCAAAAGGACTTGCTGCTTGCACACGCTGGCGGTCGCCCGCCATACAGGCCTTCGATTGAATCGAAGGCCGTGACGTACACGTTGCAACCCGGGCTGGGCGTGCATCATCCCTTTATCGCACCGCATCGCGTGCATACGGGGTCCGAGCTTTCGATTTCGCTGGCGCTCACATTTCGCACGCGGCAGTCGGACATGTGGACCGATGCGCATCGGTTCAACACACGAATGCGTCGTATAGGTCTTCATCCAGGTCCGGTGGGGCGCAATGTTTTGATGGATCACGCCAAGTGCAAACTGGCGCGTATTGGGCAACGCGTACATCGGCAACTAGCGGTGGCAAATGGGGAGTCGTCGCAGTGAACAGGACTCGGCCCATCGACTACCAGGCAGGCAGTGACCGGTGCGAAATGCGCGCAACGGAAGAAAGGTATGGCGGACCCCGCACGGACTCATGCCTCACGGCTGAAGTGGAAGCCGTAGTAGCGATCAAGCGAATGGGCAGGATGGAAGGGAATCAGGCAGCGGCGATCCGGGTTCTCCCAGCGGTCTTGCAACCGATAACCCAGCGCCTTCAATCCATCCATGAATTCGCGCTCCGAGGTGATCCGGTAGGGACAGCAGGTAACACCCATGTTCTGCACGGTGAAATAGGACGTGCTCATATGGATCGGCACCGAGTTCAGCAGCAGATGGGTGGGCGGGTTGCGCAGGCTACCCAGCAGGTCGGCCAAGGTGTAGTCGAGATACTGCAGGGATCCGGCAGCGAACAGGATGTCGGTGCCGTCAGCATCTGCAGGGTTCGCTGTGAAAGTCAGGCGGTTATGCGAATCATGGGTCCCGGCCCACGCCATACCAGCTGCATTTACCCCCGGCACGTCGGACACTTGCCAACGGAGGGTGTCCGGATAATCGATGCAGCGCTGATACGCATAGTAGGCGATACCGATATGGCCACCCAGGTCGAACACCGAGGTGCTCCCGGCAGAAAACAGCCGGGACAGCCAAAGCATCATGGGATAGTCATACAGAAAAACGCGGCGGGTGCGATCACGATAAAGTTCAGCCGAGGTGCTGTTGTCATAACCCATCGGTCGCGTCGTCGGTATGCTCGCCGCGGCCTCGGAAAAACTGGAATAGACACCTCGATAAAGATTTTCCATCAGCGACACATGAGCACGAAAACGGCGCTCATACCTTGCCTCAAGCATTCGCCGCACAAAGGGAATGCTTTCAATATTAATCATGGCACTGCGATTTACCGGATTAATATCCATGCGAACAAGCTCCACTCGAACTGATGCATTATATTTCGGCGCCATTATCGGCAGATAAAACGGATCAAATCATATTCGTGCCGACGCGGCAAGCACACAAAAATCAATGACGACCAAGCATTGGCTGGAATGCATGAAAGGAAAGGTGGCACATGAACAGCATGGAAAAGCAGTTTATTGAATGTAAAAAGAGATGTGACAAAGCACGGCCCATTCGTCTCCGCATCGCCACTTGTGACGACAGGAACAGACCGGTGGGAATACGGAAGCGCCGGGCTGGTTCAGCCAGCGTCTCGACTACGGAGAATATTCGCGAAGCCTGTACCAAATTCCTAGCCTGATCCCGTCAGCTCGACTGAAGTGCATCATATGGGCGCCAAGGGATCTGGGCCGGACACTAGCCAAAGCCGCATCATGCGGAGGGGTAATGTCATGAACGCCAACATGGCCAGCATGGCCGCACTCGTCGATGTCGACTGGGACAAGTTCGACCCATGGCGCATCCAGGCAGTGCGTCATCGGCTGTCAGATCATCCGTTGTTGCAACGCGATCAGCTGGTTGAACTCGGCAAGCGCTTTCGATGCAGCACCCGGCTGTTCACGTTCAGCAATGATGCCGACGCAGCGGCGAATTTCGACGCGGTCGCACGCCTGTATCCCAACCGCAAGACCGTGGAAGAGTCGCTGCGGAACATCAAAGAGGCCAAGGCATGGGTACTGTTGCGTCACGTGCAGGCTGACCCAACCTATCGCGCGCTGATCGATCAGGTACTCGACCCGATCCAGCCGGAGATCGAGCGCAAGGACCCCGGAATGTACTACCGCGCAGGCTGGATCTTCGTTGCCGCGCCGCACACGATCACACCATTTCATATCGACCGGAACCACGGGATCCTGCTGCAGGTGCGTGGGACCAAGACGGTCTACGTGTGGGATGCCGAGGATACCGAGGTCGTCAGCGATCGCGCACGTGACGTCTTCCACGCCAGCCATAACCTGGAACTGGTCCAGTGGCACGAGGAGTTCCGCGAACGCGCCCATGTTTTCAAGCTGGGGCCAGGCATGGGTGTGTACATGCCGCTGACTTGTCCGCACATGGTCGAGACCAGTGATGAGCCGTCGACCACGATCAGCCTGACTTACAGCACCGACGCCACGCGGCGCAATGCCATGGTGCACGTGATGCACGACCTGATGCACCGCACGGGCATCGAGCCATCTGCCGTGGGCACCCACCCGCTTTTCGACAAGTTGACCTACGTTGCCGCCTCCACCCTGGTGGCAGCGCATGGACCCGGAAGTCACCAGCCCGCTTGCCCGTCGCTCGCACATCACAGTGCATACGCGATAGCGGATTGATCGACAGAAATCGGTTAACGCACATTGTCCACAGTAACCACCTGCGAAGGGATCGCAAGCCGATGAACACGTTGAAGACTGAAACTCCGAATGGTGTGGCCGTCGTCATGCAGCTGTTCGACGTGTTGCCATCGCGCTCCGGCGACATGGACACCGGCTGGCGCCACAGTGAATACGCACTTGATACGGCGCTGGTGGCATCGCTGCGTGATTGTGCCCAGCGGTATTCGGTTGACCCGTCGCCGATCCTCTGCGCAGCATTGTCGCTGACCGAATCACGACTGACTGGAGCAGACCGGATTGTCGCCAGCCACATCGCCACAGATGAGTCATGGCAGACATCGATCGCGGTGCCACGATGCGGCGAACGCGACACCTGGCTCAATGCGACGTTCCAGGCACTGGACGACGCGCCACCGGTCAGCGCATGCGGGAGTGCCTGGGTCGCCACGGATGATGACGTGCGAACGGGCAACAGAACAGAGCCCAGCTGCGATCCTGTATCGATCAGCAGTCGCTGGCAGCTGGATATGTCGGAACCAGCACGACTGCGGGTGGCTTTTTGCGAACCTTTCAACCGCGCTGCGATCGACCTGATTGCCGGTTGCGCCGTGCGTGTGCTCGCGGCGCTTGTCGCGCCAACCAACGTCTCGCTTGCCTCGATCGACGGCTTCGATGCCGCCGAACGCCAACGCGTGCTGCTCGACTGGAATGCCACCGCGATGCCCCGGCGTGCCAGCGATACGGTGCATGGCCTGTTTGCCGAGCTGGCACAACAGTATCCGTCACGCATCGCGATGGTGTCGGGTGAAACCACGGTTACCTACGCCGAGATCGAGACGCGCGCGAACCGCATCGCGGCAGGGCTGCTGGCCGCAGATGTCGAGGTTGGCTCGCCGGTCGCACTGCTGCTCGAACGCTCACCGGAAGCAATCATTGCAGTGCTGGGCATTCTGAAAGCCGGCGCCGCCTATCTGCCGCTCGACCCGGGCCATCCTGTCGAACGCCTCGCCTTCACGATCAAGGATGCACGCGCCGCCCTCGTCATTGCGAGCGCCGGGATGCCCACGCTGGCGGGTATTGCCCTACCGACGGTGTCACTCGAACAACTGGAGCACGACGCGCCGTCAGCCACGTTGCCCACGCTGGACAGCCATGCGCTTGCCTACGTGATGTACACCTCGGGATCGACCGGAACTCCCAAGGGTGCCGAAATCACCCATCGCTCGATCATCCGCCTCGTGCGCGACGTGAACTATGTCGAGTTCGGCACGCAACCGCGCGTGCTGCATGCCGCACCGCTCGGCTTCGACGCCTCGACGCTGGAGATCTGGGGTGCCCTGCTCAATGGCGGCACCTGCATCGTTCACGACGAGCGCATCCCCAGCGGCTGCGGTCTCGCCAGCACGATCGAACGCCACGGCGCCCGCATCGCGTGGCTGACCGCGGCGTTGTTCAACGCGATCGTCGACGAGGACGCCGGCAAGTTGCGCGGCCTCGAACAACTGTTGATCGGCGGCGAAGCGCTGTCGGTCGCGCACGTGCGCAAGGCATATGCCGCGTTGCCTGACATCGCCATCATCAATGGCTATGGGCCCACCGAGTGCACCACGTTTGCGGCGACGTACCGCATTCCGCGCGAACTCGCCGAAGACGTTCGCTCGATACCGATCGGCCAACCGATCGCGGATACCACGCTCTACGTGCTCAACATGAGCGGCGAACCGGTGCCGGTCGGCGTAGCGGGTGAACTGCATATTGGCGGCGCGGGGCTGGCACGCGGCTATCTGGCACGCCCCGAGCTGACCGCTGAACGTTTCGTGCCCAACCCGTTCGACGGCGAGGGTGAGCGGCTTTACCGCACGGGCGACCTGGTTCGCTGGCTGCCCGAAGGCGTCATCGAATTCATCGGTCGTGCCGACGGCCAGGTCAAGATTCGCGGTTACCGCATCGAGATCGGTGAAATCGAGGCCGCGCTGCAGCGACTCCCCGGCGTGCGCGCATGCGCGGTACTGGCGCGCGAGGATCGGCCGGAGCAGAAGCATCTGGTCGCCTACTACGTCGCCGATGACGCGACGATCACGGCACGGCGCTTGCGTGAACAGCTCGCCCAGTCATTGCCGGACTTCATGGTGCCGGCGATCTATCTGCGGCTCGACACGCTGCCGGTCACACCGAACGGCAAGCTCGACCGCCGCGCCCTGCCCGCACCGGACAGCAGCCGCCCCGAACTCGCCGGCATCTACGTGCCCGCGGCGGGCCCGATCGAACAGCAGCTGTGCGCGCTGTTCGCCGACGTGCTGGGCCTGGATCAGGTCGGTCGCCATGACCATTTTTTCGACCTGGGCGGCAATTCGCTGCTGGCGGTCAAGGCCGTCGCACGCATCCATGGCGAGTTGTCGACCGCGCCGAGTATCGCCAACTTCTTCGGTGAGCCGACGCCCGCCGCGCTGGCCGCCATCATCGAAGGCCGCGACAGCCGCATCACGCTGGACAATCGTCTGTCACATGGCAACAACAACGGGCCCAGCGAACCGGTCGCGATCATTGCGATGGCCGGGCGCTTCCCCGGGGCCGCCGATGTGGAGGCCTTCTGGAACAACCTTTGCGCGGGTCGCGAATCGATCACCTTCTTCGGGCCAGGTGAGCTGGATCCGGGCATACCGCAACAACAGCGCGACGACCCGGCCTACGTCGCCGCACGCGGCATCATCGACGGGGTCGAGAATTTCGACGCCGCCTTCTTCGGCATGTCGCCGCGCGAGGCTGAGCTGACCGACCCGCAGCAACGGATCTTCCTCGAACTGTGCTGGGAATGCCTGGAGCGCGGCGGCTACGTGCCCGACACGCATGACGGACCCGTCGGCGTGTTCGGCGGCATGCACAATGCGACCTACTTCCAGCGGCATGTCAGCACGCGCCCCGACCTGATCGACAAACTGGGCGCGTTCCAGGTGATGCTCGGCAACGAGAAGGACTATCTGACCACGCGCGTCGCGCACAAGCTCAACCTGACGGGCCCGTCGATCAGCATGAACACGGCCTGCTCGACCTCGCTGGTGGCGATCTGCCAGGCCTTCGATTCCCTGCGCGCTGGTCAGTGCGACATGGCCCTGGCGGGTGGCTCGTCGATCACCTGCCCTCCGCGCAGCGGCTATGTCTCGCAGGAAGGTTCGATGCTGTCGCCCGACGGGCACACGCGCAGCTTCGATGCCGCGGCACAGGGCACCGTGTTCAGCGATGGCTCCGCCGTGGTGCTGCTGAAGCGGTTGTCTGATGCGCTGCGCGACGGCGACCCGATCTACGCGGTTATCCGTGGTGCCGCGGTAAACAATGACGGCGGCATCAAGGCCAGCTTCACCGCGCCCAGCAGCGCCGGACAGGCAGCGGTGATCAGCATGGCACTCGATCGCGCCGGCGTCGAAGCCCGCTCGATTTCGTATGTGGAGACGCACGGCACCGCCACACCGCTCGGCGACCCGATCGAGATCGAAGGCCTCACTTTGGCATTTAGCCAGAGCACTGAAGAACGCGGTTTCTGCGCGATCGGTTCGTTGAAGAGCAATGTGGGCCACCTGGTAATGGCCGCCGGCGCGGCCGGCGTGATCAAGACCGCGTTGGCACTGGCCGAGCGCCAGTTGCCACCGTCGCTGCATCTGCATGCGACCAATCCGAAGATCGATTTCGCCAACTCGCCATTCGTCGTCAACGACAGGTTGCGCCCCTGGCTCGGCGACGGCGCCCCGTTGCGCGCAGGCGTCAGTTCCTTTGGCGTCGGTGGAACAAACGCGCATGTGATCCTTGAGGAGGCGCCATTACGCGCCCCCTCGGATGTCGCCAGCGGCCCTCAACTGCTGCTGCTTTCCGCGCGCTCTGCAGTGGCACTCGGCGCCGCCGCCGCGCAACTTGGCGATCAGCTCGCGACCCAACCCGACGCCAACCTCGCCGATGTGGCCTGGACGCTGGTCACCGGTCGCAAGGCATTTGCGCAGCGTACCCATATCGTCGCCGGCGACAACCAGGATGCCGTCGCGCGGCTGCGCGCCGCCGCGTCTGCGCCGACAGTGCGAACCGCATCGAATCCCGCACCCGGTATCGTCTTCATGTTTCCCGGCCAGGGTTCCCAGTACGCCGGCATGGGTCGCGAGTTGTACGCGAGTGAACCAGCGTTTCGCGCCGCGCTCGACGAGTGTGCGGATATCTTGCGGGACGAACTGGGCTTCGACCTGCGAGAGCGGATGTTCGACGACGATGCCGACGCCCTGCGCGCGACGGCGCTGACCCAGCCAGCCACATTCGCGATCGAGTACGCGCTGACCCGGCTATGGATGAGCCACGGCATTCGTCCCGTGGCCATGATCGGGCACAGCGTCGGCGAATTCGTCGCCGCGGTAATCGCCGACGTCATGAGTCTCGCCGATGGCGCCCGGCTGGTCGCACGGCGTGGCCGCCTGATGCAGGCGTTGCCGGCCGGATCGATGTTGTCGGTGCGCCTAGATGCCACACAGCTGACCGCGCGCCTGCCTGCCGCGCTTTCGCTGGCAGCGGAGAATGCACCGAATGCCTGTGTGGTATCCGGAGAAACCGCAGCGGTAGAGGCATTCCGGGCCGAGCTGGAAAAGGCTGGCGTCGCCTGTCGCCTGTTGCACACATCGCACGCCTTCCATTCGGCCATGATGGATCCGGCACTGGAACTGTTCCGCGCCGAGGTCGAGCGCATGACGCTGTCGGTGCCCCGCATTCCGATCGCTTCGACGCTGACAGGCGTCCTGCTGAGTGATGGCGAGGCAGTGTCGCCGGGCTACTGGACCCGTCATCTGCGCGGCACCGTGCGCTTTTCCACGGCTCTGCAGGGCTTGCTCGGCAACCCGCAGCACGCATTCCTCGAAGTCGGGCCGCGCGCGACACTGGCCATGTTGACGCGGCAACATCCGCAGAGTCGTGGCCGGATCGCGCTGGCTTCGCTGACGGATACGCCGACAGGCGAGCGGATGGCATGGCTGGATGCCGTCGGCGAACTCTGGAGCGTGGGTGCAACCGTGGCTGTGGATGCCATCGACCGACGCCAGCACAAGCGTCGCGTGCGATTGCCGACCTACCCGTTCGAACGCAAACGTCACTGGATTGAAGCTCAGCCACTTGTCACCCCTGCACCGACAGCCATGACGTCGAATGTCGTCAGTCTGCTCGTGCCCGGCCATGCCGCAGCGGCCTTCGCTGCACCGCTCGCACCCATTCCGGAAACTGCCATGCCTGCCTCATCTGCCAACGCATCCGCCGAGTCCCCACGATCCCGGCGTCTGGTCGCCCAGCTTACCGAACTGTTCGAAGACGTCGCCGGCAACGAGTTTGATGGTGTGGATGCGAGCGCGAATTTCATCGAGCTGGGCCTCGACTCGCTGTCGCTGACCCAGGTGGCGCTGCAGCTGCAGAAAACCTTTGCCCTGAAGATCACCTTCCGCGAACTGATGGAATCGTGTTCCTCGTTTGAACGCCTTGCCATGCATATCGATCGTTTGTTGCCACCGGATGTTGCAGCGACAACCGTCTCCGCATCGCCAGCAGCGAGTGTGCCCCCCATGACTACGACAACCATTCCCGCACCCGGCATGCCGCAGGCATCGAGCGGGCTCGTGCAGGACGTGATCCAGCAGCAGATGCTGATCATGCAGCAGCAGCTCGCCCTGCTGGCAGCGACGGGTGCCGCGCCGATACCGATGTCCACGCCGCCGATCCGCGCTGCCGCAACGATGCCTGCTGCGACGGTCGCGCCGGCCGTGACGGCATCCGTCACCGCCGCGACTGCGCCGGAATTTCCTTCGCAGGATGAAGAAGCTGCGCTGGCGCACACCACGTACGACGTCAAGAAGGCCTTCGGCGCGATCGCGCGCATCCATTCGACCTCGACCGAGCTGACGGCACGCCAGCGTGTGCGGCTGGACGCCTTCATGCGCCGCTACATCGAACGCACCCGGCACTCCAAGGAATACACCCAGGAGCATCGCCCGCATCTGGCCGACCCGCGCGTCGTCAACGGCTTCCGCCCGCTGCTGAAGGAAATGATCTACCAGATCGTGGTGGATCACTCGAAGGGCTCGAAGGTGTGGGACATCGACGGCAACGAATATGTCGATGCGCTCAATGGCTTCGGCATGAACCTGTTCGGCTGGCAACCGGACTTCGTGGTCGACGCGATACGCAAGCAGATCGACGAGGGCTACGAGATCGGTCCGCAACACCCGCTGGCCGGCATCGTCGCCAAACAGATCTGCGAACTCACCGGTTTCGATCGCGCTGCCCTGTGCAACACCGGCTCCGAGGCGGTGATGGGCACGGTGCGTGTCGCCCGTACCGTCACCGGTCGCGACACACTGGTGATCTTCACCGGTTCCTACCACGGCATCTTCGATGAGGTGATCGTGCGCGGCACCAAGAAGCTGCGATCGGTGCCGGCGGCGCCGGGCATCCTGCGCAACACGGCCGAGAACGTGCTGGTGCTCGATTACGGCACGCCTGAATCGCTGGCGATCATCCGCGAGCGGGCATCGACGATCGCTGCCGTACTGGTCGAGCCGGTGCAGAGTCGCCGTCCGGATTTCCAGCCGCGGGAATTCCTCGAGGAACTGCGCGCCATCACCAGCGATGCCGGTGCTCTGCTGATCTTCGATGAGGTGGTCACCGGCTTCCGTTCCCATCCGCGTGGTGCGCAGGCGATGCTCGGCATCGATGCCGACCTGGCGTCCTACGGCAAGGTGGTTGGCGGCGGTTTCCCGATTGGCGTGATCGCCGGCAAGCGCCGTTACATGGATGCCCTCGATGGTGGCGGCTGGCAATACGGTGATGCCTCGATCCCGACCGTCGGCGTGACCTACTTCGCCGGCACCTTCGTGCGTCATCCACTGGCGCTGGCGGCCGCGCATGCCGTACTCGATCACCTCAAGAGTGCCGGACCCTCGTTGCAGGAGCAGCTGAATGCGCGCACCACCGGACTGATCGACGAGCTCAACGCGTTCTGTACCGGCGTGGGCGCACCGATCAAGCTCACTCACTTTTCCTCGGTATGGAAGGTCAATTTCGTCGAAGAGCATCCGTTGCAGGACCTGCTGTTCGCGATGATGCGCAGCCGCGGTATCCATGTGCTGGACAATTTCCCGTGCTTCTTCACCACCGCGCACAGCGAAGCGGATTTCGTCGCGATCGCCAAGGCGTTCAAGGAATCCGTGCTCGAACTGCAGGAGGCCGAATTCCTGCCGCGCCGCCGCAATCTCGACACGCTCGCTTTTGATGCCGCCAAGCCACCGGTATTCGGCGCGCGCCTGGGCAAGGACGCGGAAGGCAACCCGGCGTGGTTCGTGCCGAATCCGGATGCCCCGGGCAAGTTCATGAGGGTCAGCGCATGAGTCCGAACGACACCACCACCGCAACTGCGGTCGACTACGATCCGTTTGCCGAGGTTGCACTCGCTCGGGTCGTACCGACCACCGAACCGCAGCGCGAAATCTGGCTTGCCGCAAAGCTCGAACCGGAGGCGTCGCTTGCCTACAACGAGTCGGTATCGCTGCGCCTGTCCGGCGAGCTGGATGTCGCTGCACTGAAGGCAGCGTTGCAACAATTGACCGATCGCCACGAGGCCTTGCGCGCCAGCCTCAGCGCCGATGGTGAGGAACTGCACATCGCCGCCACGCTGGAGCTGCCCTGCCCCGTGCGTGATCTCACTTCGCTCGGCGAAACGGAACGCGACTCCGAAATAGCCACCACCTTGCATCGTGTGGTCGTCACGCCCTTTGATCTGGAACACGGCCCGCTGGTGCGCGCCGAACTGCTGCGCCTGGCCGCTCAAGAGCACCTGCTGGTGTTCACCGCGCACCATATCGTCTGCGATGGCTGGTCGTTCGGCGTCATCGTGCGCGATCTGGCAGCGCTGTATGCACAGCGGATCGGCCGCGGCGGCGACCTTGCATCGCCCGATCCATTCACCGATTTTGCCTTGGGCGAAGCCGCCCGTGCCGACACCGACGCCGGTCACGAAGCCGAGCAGTACTGGCTGCAGCGTTTCAGTGGCGCGGTGCCATCGCTCGACCTGCCGGTCGATCACCCGCGCCCGCGGCGACGCAGCTTCACCTCCAAGCGCGAGGACCGGACGCTGGATGCGGCACTCATCGCCGAAATCAAGCGCATGGGTGCCCGACGCGGGGCCAGTTTCTACGCCACGCTGCTCGCAGCATTCGGCGTGTTGCTGCAACGTCTGAGTGGCCAGGACGACGTGGTGATCGGCATTCCCTGCGCCGGTCAGGCTGCCGGTGGCCACGATGGCCTGGTTGGCCATTGCGTGAACGTGCTGCCGTTGCGCGCGACGATCGATCCACAGGCGACATTCGGCTCGGTACTGGAACAGGTACGCGGCGACCTGCTCGACGCCTTCGAGCACCAGCAATACACGCTCGGCAGTCTGCTCGCCCGTCTGGCGTTGCCGCGCGACCCGAGTCGGCTGCCGCTTGTCAGCGTGCTGTTCAACCTGGATCAGGTGCTGGACGAGAAGACCGTGTCCTTCCCCGGTTTGCGCTTCGACTTCGCCGCAAATCCACGCGCATTCGAGAATTTCGAACTGTTTGTCAACGCGGTGCAAACCGATGGCGGATTGCGCCTGGAATGCCAGTACAACAGCGATCTGTATGGTGGCGACACGATCCGCGACTGGCTCGGTGCCTATGAAACCCTGTTGCGGAACGCTGCGGCGGAGCCGGAGACGACCACGCAGGCACTCGGCCTGCTGTCGCCATCGGCGCAGCGCAAGCTCGAATCGCTGCAGCCTTCGCCCACGCCGTATCCCGTGCAGCAACTTGCGCACGAGTACTTCGAGGCGCAGGTCGATCAGTCGCCGTCGCGCCCTGCCGTACGCCACGGTGCCACACAGCTGAGCTATGCCGATCTCGAAGCACGCGCGAACCGTCTCGCGCATTGCCTGCGCACACGCGGCGTGGGCCGTGGCGCACTGGTCGGATTGATGATCGCACGCAGCACGGACATGCTCGCCGCGGTCCTCGCCGTGCTCAAGTCCGGCGCCGGCTACGTGCCGCTTGATCCATGTTTCCCGGCGGACCGGCTGGCGTTCATGGCCGAGGACGCGGCGCTCGCCGCCTTGATAGTCGACGATGCTGCGCCAGCGGCGTTTGCGTTCCCGTCGACGCGCGTACTGTCGCTGACCCGTGATGCCGATGAAATTGCTGCCGCTGCCGCGACCAGGCTTCCACGCGACGAAGCAGCCGCCACGCCCGACTCGGTGGCCTACCTGATCTTCACCTCGGGCTCGACCGGCCGGCCCAAGGGCGTGCGTGTGCCGCATCGTGCCACTTCGAACTTCCTGACCAGCATGCAACGCGTTCCCGGCATCTGCGCCGACGATCGTCTGGTCGCGGTGACGACGTTGTCGTTCGACATTGCGTTCATGGAAATGCTGCTGCCGCTGAGCGCAGGTGCCGAGGTCGTGATTGCGGACCACGATGACGTGCGCGATGGCGCGGCGCTGCGCAAGCTGGTCGAAGCCAGCCAGGCGACGATGATGCAGGCGACTCCAGCCGGCTGGCGCATCCTGGTCGAATCGGGTTGGGCCGGTCACGCGGGATTCCGTGCGGTCTCCGGCGGCGAGCCGCTGCCGGTCGATCTGGCCGAAGCGCTGCTGCAGCGTTGCGGTGAAGTCTGGAATGGATACGGGCCCACCGAAACCACGGTGTACTCGACCTACTGGCGGGTGGCCGAGCCGCGCGCCGGCATTTTCATCGGGCGTCCGATTGCCAATACGACGGTATATATCCTCGACGAGTTGCGCGCACCCTGCCCGCTGGGTGTGCCGGGCGAGATCTACATCGGTGGTGCTGGGGTCACCCTCGGCTATCTGAATCGACCGGAGCTCGATGCCGAGCGGTTTCTTCCCGACATTTTTGCCGGACAACCCGATGCACGGATGTACCGCACCGGCGACCGTGGCCGCTGGCTCGCCAATGGCATGCTGGAACATCTCGGCCGACTGGACTTCCAGGTCAAGGTGCGCGGCTATCGCATCGAGCTGGGCGAGATCGAAGCGGTACTCGCCGATGTTCCGGAGGTGGCACGTGCAGTGGTGATCGCCCGCGAAGATCGTCCCGGCGACGTGCGCCTGGTCGCCTATGTGGTTGCCCGCGAAGGCGCCACGCTTGACGAAGAGGTGCTGCGCACCCAGCTCAAGCAGCGCTTGCCGGAATACATGCTGCCGCAGCATCTGATGCAGCTCGCTGCGATTCCGCTGCTGCCGAACGGCAAGATCGATCGCAAGGTGCTGCCCGCGCCGTTGGTGCAGTCGATGGCGGCAAACACGGTGCGGCTGGCACCGCGCAATGACGACGAGCGCCGTGTCGCGGCGGCGATGGAGGCCGTGCTGGCCTTGCCCGAACTCGACGTGCGGGATGATTTCTTCGCGCTTGGCGGTCACTCGCTGCTGGCGGCACAACTCACCGCGCGACTGAATCGCGAATTCGGCATCACGCTGTCGTTCCGCACACTGTTCGATGCACCCACCATTGCCGAGCTAGCCGCGGCCATCGGCAAGCAGGTGGCCTGCGGCACGGCACCGGCCACCCAGCCGATCCTGCCACGTGCCACGCAGGACCGTGCACCGCTTTCGCTGATGCAGAAGCGGCTGTGGTCGCTGGAAGAATTGCAACCAGGACGCGTCACCTACAACGCCCCCTCGGCGCATCGTCTGCGCGGCCGTCTCGACGAAGTCGCCTTCGAGCGCGCGCTGCAGGCCTTGATGCAGCATCAGCCGATCATGCGGACATCGTTCCGACGCAACGGCGAGGATATCGAGCAGGTGGTCGAAGCGCAGATCGACATGCCGCTGTTCCCTGCCGAGGATCTGTCCGGGCTGCCGGCGGATGAGCGCGAGGCCGCGCTGATGCAGCGGTTGCAGCTGCTGACCGACACGCCGTTCGATCTCACCCGCGCCCCGCTGTTCAGCGCGCACATGTTCCGCCTGGCCGAGGACGACCACGCGTTCTTCTTCATGCCGCACCACATCATCTGGGATGGCTGGTCGTTCGACATTCTCTACGCCGAACTCTCGCAGTTGTATCGGGCATTTTCGCGGGGTGAACCGTCACCGCTGTCACCGCTGCCGGTGAGCTACGGCGACTTCGCTGCCTGGCACACGCAGTGGCTCGATGGACCGCAGTTCAAGAGCCAGCTTTCGTTCTGGCGCGAACGGCTGGCGCAGACCCCCGAGGCCCGGGCGCTGCCGACCGACCATCCGCGCCGGCCCGGAATGTCCGGCCTGGGCCGCACCGAATGGATCCGCGTCACGAAGGAGTCCACCGAGGCGATGCATGAAGTGGCGCGCGTCGCCGATGCCACGCTCAACATGACCTTGCTGGCGCTGTACTACGTGCTGCTGTGCGGTGTAGCGGGTCAGCGCGACCTGGTCGTCGGCACACCCGTGCGCGGGCGCAACCAGACCGAAGTGGAATCGGTCATGGGCTATTTCAACAATCTGCTGCCATTGCACATGACGGTCGATCCGACGCTGTCGTTCATTGACTTCGTGCGCCATGTCAAGCGGGTCGCGATCGAAAGCTTCGGCCATCCGGATGTGCCGCTCGAATACCTGCAGCGTGAATTGAAGATCGGCCACGGCAACGGTGCTGTGCTGTACCAGGCGCTGTTCTCATTCCAGGACGCGCGCGGACGCATCGTGGACTGGGGTGGCCTGCAGCATGAGCAGATCCTGCTGTTCCAGAGCGGCGCCACCGAGGATCTGGGGCTGTGGTTCCTGGAGAGCACCAAGGGCATGGTCGGCGGCGTCACCTACAACGCAGACATCCTGGAGGCAGATACGGCTCGCCAGCTGCGCGAGCGCTACCTGACGATGCTCGCGCGCGTCAGCGAGGATCCCCATCAACCGATTGCAGCCTTGCACGAGATGGTCGGCGGCAACATGCAGATCGGCGGCGCGAGTCCGGCGGCGTCACCCGCGACGCCAGCTGGCGGTGCCGCGACGACGACCGTGCCATCGCTGAACACCCCGGACGAGAAGCTGCTTGCCAAGCTGTGGACGGAACTTCTGGACGTCGCGCAAATACGCAGCAGCGACAACTTCTTCGATATCGGCGGGCATTCACTGATGGCGGTTGAAATGGTTGCCCGCGTGCAACGTGAAACCGGCGTACAACTGAACCTGCTCGACATTGCCAACGGTACGCTTGGCACGCTGGCGGCTGAACTGTCTGCTCAAAAGGTCAATGCGGGCCACCCGGCGAAACGTGGACCGTGGCTGCGCAAGCTGTTCGGATTGCACTGACATGGATAGATCGGTTCGGGGGGAGCCGACATGATGACGCTGGCATACATCGCGTGCTGGGGCTGCGCGTGCTTGCTGCTCCACGTCTTCGTCGGCTATCCGGTGTGGATGTGGTTGCTGGCACGCGTGCAGCCCGTGCCGGTTCAAAAACAGGCAGTGACGCCGACCGTGACGGTGGTCATCGCCGTCCATGACGGCGGGAGGGATATCCGGGCCAAGCTGAAAAATCTCTGTGCGCTGGACTATCCCCACGACAATATCGACATCATCGTGGCCTGCGATGGCTGTCATGACGATACCGGCGTGCTGTCGCGACATTGCGGCGATCCGCGTGTGCGCGTACTCGACTTCGCCGAACGGCGCGGCAAGGCCGCCTGTCTGAACGACGCCATCGCCGCCGCCCGCGGCGAGGTGCTGTTGCTGACCGACGTGCGCCAGAAACTGTCTCCGACAGCACTGCGCGAACTCGTCGCCAATCTTGCCGACCCGACCGTCGGCGCGGTCAGTGGCGAGCTGCATCTGGAAGACGTGTCCACCGGTTTTGCGCAAAGTGTCGACGCGTACTGGCGCTACGAGAAACTGATACGTCTGTCCGAAAGCCAGTCCGGCTCCACCGTCGGCGTCAGCGGCGCGCTGTATGCGATGCGCCGCGAACTGTTCGAGCCGTTGCCGCCCGGCACCGTGCTTGATGATGTTTTGATTCCCATGCGGGTGGCGGCGACCGGCCGACGGGTAGTGTTCGAACCGCGCGCACTGGCCTGGGATCAACCGTCGCAACAGCCGGCGGAAGAGCGCAAGCGCAAGATCCGCACGCTTGCCGGCAACTATCAGCTGATTCAACTGGCGCCGTGGCTGCTGTCGCCGGCAAGCAATCCACTGTGGTTCCGTTTCGTCAGTCACAAGCTGCTGCGGTTGCTGGCGCCGTGGCTGCTGTTGTTGTTGGCGCTGACTGCAGCTGTGCTGGCGACCCGCCATGCGATGTATGGATTGCTGTTGCTGCTTCTGCTCGCTGGCATGGCGCTGGTGGTGGTGGAGCGGCTGTTGCCCGTGGCGGGGCGCTGGCTTCCGGTGCGACTGGCCGTGGCGTTTTACTACCTCAACCTGTTCGCAGCGCAGGCGCTGATCGCCTTCACCCGCAATCGAGGACTGCATCTATGGTGACCCTGAGGGAAGACAGCGGCCGGGCAACCGGCATTCGCGGGCGCTTGGGCGAGCTGTGCTACAGCAGTGGCCTGCTGCATTCGCTGCAGTGGATGCGTGGCTGGTGGCAGAAGGATCTGCGCATCCTGGCCTACCACCGGGTGATGCCGCTGCCCGATCCACAGATCTACGACTTCGACCTCGAGCTGATCAGCACGCCGCCCGAACGCTTCCGCGAGCAGATGCAGCTGCTCAAGCAGCGTTTCCGGCCGATGCGGTTGACCGATGTGGCTGCGGCGCTGGATGCCGGCGAAGCGCTGCCGCCGGACGCCGTGGTGGTGACGTTTGACGACGGCTACGATGACAATTACCGCATCGCCTATCCGATCCTGCGGGAGCTCGGCATCCCGGCCACCTTCTTCGTCTCCACCGGACACATCGATACGGGTCGGCCGTTCGCCTATGACTGGCTGGTGCGCATGATCCTGCTGACCACCGCATCGCGGCTGATGCTGCCGGAACTGGACATGGACCTGCCGATGCCGGAGACACGTGCCGAGCGCCGCGCATTGGCCGGCAGGGTGCTGCTGAGCATGAAGAACATCGGTGCGCTCGAGCAGTCGGCGCTGATCGCACGGCTGGAGCATGAATGGCAGATGCCGAGCGAAGCGGTGAGGCCATCGGCTTGCCGGCCGATGACCTGGGCGCAGCTGCGCGAAATGCATGCGGCCGGCTTCGAGATCGGCTCGCACGGCGTTCATCACCGGATGCTGGCCAAGCTGCCACCGAACGAAATGGAAAACGAAGTGCGCCAGTCCAGGGCAACACTGGAGCGAGAACTCGGCCCGGCGGCGATGCTGATGTCCTATCCGGTGGGCGGCGACCGCGCGTTCGACCAACGCGTGATCGAGGCCACCACGGCAGCCGGCTTCCAGCTGGCCGTCTGCTACATCTGCGGCACCAACCCGCAGCCTGCCTCCAACCGTTATGCACTACACCGGCTGCCGGTCGAGCGCAACATGGGGCCGGGCTGGTTTGCCGCGATGCTGACTTTGCCCAACCTGATGAGCTACCCCACCACCAGCCATGCGACCGCTTCCGATCAGGTCCCTGCATGTTCCCCCTGATCCTCCTCTACCTGGTGCTGACCATCGTCCGGCCGCAGGACTACATGCCGATGCTGGTCGGCGTGCCGCTGTTGCCGGTGGTGCTGATGCTGTCCTTCGCGTGCTGGCTGATCTCCCACGCGAAGACCTTTGCGGCTCCCCAGTTCCTGCTGCTGCCAGCCTTCCTGGTGGTCCTGATGCTTTCGCAGGTCACCAACGGCTGGTCCGGCGGCGCGGTGGACCAGCTGGCGAAGTTCGGCCCCACGGTGATCGCCTTCTTCGTGTTCGCCGCGTGCTGTACCAACCAGCAACGCGTCATCGTGGCGATGGTGGTCTTCGTGCTGTGCTCGATCGTGCTGGCGCTGCATGGTGTGGAACAGGCCAGAACCGGCCTCGGCTGGACCGGTGTGCCGCTGAGCGACGATGGTCGCATCCAGTATGTGGGGATCTTCAACGATCCGAACGACCTCGGCCTGCTGTTTGCGGCGACGCTGCCGATGGCGTTCTTCCTGAGGCAGCGCAGCAGCAACAACCTGCTGCGATGGTTCTGGCTTGCCGGTGCCGCGCTGTTGCTTTACGGCACCTACCTGACCAACTCGCGTGGTGCCATGCTCGCGGTACTGGTGGTAGCTGGCGTCTATGTCTGGTATCGACGTGGCATCGTGACCGCCGGCACGCTAGGCATCATCGGACTGGCATGCATGAAGATGCTGTCATCGCGCATGCAGGAGCTCGATGCTGGCGAGGAGTCGGCGTTCGGTCGGGTGGATGCTTGGTACGCCGGCATGCATATGTTCCTGTCGCACCCACTATTCGGCATCGGCGCAGGCAACTTCACCGATTACAACGATCTCACCGCGCACAACTCGTTCGTGCTGGTGCTGGCCGAAACGGGTTTCCTCGGTTTCATGCTGTGGCTGGCCTTCGTCGGCTATGCCTTCTGGATGATGCTGACCGTGCTGCGGCACAAGCCGGAAGCAGCCATGGATCCGGAACAGTCGAAACACTGGCAGGATGAACAGGTGATGGCACTGGCTCTGCTGCTGTCGCTGTGCGGCCTGTTCGCTGCCGCGTTCTTCCTGAGCCGCAGCTACATGATCGTGCTGTACCTGATCGCCGCGCTGGTCACCGGCTACTACATCGGTGCGCGGCAACGGTTTCCCGGGCTTCCCGCGTTCAGCCTGTCCAACGACTGGTGGCGCTGGGTGCCTGCGACGATGGGCAGCATCGTCGGGTTGTATGTACTGGTCGCCGTGTTGCTGCGCACCGCATGAGTACCCGCGCCGCCCGCATGCCTGATCACACACGCCACCTGCAGCGCAGGAGGCAGACGCCATGAGCGGCTGGTATGAAAAGACCTTCCGCCGGGTGCTCTATCCGGCTTACGAGACCGGTCTGCGCCGGCGCCACACCCTGGGCTATCTCGACGCCTACCAGCGGGACCAGTGGTTGGCGCCGGAGCAGATCGTCGCGCTGCAATGGGAGCGGCTGAAGCAGCTGCTCGAGCATTGTCAGCGCGAGGTGCCGTACTACCGGCGGCGGTGGCGCGAACTTGGCATCGAGGTTTCAGACATCCGCAACCTCGATGACTACGCGCAGCTGCCGCTGCTGACCAAGGCCGACATCCGCGACCACTTCGACGAACTCACCGCGGATAGCTGGCGCGGACGCCTGCAGACCAAGGCCACCGGCGGCTCCACCGGCGAGCCGCTGCGCTTCGGCTTCAACCGCGAAAGCAACGATCGCCGCACCGCGGTGATGTGGCGCGGTTATGACTGGGCCGGTTCGCGGATGGGGCGGCGCACCCTGTTCCTGTGGGGCGGTGCGGTCGGCGAGCCCACCCTCGCGCATCGACTCAAGGACCGCCTGTACAACGCGGCGTTCGCTCGCTCCGTGCTCAACAGCTTCCACATGAGCGAGGCGAACCTGGCCGAGTATGCCGACGCCATCGACCGCTATCGCCCGGAGATCATCGTCGGTTACGTCGGTCCGCTGGTACGGCTGGCGCAATGGCTGATCGCCACCGGACGGAGAGTCGGACAACCGCACTCCATCATCGGTGCGGCCGAGGCGTTGCATGAATTCCAGCGGGAGATCATCGAGCGGGCCTTCGGCTGCCCAGCCTTCAACACCTATGGTTGCCGCGAATTCATGCTGATCGCGGCGGAATGCGAGCAACACCGCGGACTGCATGTGAATGCCGATCATCTGGTGGTTGAACTGCATCAGCCAGCAGGCTCAATGGCCGATGTGCGGAGCGGCGAGGTGGTGATCACCGACCTGTTCAACTACGGCATGCCGTTCGTGCGCTATGCCAATGGCGATCGGGCAACAGCATCCACCGAGCACTGCGCTTGCGGTCGCGGCTTGCCAATGCTTGCGCAGATCGACGGGCGCGTGCTCGACACGATCCGTACACCGGACGGCCACGTGCTGCCTGGCGAATTCTTTCCGCACATGCTGAAGGACGTGAACGGACTGCGGCGTTTCCAGCTGGTGCAGCGACAGCTCGACCGGCTCGATCTTTCCATCGTGCGCGGTGCGGGTTTCGATGACGCATCGTTGGCGTATATCCGCCGCGAGGTCGGCAAGGTACTCGGCGACAGCGTTGCCCTGCACTGCCATTTCGTCGACGACATTCCGCTGACGCCCAGCGGCAAATTGCGCGTCACCGTCTCCGAGTTGTCGTCGTGAACATCCTGCCCATGAACACCAGGCCCATGAACATCACGCACGTCGTCGAGAACCTTAATCGCGGTGGTCTGGAACGCATGGTGCTCGAACTGGTCAAGCTGCAGCACCGGCAAGGCGATCGCTGCCAGGTGCTATGCCTGTTCGAACGCGGCGCGCGGGCGCATGAGCTGGATGAGTTGGGCATCCCGGTGTATGCCTGCGAGAAGCGGCCCGGGCTGGATCTACGCGCATTGGCGCGGGCGCGGCAGATGGTACGCAGCCATGCCACCGAAGTACTGCACACCCACAATGCCGTGGCGCATTACCAGGCAGTGCTGGCCACCCGTGGCCTCAATCTGGATCAGGTGGTCAATACTCGTCACGGCATGGGCAGCAACCATCGGTCCGGTCGGCGCGAGTGGTTGTATCGTCGCGCGCTGACGCGCACCGATGCGGTCGTCACTGTCTGTCAGGCAGCGTGCCGTGACGCGATCTGGCGCGGCATCGTGCCGCCAGCCAAGGCGAAGGTCGTCCCCAACGGCATTCGTGTCGAGTCCTTCCAGCCCGCCTCTGCAGCAATGCGCGAGCGTCTGCTGCAGAGGCTGCAACTGCCTCTGCAGACCCGCGTGATCGGCAGCGTCGGCCGGCTCAACTGGGCCAAAGATCAGGTCGGCCTGATCCGCGCGTTCCGCCAGCTGCACGATCAGCAGCCGGATACGGCGCTGGTGTTGATAGGCGACGGCGAGCTGCGTGCGGAATTGCAGCAATGCGCGATAGACGAAGGCGTCACCGGCAGCGTGCACTTGCTCGGCGATCGCAACGACGTGTGCGAATTGCTGCAGGGCTTCGACCTGTTCGCGCTCTCGTCGCTGAGTGAAGGCTATTCGATGGCGTTGCTGGAAGCGTGTGCGGTGGCGTTGCCGATCGTGGCCACGACGGTAGGCGGCAACGGCGAGATCGTGCGTGATGACAACACCGGCCGACTGGTGCCACCCGGTGATCCAACCGCGTTGGCGAATGCCATGCTGGCACTGCTGCAAGACCCGACACACGCGCTTGCGCTGGGTCATGCGGCGCGCGCATGGGTAGAGCAACATGGATCACTTGAAACCATGGCTTTGAGTTATGCCAGCATCTACCGAGGTTCGACGGGCCGAACAATGCGATGAAGATACTGATCCTGACCAACCTGTTTCCGAGCCCATGGGATCCGTTGCGGGGCGCGTTCAATCGCCAGCAGTTCGAACGTCTGGGGCAGCGCCATGACGTCGATGTATTGACTGCTGTCGACTTCCGTCAGCGGCTGCGCGGCGTGCGTGGCGAGGTCAAGGCTAGCGACCTGCACACCGATCATTTTGTCTTCGTATACCCGCCAGGCATCGGCCGGTCGCTGCACGCGGCATGCTGGCTGCTTTCGCTGTGGTGGCAGCGTGGACGAAGCCTGCGCGCGGCGCACTACGATTGCCTGCTGGCGAGTTGGGCCTACCCCGATGCTGTCGCCGTGGGTTGGCTGGCGCGCCGTCTGGGCATTCCCTACGTGGTCAAGGTGCATGGCAGTGATCTCAATGTGCAGGCCGATCACGCACTGCGCCGGCCGCAGATCCGTTCGACCCTGCGCGGTGCCGGTGCGGTGATCGCGGTGAGTCGTGCGTTGGCGGACAAGGCGATGGCGCTTGGCGTGGATGCATCTCGCGTGCATGTCGTATACAACGGCGTCGACCATGCTCTGTTTACACGCCATTCGCGCAGCGAGGCGCGCATGCGGCTGGGTCTTTCCGCCGATGCTCCGTTATTGCTCTATGTCGGCAACCTGAAGTCGAGCAAGGGTTGCCTCGATCTGCTGGAGGCGTTTCCCGCCGTATTGGCGGAACGACCGAAGGCACGATTGATCTATGTCGGCACCGGACCGGCACGCGCTGCCCTGCTCGCACGAGCGGCTGTACTCGGGTGCAGCAGGCGCCTGCAGCTGGTCGATGCCGTAGCGCATGTCGCGCTGGGCGACTGGTTCAACGCAGCCGACCTGTTGTGCCTTCCCAGCCACAACGAAGGCGTGCCGAACGTGCTGCTGGAGGCAATGGCCTGCGGCACGCCAGTGGTGGCCAGCGATGTTGGCGGCATTCCGGAAGTGGTGCCGGAGTACGCTGGCATCCTGGTGCCGGCACATGCTCCCGATGCCTTGTCGGCGGCCCTGATCGATGCCACCGGGCGAAGCTGGGACAGTGCGCGGATTGCCGCACACGCCGGCGACTTTCACTGGGACGACAACGTCGATCGGCTGGAGCGTATTCTGTGCGACGTCGCGGCCCAATCGGCTGCCCCGCTCGGTGCCTCGGCATGAATCCACAACCGACCGGCGCACACATACCGTCACGGGAAGCTGCATGAGGATCCTCTATCATCACCGGACGCGGGGCCGGCATGTTGAAGGCGTGCACATCCGCGGCATCGTGCATGCCCTGCGCGAACTCGGCCACGAGGTCAGCGTGATGTCGTTCCCGGGCGCCGACCCCGAACACGAACCGTCCGTGCAAACCAGCGCCAGCAGCGGCAGGCTGGCTGGAGTTGTCGCCCGCCTGCCCGGCGTGTTGTTCGAGGTGTTCGAGCTCGGCTACAACCTGATGACCCTGTTGCGCATGCGGGTCGCGATGCGGCGTCGGCGTCCGCAGCTGATCTACGAACGCTATTCGCTGTTCCTGTTCGCCACAGTGTGGATGGCACGGCGGCATGGCATTCCACTGGTGCTGGAAATCAACGATTCGGCTCTGGTCGAGCGGGTGCGCCCACTGCACCTGAAGGGGCTGGCGCGCCGCATCGAGGGCTGGTGCCTGCGCCAGTGCACCGGCCTGGTCTTCATTTCCAGTCACTTCCGCGAACAGGCCCGGCGGGCGTATGGCGACATAGCGCCATCGGTGATCTCGCCGAATGCGGCCGATCTGGTGCAATTCGACCCCGCGCGTTTCGACCGGGCGCGACTTCGTGCCGAACGCGGCCTCGCCGATCGCGTGGTGTGTGGTCACGTGGGTGCCTTTGCGCACTGGCATGGTGTCGATGGCTTTGTCGAAGCAATCGCCGCCCGTTTGGCCGAAACCCCGCAGTTGGCACTGGTCTTCATTGGCGACGGCCGCACGCTGCCTGCCGTGCGCGCGCTGGTGGCTGCGCGCGGCCTCACCGATCGCGTACTGCTGCCTGGACGGATACCGCATGCCGACATCGCCACCTGGATTGCCTGCATGGACTACGCCGTGCTGCCCAATTCCAACGAGTACGGCTCGCCGATGAAGCTGTTCGAGCTGATGGCGATGGGTGTGGCCGTGGTCGCACCCGACTACGCCCCGGTCGCCGAGGTCATCGGCGATGGCCGCACCGGTTGGCTGTTTCCACGCGGCTGCACCGACGTCTGCGTGCAACGCGTGCTCGAGCTGGTGGCCCGGGCCGATGAGCGCAAACGCGTCGGCCTGGCGGCACGCGATTACATCGTCCGAGAGCGGCAGTGGCGCAACAATGCCGAGCAACTGTTGACCCTGGTGCCTGCGGAAGAGGTGCGCATCTGATGGCGCAGATCCTGCTGGCCTTCGTGGCGACGCTGGTGCTGGCCGCATTCCTGCTGATCCGGGTGATCCGCGCCCGCAACATGCAGATCTGGCTGGGCAGTTATCTGCGGCGACGGCGGCCGGCACGCCCCGCCAGTGGCCCGGTGCATGTGATGTTCTGTTTCGTCGATCATTTCGAACCGGCGTGGGGCAAGGTCGACCTGGCCATCCAGCGCGCACGCGTCGATCGCTGGTGCCGCGACTACCGCGCACTCGCCTCCGCCCATCGCGACGCCGACGGCAGGGCGCCGCAGCACACCTTCTTCTATCCCGAGGAGGAGTATCTCGAGGAGCATCTGGAGAAGCTCGCTGTCTTGTGCGCAGAAGGCTACGGCGAGATCGAGATCCACCTGCATCACGACGACGACAACGAGGAAAATTTCCGCGCCACGATCAGTCGCTTCAATGAACTGCTGCACGTGCGTCACGGTGCGCTGCCGCGCGATCCGAACACCGGTCAGCTGCGCTTCGGATTCATCCACGGCAACTGGAGCCTGGACAACTCGCGCGCGGACGGCCGCTGGTGCGGCATCAACAACGAGTTGATCCTGCTGCGCGAATTGGGTTGTTACGCCGACTTCACCCTGCCCTCGGCGCCGAGCGACACACAGACACGCCTGATCAACGCGATCTACTACGCCACCGACGATCCGCTGCGCCCGAAATCCCACGACACCGGTGTGCCGGTACGCGTCGGCGGACAGCCCAGCGGCGACCTGATGATCGTGCAGGGGCCGCTGGGACTGAACTGGCGCGAGCGCCGTTTCGGCCTGATCCCGCGCATCGAGAATGCTGACGTGCGCCGCGCCTGCCCGCCCACGCCTGCACGGGTGGATGCGTGGGTGCGTACCGGCATCCATGTCGAGGGACGGCCCGAGTGGGTATTCGTGAAAGTGCATACCCACGGCACCCAGGAGCGCGACATGGATACCTTGCTCGGCGCCCCCGCACAGGCAATGCACGAGCATCTCGAACAGGCCTACAACGATGGCGCACGGCACGTGCTGCACTATGTGACGTCGCGCGAAATGTACAACATCATCAAAGCCGCCGAGGCGGGCAAGCGTGGCGATCCGAACACATGGCGCGATTTCGAGCTGCCGCCCCCTGCTACGTGTGCGGCGGCTAGCGCATTACACCGATAGTCCAGAGCCATGGAGTTCTCGTCATGCTGAACACGTTGAAACGGTGGGCGACGATCGCTGCCGAAGTGCGCCGGCTGCCCCGGGTCGAGATCGATCTGCAATGTGCCGAAACAGCAGGCAACGATCCCTTCTACGAGCGCATCGTGCGTGACTTCTATCGCGAAGCAAGGCAGCGCCATCGAAAATTCCCGCTGGTGCGGCAGTACGAATACGGTTTCTGTGTATGCACCCTGCCAAGGAATTTCGATGACTATTTCCGCCTGATCGAAGGCGCTGCGCGACGCAACTACAAGAAATCGCTGCGTCTCGGCTACAGCTTCGCCCGACTCGACTACAACGCCCATGTGGAGGAAATCGCGGCGATCATCGGCTCGACCGATGCACGCCAGGGCAGACCGATGCCGGCGAAGCTGCTCTCCCGTGCAAGTGCCGGCATCAGCGATCCGCCATCACGGTCGAACCGGCACGATTACCCCTATTACGGCATCTTTCGCGAAGGCCGGTTGTACGCCTATGCCAGTTGCCTGATTGCGGGTGAGTTGTGCGCGATCCAGACCATTTTCGGACATGCGGACTATCAGGACGACGGCATCGTGCCGATGCTGATCATCGGCCTGGCGGAGTGCGCGATAAGGGATTACCCGCACGTCAAGTATTACGCGTACGGAAGCTATTACGGGGCGTCTGTGACGATGCAGCGCTTCAAGCGGAAATTCGGCTTCATGCCACATATTGCCCGCTGGACCCTGGGTGCCTGACGCACTGTTCCGGTTACTCGTACCGGCAACCTCTCAGGATGCTGCCTTCGCCGGTGTACCTTGCAAGGCGCCAAGGCCGCGCATCAGCATGCGACCCGGCGGCCCGAGGTGGTTGGTGATCACAGTCATCAGCGCATAGTCGTCATCGCTCCAGTAACGCACCAGGAAGCTGGCCGGCAAAAAGACCACGACGAAAACCATGCCCGCCACGATGAAGCCGAAACGGCTGTGCAGCAGGACGATGGTCAGCCATGCAATCGTGGTGGCCACCACTGCGACAGCCAGCAGACGTGCCATCGATGCGACCGGCAGGCCGCCGGTGGTGGTGCGACGCAGATACATGATGGCCAGCCCCAGCTCGGCGAAACGGGTACCGGCATAGGTCAGGACCGCACCGGCCAGCCCAAAGAACGGGATCAACGCGATACCAAGCACGGCATTGACGACAAGCGCCATGATCGAGATGCGTACGCGGTCGTCCTGACGGTCGACCACGATCTGGAAGGCCGCGATGCTGTTGCCGATCAGCAGCAGCCCCGACAGCACCAGCGTGGCTTCGATCGCCGGAATCGCCTGGATATAGCGTTGGCCGTACATCAGGGTGACGATCTCGGGCGTGGTCACCAAGCCCACACCGGCGATGATGAGGCCTGCCGCCCAGTAGAAACGCGTGGCGTCGGCCAGCAGGCGTGCCGCCTGTTCATGACCGTTCTGACCGAAGGATTTGGCCATGTATGGCAGCAGTGTCGCGGTAAGCCCTACCGAGAACAGATCGACCGCGCCCCGTGTCAGCGTGGCAGCAATGGCGAAGAACCCCACGGCTGTCGAAGTGGAGAACGTGTTGAGCAGGAACACTTCGATCATGCTCGCCTTGAGCGAGATCAACAGTACCAAGGCGGCCGTCAGACGCAGGTGCCGCGATAGCCGGCGACTTGTTTCGGTGGGTATCGGACCGGCCGTGAGCGGCTGGCAATACCTGCGAAAAGCCAGCCGGTTGATCAGGTTGATGATCAGGCAGGCGACCGCAAACAGTGCGATGAAGTCGATCACCGGTGCATGGATGAACGTGGCCGTGCCGATCAGTCCAATGCCGATCACACCCGACAGGACCGTGGAGATGGCCGCGGGTTCAAAACGTTCCTGGCCCTTCTCGATGGCGACCAGCATGAAATAATTGGCCTTGGCCGCCACCGCAATGACGACGTACACCGTCACCGGCAACAGGAACTGCTGCCACTCGTCGGGTCGAATGATCGCCGTCATCAGCACGAAGAGCGTGACGACAACCAACGTACTGAGATGCTGATACCGACTGAGCCGATGCGCGATATGTGAGGCGATGTCAGGCGCACCGGCGCCATCGGCCTCGGCGATGAACTTGGTCGATGAAGTGGTCAGCGCATGGTTGCTGCAGGTCATCAGCCAACCGCACAGCCACAGGGTGAAGGCATAGCGGCCAAAATCGGCCGGGCCAAGGGTCCGCGCAATCCAGATGCTGACGACAAGGCCAAGCGCATACTCGATGTAGGTCGCCGCCGAGACCAGCGTGATACTGCGCAATACGGCCATGCGACGGTTCATGGCCTCGCCTGTTTCGCGCCGGACACGGTCATGCCGCTGCCCGCCGGCTGCCGGATCAGCCACGCCACCACACCACTGCCGCGGTTGTTCCAGTTGAACCGGCGCAAGGTATCGGCATCGACGGCGCAGGCCTTGTTGTAGGAATGGGCTATCGCAGCGAGTCGATGTTCAAGCGCCGCACTCTGCTGGGGATCGCGCTCGAAGTAGCGCGCGGCGGCGACCGGTAGCGCCAGCTCCACCGTATGGGCATCGCTGTACCACCCTTCGGACTCCTGGATCCTGTCCATTGCCTCCTTGCTGGCATGCGCCGACGACCAGTACCAGGCGATCTGGCCGTCATCGCCCGAGCAGGGGTTGCGCCAGCCGTGCGGATTCAGCATCTGCTCGGGGCGGATCCAGCCGTAACGCTCCATGTAGCGGCCGAAACCGGTGATCATTTCCGGAATGCGCGGATCGCCCGTCACCAGCCACGCATGCCACAGGCCATCGATGATGTTCTCGCTCATCCACGGCGAGCTGCCGCGCACTTCCTTGGCGGGATCCCAGTCGCCACCCTCGTGCATAAGCCAGCTGCTGCGCCACGAACCATCGTTGCCGAGCTTGTCGGGGTTGTTCCGCTGATGTTCGTAAAGCCAGCCGATGCGATCCTTGATACGCCCCAGATAGCGGGCATCGCCGGTCAGCTCATAGGCACTGACGGTCTCCAGCAGGCCCAGCCCGGCAAACCGTTCGGTGAATTCCTGCCGGGGATCACGATATGGCCCCGGTGGATTGTTCCAGCCGCCGTTCTCCCACAGCGTCATCATCTTGTCGATCGTACTGGTGTCGTACTCGCTGTCGTCACCGGTCAGGCCAAGCGCCAGCAGGGTCGGTTCCACATAGACGTATTTCACATCGCATGGCTTGTGGTTGTACGTCCAGCCACCGGCACAGAACGGACTCATGGGCAGGCCGCTGCGCTCGATGTACTTCATGTAGAAGTGGTAGCTGAGTTCGGCCGCCTGCAGATAGTCGTAGCGGCCGGTGCGGACGTAGGCCTTGTACAGCGTCGAAGGGCGATCGAACAGCCACGCTGTAGGGTCGCTCACCGGCAACTTTCGGGCCCACTCGAACTGGGTGGACACAAAGGCAGCCTGCGCTTCGCCGGCACTGGCTGGCCATTGCGGGCCGGCGATCAGTGAATCGCACAACCATGCTGGCGTCAGTGTCGCCAGCGCAGCAGACACCTTCAGCCCCTGCTCGCCATCGACCAGACCGGCGCTGTACGGCCAGCCGGCCAATTCGAGTGTGCGCGGCTTGCCCAGCGCGAAATAAAACGTCTGCTGCGCGCCAGCCAGCTGCGCATGGAACTGGGCGCGGATGGCGCGAATGCTGCCGTCCTTGCCATACCACTGCAAGGTTGTCTGGACGGCCGCAGCCACTTCCGCGCCATGTTCGTCGAGGATGCGCAACAGGTGCGTGTCACGCAGTACGCCGGGAGGAAATGGAATGCCGACAGACGCCAGCACGGCCGCACCGGTACCGGCATTCCGATGCAGTTCGATGCGCTGATCCGCCACGATGTCCGGCAGCGTCGCAGCATGCTTTTCCTCGGCAGGCGGAACGGCCTTCGACATGACCCGACCCGCCTTGGCGACATGGACGGCGTCAGATCGATCAGACCGGGTCATGGCGGCGTTCGCTGATATCGCGGCGACCATCGTGACAACACAGACAAAGACCGGCATGAGATGGCGCAACGCGAGTACAGATCGCAGGCATGACCAAAGATGCGACCACTCCTTGCGTACTGGCATGGTGCGGGTCATTCATGCCACCGAAGTAAGCGGCACGGACTTTCGTGCGAGCTGCTGTTCCCATAGCAGTGCCGTGCGGACGATGAAATCCAGATCGTCATATTGCGGTTGCCAATCCAGTCGCTGCTTGAGGCGGTCGCTGCATGCAATCAGCATCGGCGTATCGCCGGCGCGCCGTGGCAGCTCGATCACGGTCAACGGCCGGCCGCCCGCGCGCTGCACCGCATCGATGACCTCGCGCACGCTGTAGCCGTGGCCGTAGCCGCAGTTGAGCGTCAATGATTCGCCGCCATCGCGCAGATGGTCGAGCGCACGCAAATGGGCCGCAGCCAGATCCTCGACATGAATGTAGTCGCGAATACCGGTGCCGTCCGGCGTGTCGTAGTCGGTGCCGAAGATCGACAGGCTGGCGCGCTTGCCGACCGCGTGTTCACAGGCGACCTTGATCAACAGCGTTGCCTGCGGCGTGGAATGGCCGATGCGACCCTGCGGGTCGCAGCCGGCCACATTGAAGTAACGCAGGATCACATGCCGCATCGCACCGGTCGCACAGATGTCGCGCAGCATGGTTTCGGACATCAGTTTGGAGGTGCCGTACGGGTTGATCGGCTTGGTCGGCGTGTCTTCGTCGGCGATGCCACTGTCGGTCATGCCATAGACAGCGGCGGTGGAGGAGAAGATGAACTTGTCCACTCCGGCTCCAGCGCAACAGGCCAGTAGATTTTCCGTGTTGCAGGTGTTGTTGCCGTAGTACTTGAGTGGATCGCGCACCGATTCAGGCACTACGGTATGCGCGGCGAAATGCAGCACCGCATCAACATGGTGTTCGTCGAGCACGCGGGCAACCAGCTCGCCATCGCCGACGCTGCCGACCACCAGCTCGGCGCCGCGTACTGCGTCACGGAAACCGGTGCTCAGATTGTCGATGACGACAACATGTTCACCACGGGCGACCAGCTGCTGGACCACATGGCTGCCAATGTAGCCGGCGCCGCCGGTGACGAGGACTTCGTTCATGGCGATGCACCTGCGTTGGCGACAGGAAAATTGTCCGAGAGCCAGTGCTCGATGTTGTCGAGCAGGCGATTGCGATCACCGGTGAGAACGTAGGTATGGTCGGCTTCGGCGATGAAGCGAGTGCTGACGCCGGGGCGTGCGATTACGCGACCAAAACACTCGCGGAACTGACGGGCGTGGTTGAAGTAGTTGCTGATGCCGCCGCTGTAGATGAAGCAGAGCTTCAGGCCGCGATCAAGCATGCTGGCGAAATCGGCGCGCACCACCTCCTGCGGCAAGGCCACCACCGAAAAAACCGGCTCGGTGCTGCGCGGCGTTGATGGATTGCGCCGGTACGCGAGGGTGCGCCACCAGCGCCCTGCATCGAACAGACGCGGAAGATAATGCCGCAGGCGATAGCCGAATGTACGGTAGGCGTAGCCATCGAGAAAGATTGCGCCGACCACGCTGGCATCGGTGCAGGCCACCGTATGGGCGTTCTGGGCGCCGGAGCACAGCCCGAACAGCACCACCTGCGTGCAGCCGGACTGCCGACTCAGCAAGGTCACCGCATCGCGTACGTCGGCACAAACTTGCTGCGTCCGCGTTTGCGATTCACCGCTGGCGCCACTGTCGCCAACGGTAGACAGATCGAAACGCAAGGTCGGGTAGCCACAGGCGTTGAGCCGCCTGGTCAGTTCCACATGCAGCCGAAACGGCCCGATCCGATGGACCAGGCCTGCGTTCAAAACGATCACGCCAACAGCCTGCGTGCTCGCTGCCGGCAATCCGGCAATACCGACCATATGGTCCGCGCGCCCGAAGCGGAATGCCTGCTCCCGCATCACGCCACCTCCCGCAGTTGCGCCGTCACCGCCTGGATCAACGCATGCGACAGGATCGCCAGCTCCAGCCGGCCCAGATCGTCCCATGGAGTTGGCGGCTGCAGGACGTTCACCCGGGACGCATCGATGCCGAGGCTTTGCCACTCGCGCGTCGTCGTGGGTGCCAGCGAGTCCATCACCCATGTGGGAACAGTCGTCGGTTCGCAGCGCAGCTCGACAAGTTGCTGACGCAGGCTTTTACTGATCGCGAAGCCGAGCCATTGATCGGCGGCATCGGACGCCAGGCGGGGCTTGCAGAAGCGCTGCGGATCCCGTCGCAATGCATTCTGCATGGCATCCAGGCGGGCCACGTAAGCGTTGCCATCCAGCACCGGGTCCCACACCACAAGTTCGCTGAAGCGGGCTGCCGCGGCTGCGGTCAGCGCGATGCTGCCACCGAGACGGGCGCCGAACGCGATGACTCGATCGGTCTTGCTGCGCTGGCGCAATTCGTCAGCGGCATCCCGTGCATCGGCCAGGCAACGCTGCCAGTCGACCTGTGCGCTGGCGCCCGCCGAATCGCCACAGCCGTAGTAGTCGAACCGCAGTACCGGAATGCCTTCTGCAGCGAGTGCATGGGCCAGTTGCCGATAGAGACGGTGACAGCGAATCTGCTCCTGTCCCAGCGGCGGACACAGCAGCACCGCCTTGCGTGCCGGCGTGCCGGCGGACTGATACAACCCGAACAACTCTCCGCCGGCTCCGAAGTAGAGCGGCAATTCGGCCTCGAGTGGCGTCGCCAGCATCGTCATCGCCGGTACACCACACCGAAAAAGATCTCGGTTTCACGATAACTCTGGCTCACCGCGTTGCTGTTGCGCCGCTGCCTGGTCACCGAGGCGTGCCAGTTCCAGTGAGGTGTCCATTGCTGGCTCAGATCGACGCCGAGACGGACGGTTGTATCGCGCCGGCCCAGATCGCTGTAGGTCAGCCGCTCGCCATCGGCAAATCCCGACAGCGTCACTGTCGGTTGCAGGCGGTAGGCCAGGCTCACGACGCCACCGCGGCTGGTCTGGTCAAGAGTCGGATCGTGCAGATAATGCAGCTTGCCGATGATTGGAGTCAGCGACAGTGTCAACCGCTCGCTGTGAAAGGCATAGATCGCCTCAAGTCGCTGTTCCTGGTAGACCTGCGGGTTGATGGCTGCATCACCCGTGCTGATGCCGCCACTGCTCGTACTCACGACCCTGTCCAGCGGCTGCAGCATGTCCTGTGCCGCATCGGAGTACTGGTAGACACCGGAAAGCGTGAACGTACTGCGCAGCGTCGCCCGCCAGTCAAGGGTCACGCGTGCCAACGGCTTCGAGTCGTTCGGCGCATGGGCAAAATGCAATTGCGACCAGCCAAGCACCACGTCGGTATCGAACTGCGCCAGCTTGCTGGTGTAGCGGGCGTACAGTTCGTCGCGGTCGAAATTGGTGTCCGCGCTGTTACTGAACCAGACATGCTGGGTTTCGGCGTTGGCCGACAACTGAGCGGTCGGACTGATATCCCTGAACAGACGGAATGCGGCCATACCGCGCGAGGAATTGAAATCGCTGACCTTTGACGCGTAGCTGTTGACGTATTGCAGCTCGGCCTGCCCGCGCATTGTGTCGCCAAACTGAAAATGCAGGATCGGCCCGAGTGAAAACACATTGGTCTGCTGCTGGTTGCCTGGCGCGTTGCTGGCCAACGAATCGACCGGCTGTACCCCCGCATAGTCCGCCACGGAGAAGTCCAGTCGTTGCGGCAGCACAGTCCAGTTGGCCTGACCGGCAAGCTGGGTTTGCGTCTGGCTGTCGAACCGGTTGCCGGGATAGTCGTGATATTCCAGCGTACCGATAACGTTGGCCTGCAGAGTCGAACCCTGCTGCAGATACGTGAAATTGAAGCCCGGAATCAGCTCGTTCTGGCTGACCGGGTTTTGTGTACTCAGGGTGATGTTGTTGCTGTGCTGAATACCGGCATACAAGGTGTAGTCGAGCGTGCCTCCCCATGCCGAGCCCGAACCAGCGGCAAGCGCTAGTGCCATGGCACGAGCGAGTGTGTTGGATGCCGGCATGTTCCCTCTCCTTTGGATAGGCCGTGATTGGATCACTCATTGAAACGCCGTGGGCGAAGCCCTAAGGCAACTGGTTGAAAACTACCCCGGCCAGTTTGCCCGGCTCGAAATTGGCGACAGCCTGATTGATCGCTGCCGGTGTATCGCGCCCGTAACCCGCAACGACAATCACGAAGTCGGCCAGGTCAGACAGGATGCGCGCGTCGGGCGACCCATTGATCGCCGGCCCGTCGAGAATGATGTAACGATCCGCGTAACGGCAGCGCAGCGAATCCAGCACGGCGCGCATGCGAAACGATGAAAAGTACTCACCGCTGTTCTCGCGTGTCTTGCCTGCCGGAATCAGGCACAGGCGGGGAATGCCGGTGTGGTACAGGATGGATTCAATGCCGATTCTCGGGTGTTCGAGAAAATCGATCAGGCCACCGGTCGCCGGGTTCACGCTCAGCATCTTGTGCTGGCCCGGATAGCGCAGATTGCAGTCGATCAGCAGGCTCGTCTTGGCCTCGTCGAAGGCAAACGCAGTCGAAAGGTTGCTGGCGACGAAACTGCCGCCCGAACCGGGACTCACCGACACGACCAGGGTAATGAAGTTCTGCTGGGGTTCCACCAATCCGAGCAGACGCGTGCGAATTTCGCGGAAAGCATCCGATTGCTGGCGAACTGACTCCTCGCGATGAATCATTCGTCGCTGTTCTAGCTGCAACGGTGCGAGTGCGCCACCCTCCCCACCGTTCATCCGGGAAATCTCGTGGCTTGCCGATGGATGCTTTTCAAAATCGTGCGCTGCAGCCTCGGTCACATGGCTTACGCGTTCGGAAAACATCTTGTTGCCAGGACTTTTCATACCTATCCCTTCAGCCTCAACAAGAACAGGATCAGATAAACCGCACCGACTCCCGTGACGATCAAGGCAAGCATGATGTTGTGCAGATGATTGCGGCGCCGGTCGCGCGGCGTCGGGTAAAACGGGATCGTCGCCAATACCGTCAGTCCGGTTGCGTGCTCAAGCTGCCAGACCGAACGCACCCGTGGATCGAATCGCACCAGACCAAACAGCAGGCCGAACGGAATGGCCAGCGACAGGGCGATCCCGGCGAGACCGAAATGCATGAAGCGCAGGCCCGTGGGCACGAGCGGCATCACGGCAGGATTCTGGATGAGGAACGTGAGCCCGCGTTGCCTGTCGTCCAGATTCATCGATACGCGCGCATTCTCGCGACGCTTGAGCAGGTCCTGGTACACATCGCGGTTGACGTTGTAGTCGCGGGTCAACTCGGACGTCACGTTTTCCGAGTTGGCGATACGCGCACTCCGTTGCAGTTCGGATTGCAGCATCGATTCACTCGCGCCGAGACGCGCAGCGGCTGCGGCGGCGTCACCGCGCGTTGTCGAAAGTTGAATCTTCAGCTGCTGATACAGAGGATTCATCTGCACACTGTTGTCCAGCGGAACCGGCGTACCAGTCAGCTTGGCGCTCTCCTTGCGCTGATTCGATTGCGCCAGTTGCTGGCGCAAGTCCTGCATCTGGTGGCGGATGCGGATCACGTCGGGATACTGGTCGGTATAAGTCAGCAGCAACTTATCGAGCTGGCCCTGCAAATCGGCGAGCTGGGTCTGATAGATGCCCTCCGTCGTCTGCACCGCATTGACTTCGGATTCGCCGGACAACTGGGATTCGAGCGCAGCCGACTGTGAGCGCTTCTCCATCAGATCCATGCGCGTGCTTTCGATCTGGGTGCGCAGCTGGCTGATCCGCGTATCGGTGTCGGTCTCGCTGCCAGGACGCGCATCAGCGTTGGCATCGCGGTAAGCCTTGAGCTTGCTCTCGGCATCGGTCAGCTTTTTCCGGTAGGCCTCGACCTGGCTGTCGATGAACTCGTACGCGTCGCGGCTTTCACGCTGCTTGGAAGCCAGGCTCTCGCTGATGAATAGCTGGGCCAGCTGCCGGGTGACATTGAAGGCCCGCTTTGGATCCGAATCGAAGTAGCTGATCGTGATCAGGTTGTCGCGCGAGGTCTGGACGTTGGTGCGGGACTTGAGCCCTTCGATCAGACGATCCTGTTCGATCGGCGTCGGATGCGTGGCCAGCCAGCCATTGCTGGCCAGAATTTCACTCATCACCTTGCGGCTGAAGATCACATCACGCGCGATGCTGGCGCGGTTCTTGTTCGCGGTGGGTGAGGCAACACCCTCCATCAGCGGCGTAATGATGCTGCTTTCCTGTGCCAGGATACTGGTGGAAGCCTCGTATTTCTTCGGCCATAACAGCCCGACGACCAATGCCGCCAGGGCGATCACGGCAAACGCCAAGCCCAACGCCACGCGACGCCGTCGCGCTTCATTCACCAATGCCGGCAGCATGCCGCCGAAAGATGCCAGTTCCCCATTCATCACTCCCCCCTACAACCCATCTCCTGTCCACGCATTCCAACCGATATCAGAACGCTCGCTGCGGTACCGTAATCACATCCCCCGGCTGTACCGCGTAATTGTTCGCCAAGTCCCCCTGCTTCAGGATTTTTTCCAGACGCACCGCATACGGGGTGGTGATGCCTTTGTCGCCCTTGCGAAAGAGCTGGGTTCGATCCGGAGCCGCGAACTCAGTAGTGCCGCCAGCTGCCAGCACGGCGTCGAGAACGGTCATTCCCTGGCGATAGGGGATGGAAATCGGGTTGCGCACTGCACCAGTCACACGCACACGCGACAGGTATTCGTTGCTGCGCAGCGCAATCAGAATCACCGCCACCTGCGGGTCGCGCACGAAGGACTGCAATTTGTCCTTGATCTCGGTGGAAACTTGATCAGGCGTCTTGCCGCCTGCCACGACGTCACCAATCAGCGGCACGGTGATTCGCCCATCCGGGCGTACCGGCACGCTCACGCTGAGATCCGGGTTATGCCACACCGTGATCTGCAGCTGATCGTCGACACCGATGAGGTAGTTGCCCACCGCCTGGACACTGCTGTCGGGTTCAGGCGGTGCGGAGGAACTCCCGCCGGTGGCACATCCCGCCAACGCCCATGCAAGGCACAACACGAAAAGACGTCCCAGAAGTTTCATGATTGCCACGCCAATGTTGGAATCTGTGATCTAGATTACATCACATGACCTTGACAATTTCATATGTTTTATGAGCGTAAATCTTGCGATTGCGTGATTTGTATCAACTGGAAGAGATTTGGCACGTTTTTTGACAACTTATCCATCCTCGACGAATCATGCCGCGGCGTCTCTTCCAACAACTGATGCTCAACGGCGCGCGCGGAAGAAATCTCGCAGCAGACTGGCGGACTGTTCGGCAAACAAGCCTCCTGCCACCTCGATGCGGTGGTTGTGGCGTGCATCGATCAGGGTATCGAACACGCTGCCCGCCGCACCGGTCTTGGGATCGGACGCCCCATAAACCACACGACCCAGACGGGCATGGATCATCGCCATCGCACACATCGCGCACGGTTCCAGCGTGACGTAAAGCGTGGCGCCGGACAGACGGTGATTGGTCAATTTTTCACCAGCCGCACGCATCGCCATGATCTCGGCGTGCGCCGTTGGATCGTGCAAGGTGATGTTGCGGTTCCAACCCAGGCCGACGATCTCTCCATCCACTACCAACACGGCACCTACGGGCACTTCATTCTCGGCATCACGTGCATGGGCGGCGAGCTGCAGCGCGCGCTGCATGTACTGCACGTCTGCGGCCGGGAATACTCCGGATGTATCATGAATTTCGTTATTCATTTCAATGGATTGTGATCTGAAAAAGAGAAAGCCGGCAAGTTGCCGGCCCTCAAGGGTGCATGCAAGTGACTGATTTTATTATTCCCACTCGATCGTGGCGGGTGGCTTGCCACTGATGTCATAAACGACACGAGAAACACCACGCAATTCATTGATAATTCTATTTGAAACCCTGCCAAGAAACTCATATGGCAAGTGTGCCCAGTGCGCGGTCATGAAGTCGATAGTCTCCACTGCGCGCAGCGCGATCACCCATTCGTAGGCACGTGCATCACCGACGACACCTACCGACTTCACCGGCAGGAATACGGCGAACGCCTGGCTGGTCCTGTCGTACAGGTCAGCCTTGCGCAGTTCGTCGATGAAGATCGCATCGGCCTGGGCCAGCAGTTCGGCGTACTCGCGCTTCACTTCGCCAAGGATGCGCACGCCCAAGCCTGGTCCCGGGAACGGGTGGCGATAGACCATCGCGCGCGGCAGGCCGAGTTCGACGCCGATGCGGCGCACCTCGTCCTTGAACAGTTCGCGCAGCGGCTCGACCAGCTTGAGCTTCATGTGCGTCGGCAGGCCGCCGACATTGTGGTGGCTCTTGATGACGTGGGCCTTGCAGGTCTTGCTGCCGGCCGACTCGATCACGTCGGGATAGATGGTGCCCTGCGCCAGCCACTTCACCTTGCTGCCGTCGGCGGCGATCTTGCTCGACTCCTCGTCGAAGATTTCCACGAACAGGCCGCCGATGATCTTGCGCTTGGCTTCCGGATCGGCCACACCTTCGAGTGCCTTGAAGTAGCGATCTGCGGCGTTGACACGGATGACCTTGAGGCCCATGTGCTCGGCCATCGTGGCCATCACCTGGTCGCCTTCCTGCCAGCGCAGCAAGCCGGTGTCGACGAACACGCAAGTGAGCTTGTCACCGATCGCACGATGCAGCAGCGCAGCGACTACCGAGGAATCGACGCCACCGGACAGACCAAGCAGTACATGATCGTCGCCAACCTGTTCGCGCACGCGGGCGATCTGGTCGTCGATGATGTTGGCGGCGGTCCACAGCGTCTGGCAGCCGCAGATCTCGGTGATGAAACGCTTCAGCAGCGCCCCACCCTGCTTCGTGTGCGTCACTTCCGGGTGGAACTGCACGCCATACCAGCATTTGTCATCATTCTCCATCACCGCGACCGGGATGCGATCAGTAGTGCCGGTGATCGCGAAACCTGGCGGTGCCTTGGCAACATGGTCGCCGTGACTCATCCACACATCGAGCTTGCGCGCACCGGCATGGTCGCTGAGGCCATCGAACAGACGGCTAGTCGCCACGATATCGACTTCGGCGTGACCGAACTCGCGCGCGTCGGCGGCCTCGGTGGCGCCACCGAGCTGGGCAGCCATCGTCTGCATGCCGTAGCAGATGCCGAGGATCGGCACGCCGGAGTCGAACACCTGTTGCGGTGCTTTCGGCGCGTCTTCCAGCGTGGTCGATTCCGGGCCGCCCGACAGGATGATGCCCTTCGCACCGAACGCGGCGATCTCGGCCGGCTCGTGATCCCAGGCCCAGATTTCGCAGTACACGCCAAGCTCGCGGATGCGGCGGGCGATCAGTTGCGTGTACTGCGCGCCGAAATCGAGGATCAGGATCTTGTCGCTATGGATATTGGTCATCGGTCCGGTTTCGCCGCGGGGCCATCTGGCCACGTCGACGCCTCATGATCTTGAAAAAATTGCCACCTGCAAAACAAGGCGCCGGCCCTCGGGCCGGCGCTTCAGTCACGAGTTGAGCCGATAGTTCGGCGCTTCCTTGGTGATCTGGATATCGTGTGGATGCGCTTCGGTGACGCCAGCGGAAGTCACCTTGACGAACTGCGCCTTGTGACGCACGTCATCGATGGTGGCTGCGCCCAGGTAACCCATCGACGCACGCAGGCCACCAATCAGCTGGTGAATGATGTTGCGCAGCGGACCGCGGTACGGCACGCGACCTTCGATGCCTTCCGGCACCAGCTTGTCGGCATCGGCCTCGTCCTGGAAATAGCGATCCTTGGAACCGAGCTGCATCGCACCGATCGAGCCCATGCCGCGGTAGCTCTTGTACGAACGGCCCTGGAACAACTCGACCTCACCCGGCGATTCCTCGGTGCCGGCGAACATCGAACCGAGCATCACGGTGGAGGCGCCAGCGGCGAGTGCCTTCGGGATATCGCCGGAGTAACGGATACCGCCATCGGCGATCAGCGGGATCTCGTCCTTCAGCGCGGTGGCGACCATGTCGATCGCGGTGATCTGTGGCACGCCGACACCGGCGACCACGCGCGTGGTGCAGATCGAGCCGGGACCCACGCCGACCTTCACCGCATCCACGCCGGCATCGAGCAGCGCGCGTGCCGCTTCGCCGGTGACGATGTTGCCGGCGATCACCTGCACCTGCGGATAGTGCTTCTTGACCCAGCCGGCGCGGTCGATCACGCCTTGCGAATGACCGTGGGCGGTATCCACCACCAGCACGTCGACGCCGGCATCGACCAGCGCGGCTACGCGCTGCTCGGTGTCGCCACCCACGCCGACCGCGGCACCGACCAGCAACGCTTCGTTGGGATCCTTGGCGGAATGCGGGTTGTCGCGCGCCTTCTGGATGTCCTTGACGGTGATCAGGCCACGCAGCTGGAACGCGTCGTTGACCACCAGCACCTTCTCGATGCGGTGCGTGTGCAGCAACTGCAGCACGTCATCCTGGCTGGCGCCTTCCTTGACCGTGACCAGTTTGTCCTGGCGAGTCATGATGTTGCGCACCGGATCGTCGTGCTTGCGTTCGAAACGCAGATCACGGCTGGTGACGATGCCGACCAGTTGCTCGCCATCGACCACCGGCACGCCGGAGATGTTGTGCGCATGGGTCAGCCGAAGCACTTCGCGGATCGAGGTGTTCGGGCCCACAGTGATCGGGCTGCGGATCACGCCGGCCTCGAATTTCTTCACCAGCCGCACTTCCGCCGCCTGCTGCTCGGCCGTCATGTTCTTGTGAATTATGCCGATGCCACCGCACTGCGCCATGGTGATGGCGAGGCGGGCCTCGGTGACCGTGTCCATGGCGGCGGAGACGATCGGAATGTTCAGGCGCAGGTTGCGGGTGAACCGCGTTGACGTATTCACATCACGCGGCAGCACGATGGAATGGCCCGGAACAAGGTAGACGTCGTCGTAGGTCAGGGCCTCGGCGATGATACGCATGCGAAAAGTCCCGCTGCAAAGAGGGAATTATACGCGCCCTGCCGCGAGCCTCGCCAGATGTGCAGCTGAATGCAGCCCGCGGATCAGGCGAGCTTGTGCATCGTGGCGCGTGCGTCCGCGGCCTCCAGCGTGTTTTCCATCAGTGTGGCCACGGTCATAGGGCCGACACCGCCGGGTACCGGCGTGATCCAGCTCGCATGCGCCGCTGCGGCATCGAAGTCCACGTCACCGACCAGCCGGCCATCGTCGAGACGGTTGATGCCGACGTCGATCACCACCGCTCCCGATTTGATCCACTCACCCTTGACCAGCCCCGGTTTGCCGACCGCAACGACCAGGATATCGGCCTGACGCACGAAACTTTCCAGATCACGGGTGAAGCGATGGCAGCTGGTGGTGGTGCAACCGGCGATCATCAATTCCAGCACCAGTGGGCGACCGACATGGTTGGACACGCCGACCACCACCGCGTGCTGGCCGCGCACCGGACGATCGGTGTGGCCCAGCAGGGTCATCACGCCTTTGGGTGTGCATGGGCGCAAACCGAAACGACGCAGCGCCAGGCGACCCACGTTGACCGCCTGGAAACCGTCCACGTCCTTGTCCGGATCGATGCGATCGACCAGTGCATCCTCGTCGATATGCTCCGGCAACGGCGATTGCACCAGAATGCCATGCACGGCTGGATCGGCATTCAGGCGGTCGATCAGGGCGAACAATTCTTCCTGGCTGGTGTTCGCTGGCAGGTCGTAATCGAATGAGCGAAAACCTACCTGATGGCAGGCCTTGCGCTTGTTGCGCACGTAGACCGATGACGCGGCATCGCTGCCCACCAGCACCACCGCCAGTCCCGGCGCAGCCAGTCCCCGTGCGACCCGCTCGGCGACGCGCAGGCGCAGGCGCTCCAGCAATTCCTGCGCGATGCGTTTGCCGTCGAGAATGCGTGCGCTCATGTTGATGCCTGACTGGAAGTTGCCCATTATCGCGACTGGCCCGCATGCACACAAACAAAAGCGAAAGGGTGCCTGATGACGAGCGAACCGGTCTTGCCCACATTGGAGCTTGTCGAAGAACCGCTGCGGCTGCGTCCATGGCAAGTACATGATGCCGAAGACCTGTTCGAGGCAGCACGTTCGTCAGTGGCCAGCGTGGGTCGCTGGCTACCCTGGTGCCATGCGGGTTATGAGCTGGCTGATGCGCACGCATGGATAAGCCACTGTCAGGACGGCTGGTCGCGTGGCGAGCACTTCGCGTTCGCGATCTTCGACCTGGACACCGGCGAGCTGCTCGGCGGAGCCGGGCTCAACCAGCGCAACCATCAGCATCACAGCGCCAATCTCGGTTATTGGGTGCGCCAGTCGCGTCGTGGCGAAGGAATCGCCGCGCACGCCGCCGCGCTGGTCGCGCGTTTCGGCTTTGAACAACTGGGTTTGATCCGCATCGAGATCGTTGTCATGCCCGACAACCATGCAAGCCGGCGCACCGCCGAAAAAGCCGGCGCGCGCTTCGAAGCGATTGCACGGCAGCGCCTGCGGGCGAATGGAGAAGGCCATGACGCTGCGGTGTACGGTTTGACTCCGGCCGATCTGCTGCAGTCTGCGCCGTAGCCCGAGACGAGCGGGCCGGAGAATCAGCGCGTGCGCTTGATCAGGTCACTGACCCGGCGCCGGGCCTTCTGCTCCTGCTCCTTGGTCAACACCTTCTTGCGTCCCGCATACGGGTTCTCGCCTTCACGGAAGGCAATCCGGATCGGCGTGCCCTCCAGCTTGTAGCGCTTGCGGAAGAAATTTTCCAGGTAGCGCTGATACGCCGGTGCAATGTGCTTGGTGCGGGTGCCGTGGATCACGATGGTCGGCGGATTGTTGCCACCCGGATGTGCGAAGCGAAGCTTCGGCGAGTGACCATGCACCAGTGGCGGTTGGTAGCCTTCGTAGGCTTTCTCCAGCGTCTTGGTCAAATCGGAAGACACCAGCACCTTGGTCGCCGACGCATGAGCTCGCACGACCGCGCGCATCAGCTCGCGCAAGCCCGAACCGTGAAGTGCCGAGATATGTACCTGCTTGGCCCAGTCGACGAACACCAGTCGACGATCCAGCGCGCGCATGCACTCGTCGCGCTGATACTGGTCCAGGCCATCCCACTTGTTGATGGCGATCACCAGCGCCCGGCCCTCGTCCATCGCGTAACCGATCAGGGTGAGATCCTGGTCGGCCAGGTTTTCGCGGGCATCGATCATCACCACCACGACCTGGGCTGCAGCAATCGACTGCAGGGTCTTGATGACACTGAATTTCTCGACGGCTTCCTCGACGCGTGCCTTGCGGCGGATGCCGGCGGTGTCGATCAGTGTGTAGCGTTTGCCGTCGCGTTCCAGCGGGACGCGGATCGGATCGCGGGTAGTGCCGGCGACGTCCGAGACGATCAACCGGTCTTCGCCGAGCAGGCGATTGATCAGGGTCGATTTGCCGGCATTCGGACGACCGACGATGGCGACACGAATGCTGCCACCCTCGCCTTCCTCTTCGACCGTGCTTTCCTCGTCGGCGGGCAGCAACGGCAGAATCAGTTCAATCAGGTCGCTGGTGCCGCGATTATGCGCGGCGGACAATGGCAGGATCTTGCCGACGCCGAACGCGGAGAACTCCGCCAGTACGGCTTCCTCTTCCAGCCCGTCAGTCTTGTTGACCGCAGCTATGATGGTCTTGCCGCTGCGGCGCAACTCGCCCAGGATAACGTAGTCCTGCGGCAGCAGGCCTTCACGGGCATCGACCACGAACACCAGCACGTTCGCTTCTTCGATGGCCAGGCGCACCTGCTTCGCCGTGAGCACGTCCATGGCTTCCTCGACGCCGGACAGACCGCCGGTATCGACCACCACGAAGGGCCGCGCGCCACTGCGGCAGACGCCGTAGTGACGGTCACGGGTGACGCCCGGCATGTCGGCCACCAGGGCGTCACGACTGCGCGTCAGCACATTGAAAAGGGTCGATTTACCGACATTGGGACGACCAACTAGCGCGACGACAGGCAGCATGATGAGGACATGGTCTCCGCGATCAGTGCGCGGACAGACGATAGGCGCCGATATGGCCCGCTACGTCCTCGACGTAGACAGTGTCACCCACCACCAGTGGCTGGGCGCGGATCGCCTTCTTCGACAACCGCTGACGTGCAGCCAACGCACCATCGCCGACCTGCAGCCAATGCACGTAGCCTTCCATGTCGCCGACCACGACATAATCGCCCTGCACGGCCGGGCCGGTGACCCACCGGTATTTCAGGGCGTCGTTCTTCCACATGTCGGCACCGCCCGTCTTGTCGAACGCCCATACTTGCGAATCGTCGTTGACGCCGATAACCGAATTGCCGCTGATCGCCAGCGAGCCGAAGCTGGAAAACGGACGTGACCACAGCGGGCGACCGCTGGGGCCATCCACAGCCACCAGATTGCCGTGATAGGCAGCACCGTAGAGCGTGCCGCCATCGAGCAGGATCGCGCCATCAACGTCATTCAGTCGATCAATCTCGGTACGACCTTCGCCGCTGGCCAGTTTCTGCTCCCACAGTTTCGAGCCATTGTCCAGTCGCAGCGCGACCAGCTTGCCGTCGTCGCTGCCGAAAAACAGCACGCCATTGGCCGCCAGCAGCTGGCCATTGCCACGCAGGCTCAACAGCGGCACGGTGCCCTGGTCATAGACCCAGCGACGCTCGCCGGTCTTGCTGTCCAGCGCGTAGACGCGACCGTCGCTGGTTCGCACCACTGTCAGGTCACCGACGATCACTGGCGACGTCAGCACTTCGGCTTTCAACTCGGCCTCCCAGCGCGGGCTGCCATCTTTCGCATTCACGCCATAAACGTGACCGTCGAGCGTGCCGACGGCGAGCAGATCGCCAGCGACTGCCGGACCACCGGCGTACAGGGCATCTTTGCGCTTCTTGTCACCCCAGCCGAACCAGCCATGCGTGCTCGAACTCTTCGACCACAGGGTCTTGCCGCTGTTAGCATCGATTGCGACCAGTTTGCCGTCCGTGCTGTCGGCGTAAAGCACGCCATCGACCACGGCCGGACGCAGACGGGCGCCACTGACGCCGGCACCGTCACCGACGCGGGAGCTCCATAAACGGGTGACTTGAACGGTAGGCTTGAAATCCTTGGCCAACGGAGTCGGCGGCTGGATATTTTCCTTCTTGAGCGAATGGCAACCGGCAAGGGTCACCAATGAAGCCAGTGTGATCAGTAAAAATCTTTTCATGCACCCTGCTTCCCGGCCACGGCCAAATCATCGAGTTTCATCTGCAAGGCGCCGCGTTGCGGCGCTTCCTCGCTCAACGTCGACAAGGCCGTCTGGTAAGCCTTGCGCGCATCGTCGGAACGTCCAAGCTTGACCAGCACATCCCCGCGGAGTTCCTGAGCCAGCCCCTTGTAGCTGTCGGCCGGCATGCGATCGAGCGTGGCCAGCGCGGCGTTGCCGTTGTCGCTGGCCAGTTCCACCTGCGCGATGCGCAACATGGTCAACGATTTCAATGCCGGATCAGCAGCGTGGCTTTCAGCCCACGCCAGCGATGCCTCGGCCTTGTCCAGCTGCTTGGCTTCCACTTGTTGTTTGGCACGGTCGCTGACGGCAAATACGGCATACGGCGACTTGGCGTAATCCTTCATCAACTGATCGGTCAGCTGGGTGGCTGCATCCGGCTTGCCTGATGCCAGTGCGATCTGCACCTGCTGATAGAGCTGTGATGCCATGCCCTCATTGCGGGCCTGATGGTTGCGCCATTGCTGCCAGCCGAAAATGCCGACCAAGCCGATCGCGATACCGACGATGATCGACACACCATTCTCGCGCAGCCATTTCTGAACCAATTCGCTTTGTTCGTACTTGTCGTATTCTTCAAATGCCATGCAATCACCATTCAAAAGGCTGCGCACCCGCAGGCGCGTGCACAGGCCTGCGCAGTAAATAAGAGATAAAGCAGATCACATCCGCTCGTTGCCGAGCGAACAATGGGCAAGCATAACCGAAATGGGTTGCCCGGAGCGGCCCGGGCGGTGATCAGAGGTTGGCTGCGGAAGCCTTGCCGTCCTGCATCTGCACGCGGAAACGCGCCACGTTGGCATGCCGGTAATCATCCAGTCCCACCGACTGGCCATCGATGCTGATCTGTGCGCCGCTGGCATTGCCAATGCGCACATCCAGCGGCTGATCACTGTGGTAGGTCTTGTTGCTGCCGGCAGGCAGCAGGCCGTATTCCAGTCGCGTGCCGTGGCTGTCGACAACCTCGACCCAGCTGGCCGAACTCAGGCTCAGACCCAGGCTATGGCCGCCGCTACCGGCATCGACCGCCGCTGGTACAGCGGATTTGGCCGGCGACGACAGGCTGCTGTTGTCCATGCTCGGGAACGGCGCCATCGAGGCCATCAGGGGTTCCTGTTCCTGCCGCTGCGCCGCCTGCGTAACCGGCGACGGCGACAATGGAACCACCCGACTGGCCAGATTGCCGGCAGCCGCACTTGATGTTGTCGCGGGTGCATCCAGTTGCGCCACCGGCGCAGCATCAAGGGGGGCCAGATGGCTGAGGTCGCGATCGAGGGTGCCACGCACGCCCAGCCAGATCATCGGCACCACGATCACCGCCGTCAGCACGACATAGGTAGCCGCCGTGGCGTAGCGATCAAGCAGGAAACGCGAATGCGAAATACCACCGGTCGCCACCAGCGCTGGCTCGACCTGCTTGATGCGGTCAAGCTCAACCTGGATCGACGCCTCGTTGATGCCAAGATGGCGAGCGTACTTGCCGATGTAACTGGCGAGATAAACCTTCGAATCAATGTCGTCGTACTGATCACGTTCAAGCTGGCGCAGCACGCGTGCAGGCAATTTCAGCGTCAGCGCACAGGTTTCCAGATTGAGCCCGCGAGCTTCACGCGCCGCATGCAGGCGATTGCCGAAACTGACCGTGCCAGACTCCGTCGACGGTACATCCATGTTGAGCAAATTGATGCCGAACAGTTCCGGTTCGTTCGCACCGGGCTCGGTCGATGGAGGTTGCATGGATGTCATGGGCTGGCAGTCGTGTCAAGAGCGTGCGCCTGCTCCGAATCCGGGAACTGGCCAAGCAATCGCTTGCTGTAAGTGAGGGCGCCTTCCTGGTTGCCCAGACGAGATTCAATATCGTGACCAAGCTTGAGTGACGCGGCAGTCGGTTGGCCCAGCGCATCGAATCGCTGGATGAAGGCCCTGGCGCGAAACGTATCCTTATTCAGATAAAGCACATTCGCAAGCTGAAAGAGTGCCTCTGCATTATTCGGATTTCGCACGATGGCGTCACGAAAACTCGCTTCGGCGCCCTTGGCGTCATTGGCCCGCAGTTGGCATACCCCTTCATTCGTCAACGCCACATCGGGCGTCTGGTAGAACGGGTCGGCGACCGCTTTCTGGAAATACCCGTTCGCTTCCGCGATTTTCCCGGTATGGCACAGGAACACACCAAGATTGTTGTTTGGTGCGCCCTTGGCCGGTTCGAGCGCTACCGCCTTGCGGTAATGCTGCTCGGCTTCGGGAAGCTTGTTGATGCGCTCGTACAGCACCGCGATCACGGTATGCGCCGGCGCGTAATTGGGGTTGAACTGCAGTGCCGTGGTCACTTTCGCCAGCGCCGTCTGCAGATCGCCGGAGTCCATGTAGCGCTGGGCCAGCTCCGTATGGATGCGTGCGGCATCCATGGCCTGGTCGGCCTTGCTGGATTCCGGCAGGTTCTTGCCGAGCGAATTGCTGTCGGTGCGTGTGGTCATGCAGCCAGCCAGCGGCAACAGCAGGCTGAAGATCAGTACCCGGTCAAACCGCATGCAATGCCCCCTCGTCTTGCCGCTTGCGAAGATCGGCACTACGCCGGGTACGATCGGTCACCTGCCCGGCCAACTGACCGCAGGCAGCATCGATATCGTCGCCGCGGGTACGCCGCAACATGGTCAGCACACCGGCATTCAACAGCTGTGTCTGGAAGTCGCGAATGTCATTCGCGTCCGAACGCTCGTAGCGGGTGCCGGGAAAGGGATTGAAGGGGATCAGGTTGACCTTGCAGGTCGGCAGCTTGCGCATCAGCTTGATCAGCTGGCGGGCATGCTCGGGCTGGTCGTTGATGCCCTTCATCAAGGTGTATTCGAAGGTGATCGAGGTACGCGGCTTGCGCGCGACCCAGCGCTGGCAGGCGGCCAGCAGCTCGGCGATCGGATAACGCTTGTTGATCGGCACCAGCTCGGTACGCAGCTCGTCATTGGCCGCATGCAGCGAGACCGCCAGCGACACGTCGATCGCGTCCGACAACTGGTCGATCAACGGCACCATGCCGGCAGTGGAGAGCGTGACTCGCTTGGCGGCCAGGCCGAAGCCCAGGTCGTCGCGCATCAGGCGCATCGCCCGCACCACATTCTCGAAGTTTGCCAGCGGCTCGCCCATGCCCATCATCACCACGTTGGTGATGCGGCGGTTCTGATGGGTGATGTTGCCCAGGTACTTCGCCGCCACCCACACCTGACCGATGATCTCGGCGGTGGACAGGTTGCGGTTGAAACCCTGCGCGCCGGTCGAGCAGAAGCTGCAGTTCAGCGCACAACCAATCTGCGAGGACACGCACAAGGTGCCGCGGGTAGGCTCGGGGATGTACACCGTCTCGATCGCGTTGCCGCTGTCCATGCCCAGCAGCCACTTGTGGGTGCCGTCAGTGGCGGCTTTATCCAGCAGCGTCTTGGGTGCGCCGATGTAGCAGACCTCGGTGAGCTTGGCGCGCAGCGCCTTGCCCACATCGGTCATGTTTTCGAAGTTGTCTTCCAGATCGTGGTAGATCCACTTCATCACCTGCTCGGCGCGATACGGCTTCTCGCCGATCTGCGTGAAGAAATCACGCAGACCCTGGCGATCGAAGTCGAGCAGGTTGACTTTGGCGGGCGGATTCACAACAACCTGGTTCACAACTAATGCCTCACAACTTATTGAATCGCTCAGCGCGACAGCACGTCCGTCGCAGCGAAGAAATATGAAATCTCCACCTTGGCGGTATCGACTGCATCGGAACCATGCACGGCATTGGCGTCGATGGAATCGGCGAAGTCGGCGCGGATCGTGCCCGGCGCGGCTTCCTTCGGATTGGTGGCGCCCATCAGGTCGCGATGAGCCAGCACGGCGTTCTCACCCTCAAGCGCGGTGATCATCACCGGGCCGGAGATCATGAAGTCGACCAGTGCCTTGAAGAACGGACGCTCGCGGTGCACCGCGTAGAAGCCTTCGGCTTCCTGGCGCGACAACTGCTTCATCTTCGCGGCCACAACCTTGAGGCCGGCCTTTTCGAAACGCGCGTAGATTTCACCGATGACGTTCTTGGCAACGGCGTCGGGCTTGATAATGGAAAGGGTGCGCTCCAGCGCCATACGGGTGTGCTCCGGAAAAACGGATTTAGGGAAGGGGGCGTGCCGGCTCCCAAGCCGGCGATGAACTAAATCTGACAGGGATTGCGGATTTAGCTCACGAAAGTTTGACAGATTCTAACTCATACGCAAGTAACCCGTTGTTTGCAACCGGCTTGGTTTGACGGCCGCCAAGCTGTCCGCGTATGCTCAAACGATCGTTTGAACTGGCCCATGGCCGATGGATGGTTTCGCCCGTGAACAGCTCCGGCTCCACCAAGGAACGGATACTCGGCGCTGCCGAGGTCCTGTTCGCCCAGCGTGGCTTTGACGGTGCCTCGCTGCGCCAGCTGACGGCCGCTGCCGGGGTCAACCTGGCCGCAGTCAACTACCACTTCGGCTCCAAGGACAAACTGGTCGAGGAAGTGTTCCGGCGCCGGCTCGATGCGCTGAACGCCAGCCGGTTGTCAGCCCTGGCCAAGGTTGCCGGCCATCCCGACACCACCCTGGAAGCCGTGCTGGCGGCCTATATCCGCCCGGCACTGGACCTGTCGCATGACGGCAACGGCTCCCTCTTCATGCGCGTGCTGGCACGTGCATTCGCCGAACACGACGACACCCTGCGCCAGTTCCTGTCCGCCAACTACGGCCACGTGATGCGCCAGTTCACCGCTGAATTCGCCCGCCTGCTGCCGCAACTGAGCAAGCAGGAGCTTTACTGGCGCATCGATCTGGTCACCGGCGCGCTGACCCACGCGATGTCCGGCTTCGGCATGATCCAGCGCAAAAGCGATGTCAGCGAGCACGCCCATCGCGAACAGACCGCGCAGCACCTGATCCGCTTCGCCGTCGCCGGGCTCAGTCATCCCTGATCTTCCAATCCCCCGTTTCACTCTCGTTTGCACCATCGGAGAAGCCAATGACCGCTGCATCCTCACCCTCATCAGCGCTGCGCATCCGCAAGGCCGCCGTGCTGGGCGCCGGAGTCATGGGCGCGCAGATCGCCGCGCACCTGACCAACGCCGGCGTCGAAACCGTGCTGTTCGACCTGCCCGCCAAGGAAGGTCCGAAGAGCGGCATCGCGCTCAAGGCCATCGCCAACCTCGCCAAGCTGTCGCCTGCCCCGCTCGCCGACAAGAACCTCGCCGCCGCGATCATCCCGGCCAACTACGACGAAGACATGGGCCACCTCAAGGACGTCGATCTGGTGATCGAGGCGATCGCCGAGCGGATGGACTGGAAGCTGGATCTGTACAAAAAGATCGCACCGCATCTGTCGAAGACCGCGATTCTGGCCTCCAACACCTCGGGCCTGTCGATCAACGGCCTCGCCGAAGCGCTGCCGGAAGAAATGCGCCACCGTTTCACCGGCGTGCACTTCTTCAACCCGCCGCGCTACATGCACCTGGTCGAGCTGATCCCGACCAGGCTCACCGATCCGGCCGTGATCGAAGGCCTCGAAGCCTTCCTGGTCACCACCGTCGGCAAGGGCGTGGTGATCGCCAAGGACACCCCGAACTTCATCGGCAACCGCATCGGCGTGTTCTCGATGCTGTCGGCGATGTACCACACCGACCAGTTCAAGCTCGGCTTCGACACCGTCGACGCGCTCACCGGTCCGGCACTCGGCCGCCCGAAGAGTGCGACCTACCGCACCGCCGACGTGGTCGGTCTGGACACCATGGCGCATGTCATCAAGACCATGGCCGACACGCTGCCGGACGATCCGTGGCATCAGTACTTCAAGGCGCCGGTCTGGCTGCAGGGACTGATCGACAAGGGCGCGCTTGGGCAGAAGACCGGCGGTGGTTTCTACAAGAAAGTTGGCAAGGACATCCAAGTACTGGATGTCGCCAAACAGGACTTCCGAGTTTCCGAGCAGAAGCTGTCCGACGAAGTCGCCGCGATCCTGGCGATCAAGGACCCGGCCGAGAAGTTCGGCAAGCTGCGCGCGTCGAACGATCCGCAGGCCCAGTTCCTGTGGGCCAGCTTCCGCGACCTGTTCCACTACACCGCCTACCACCTGGCCGACATCGCCGACACCGCGCGCGATGTGGATTTCGCGATCCGCTGGGGCTACGGCTGGAAGCTCGGCCCGTTCGAGACCTGGCAGGCTGCCGGCTGGCAGCAAATCGCCGGCTGGATCAACGAAGACATCGCCGCCGGCAAGGCGATGAGCAAGGCACCGCTGCCGGCGTGGGTCACCGATGGCCGTAAAGGCGTCCATGGCAAGGATGGCTCGTACTCGGCCAGCGCCAACGCCGACAAGCCGCGTTCGCGGCATCCGGTGTACCAGCGCCAGCTGTTCCCCGATCCGCTGATCGGCGAGAAGTTCGACCAGGGCACCACCGTCTGGGAGAACGAGGGCGTGCGCCTGTGGACACTGGGCGACGACGGCGTCGGCATTCTCTCGTTCAAGACCAAGATGAACACGGTCAACGACTTCGTGCTCGACGGCGTGCAGCACGCGATCAAGCTGGCCGAAGAGAAACTCAAGGCCGTGGTGATCTGGCAGACCGGCGAGCCGTTCTCCGCCGGCGCCGATCTCAAGGGCGCGCTTGGCCTGCTCAAGGAGGGCAAGATCGCCGACTTCGAGAAGATGGTGGAGAACTTCCAGCGCACCAGCATGGCGATCAAGTATTCGCTGGTGCCGGTGGTATCCGCGGTGCGCGGCATGGCCTTCGGCGGCGGCTGCGAGTTCCAGATGCATTCGGCGCGCACCGTCGCGGCGCTGGAAAGCTATATCGGTCTGGTCGAGGCCGGCGTCGGCCTGCTGCCGGCCGGTGGCGGCCTGCATGAGCTGGCCGTGCGCGCCGCCAGGGCAAACCCGGGCGACCCGTTCGAGGAACTGAAGAAGGGGTTCGAGACCGTGGCGATGGCCAAGGTCTCCGCCAGCGCCTTCGAAGCGAAGCAGCTTGGCTTGCTGCGCGACAGCGACGTGGTGGTGTTCAACGCCTACGAGCTGCTCTACGTGGCCAAGCAGGTGGCGAATGCGCTGGCCGAGAGCGGCTACCGTCCGCCGCTGCCGGCGCGTGCGATTCCCGTCGCAGGCGACGTCGGCACCGCCACGTTCAAAGCCTCGCTGGCAAACCTGCAGGCCGGCTATTTCGCTTCCGAGCACGACGTGGACATCGCCACGCGCATCGCCGACACCTTGTGCGGCGGCGCGATCGAGCGCGGCTCGACGGTCGACGAGGAATGGCTGCTGGCGCTGGAACGCAAGCATTTCGTGGAGCTGGCGCAGACCGAGAAAACCCA